>NZ_CP014301.1:1511538-1813846 GCF_001562255.1 Bosea sp. PAMC 26642 | reverse complement strand
CGACAAGGTCGACGCCGTTTGGGGCATGGACGTGATCGTCTGCACGACTGCGAAGTCGGACGACGAGGCACGCGCCTTGCTCAAGCACTTCAACTTCCCGTTCCGGCAGTGAGCTTGACCGCTCATACGCGGAAACCAGGAGATATCGATGGCTAAGAAAAGCTCCGTCGAGAACAACAACCACCGCAAGGCTCTCGTGAAGAAATTCGCGGGCAAGCGCGCGCGGCTTCTCGCGATCGCCAATGACGACAGCCAGTCCATGGACGAGCGTTTTCTCGCTCGCCTCAAGCTGGCCGAACTGCCGCGCAACTCGGCTCCGACCCGCGTGCGCAACCGCTGCGAAGTCACGGGGCGTCCGCGCGCCGTCTACCGCAAGCTGAAGATGTCGCGCATTGCCTTGCGCGAGCTCGGCAACAAGGGGCTGGTTCCCGGCCTCGTCAAGTCGAGCTGGTGAGGGGGACACGATCGTGATCATTGATCCGCTTGGAGATATGCTGACCCGCATCCGCAATGCGCAGATGCGGCGCAAGTCGCGCGTTTCGACGCCCGGTTCGAAGCTGAGGGCCCGCGTCCTCGACGTGCTTCAGTCCGAGGGCTACATCCGCGGCTACACCCAGACCGAGTTCGGCAATGGCCGGACCGAGTTCGATATCGAGCTTAAGTATCATGAGGGACTGCCGGTCATCCGGTCGATCTCGCGTGTGTCGAAGCCCGGCCGCCGCGTCTATTCTTCGGTGGAGACGATGCCCCGCGTGGCCGACGGCCTTGGCGTGACCATCATCTCTACGCCGAAGGGTGTGATGCCCGATCATCTTGCCCGCGAACAGAACGTGGGCGGCGAAGTGCTCTGCAAGGTCTTCTAAAAGACCTTCCGCGCCGCTCATTTTCAGGAGAAATCCAATGTCTCGTATCGGCAAGAAGCCTGTTCCGGTCCCCGCTGGCGTCACCGCCAACGTCGCCGGGCAGCTCGTCAAGATCAAGGGCTCGAAGGGCGAGCTCTCCTTCAGCGTTCCCGACGACGTCTCGGTGGCGATGGAGAACGGTTCGATCGCGGTTCAGCCGCGCTCGCAGTCGAAGCGTGCCCGCGCGCTCTGGGGCACCTCGCGCGCCCGCATCGCCAACCTCGTGATCGGCACCACCACGGGCTTCGAGAAGAAGCTCGAGATCAACGGCGTCGGCTACAAGGCCGCCGTCAACGGCAAGGTACTTAAGCTGTCGCTCGGCTACAGCCACGACATCGACTACGCGATCCCCGAGGGTGTCGCGATCGTCACGCCGAAGCCGACCGAAATCGTCATCACCGGCATCGACAAGCAGGTGGTCGGACAGACCGCCGCCGAAATCCGCGACTATCGCGGACCCGAGCCCTACAAGGGCAAGGGCGTCAAATACGCCGGCGAGTTCATCTTCCGCAAGGAAGGGAAGAAGAAGTAAGGGCCATGAGCAGCAAGCAGACAGACAACACTGCGCGCCGCAAGGCCCGCGTCCGCCGCGCGATCAAGGCCGTGGCCAATGGCCGCGCCCGCCTTTCGGTGCATCGCACCGGCAAGCAGATCTACGCGCAGATCATCGACGACGTGAAGGGGGTCACGCTGGCCTCCGCCTCGTCGCTGGACAAGGACATCCGCGGCGACATCAAGTCGGGCGCGAATGTCGATGCGGCCTCCGCGATCGGCAAGCTGATCGCCGAGCGTGGCGTCAAGGCCGGCGTCAAGGACGTGGTCTTCGACCGCGGCTCCTACATGTATCACGGCCGCGTCAAGGCGCTGGCCGAGGCCGCCCGCGAGGGCGGGCTGAACTTCTGAGCCTGATTACCAGCGTCGCGCGGGAGCCGGCTTCCGGTCTTCCGTGCGACGCATTCAACGTCGTTCCATCAGGGACGCTCGAGCGAGCGGCGGGGCCTGGCGCCTCGTTCCGCGCAAGTAAGAGGATATGACATGGCGAGAGAGCCTCGTGACCGCGATCGCGAAGAGCGCGATTCGGAATTCGTGGACCGTCTGGTCCACATCAACCGCGTCGCCAAGGTGGTGAAGGGTGGACGTCGCTTCGGCTTCGCCGCTCTCGTCGTCGTCGGCGACCAGAAGGGCCGCGTCGGCTTCGGACATGGCAAGGCGCGTGAAGTGCCGGAAGCCATCCGCAAGGCGACGGAAGCCGCCAAGCGCGGCCTCGTCCGCATTCCGCTGCGCGAAGGCCGCACGCTCCATCACGACGTCCAGGGCCGTCACGGCGCCGGCAAGGTCGTGCTGCGTGCAGCCCCGGCCGGTACCGGCATCATCGCCGGCGGCCCGATGCGCGCCGTCTTCGAGGCGGTCGGGATGCAGGACGTGGTGTCGAAGTCGCTCGGCTCCTCGAACCCCTACAACCTCGTCCGCGCGACATTCGACGCGCTGAAGAACGAGGACAGCCCGCGTGGCGTCGCCGCTCGTCGCAACCTCAAGGTTTCGTCCCTGCAGACGCGTCGCCGCGATGCCGGTACCGACGCCGTGGCAGAAGCGTGAGGGCGGGATCATGGCAAAAGCTGAAACCACCGTCGTCGTCGAGCAGATCGGCAGCCCGATCCGCCGCGAGGCCTCGCAACGCCAGACCCTGATCGGTCTGGGCCTGAACAAGATGCGCAAGCGTTCGACCCTGGTCGATACGCCGTCCGTGCGAGGCATGATCGACAAGGTCAGGCATCTCGTGCGCGTCGTCGACGAGAAGTGAGGGGATCGCTCGATGAAACTCACAGAAATCCGTGACAACGAAGGCGCGCACAAGTCGCGCATCCGCGTCGGCCGGGGCATCGGCTCCGGCAAGGGCAAGACCGGCGGCCGCGGCGTCAAGGGTCAGAAGGCCCGTGCCGGCGTGGCGGTCAAGGGCTTCGAGGGCGGCCAGATGCCGCTCTATCGGCGCCTGCCCAAGCGCGGCTTCCACAATCTGTTCTCCAAGGATCTGAACGAGGTCAATCTCGGCCGGATCCAGCAGGCGGTCGAAGCCGGCAAGCTCGACGCCAAGGGCGTCGTCACCATCGAGGCGCTTGTCGCCGCCGGTGTGATCACGCGTCAGGCGACCGACGGCGTGAAGATCCTGGGCGTCGGCGAACTGAAGGCCAAGCTCGCCTTCGAGGTCGCCGGTGCGTCGAAGTCGGCCGTCGAGGCCATCGAAAAGGCCGGCGGTTCGGTCAAGATCCTGGCTGCTGCCGCTTCACAGGCGTGAGCCGAGCAGGACGCGGAAAAGTGGGAACCGGTTTTCCGCACGAGTCCTGCTCTCAATCTTCGTTGAGAGACGGATTCAGCTTCCAGATAAAATCGCCCTGCGTTTTTATCTGGAACCATCCGGCTGTCGCGCTTACATGACGACTCAGCGAACGGCGGCCGGGCCAGAAGCCCTGGCCGCCGTTCGACTGTCTGACGACCGAATCGACAACACCCAAGGACCGGACGCATGGCATCGGCGGCTGAACAGCTTGCTTCAAACCTGAACTTCGGTGCGTTCGCCAAGGCGGACGAGCTGAAGAAGCGCATCTGGTTCACGCTGGGCGCGCTGATCATCTATCGGCTCGGCACCTATATCCCGCTGCCGGGCATGAACCCCGATGCCGTCGCCGATCTGTTCAAGCAGTCGCAGTCGGGCGTGCTCGGGCTGTTCAACATGTTCTCGGGCGGCGCGGTCGGCCGGCTTGCGATCTTCGCGCTCGCGATCATGCCCTACATCTCGGCCTCGATCATCGTCCAGCTGCTCTCCAGCGTGATCCCGACCTTCGAGGCGCTGAAGAAGGAAGGCGAGCAGGGCCGCAAGATCCTGAACCAGTACACCCGCTACCTGACGCTCGTGCTGGCCGTGTTCCAGGCCTATGGCATCGCGGTCGGCCTGCAGGGGTCCGGCAATCTCGTGCTGGAGCCGGGACCGTTCTTCCTGCTCTCGACCACGATCACGCTCGTCGGCGGCACGATGTTCCTGCTCTGGCTCGGCGAGCAGATCACCAGCCGCGGCATCGGCAACGGCACCTCGATGATCATCTTCGCAGGCATCATCGCGGAATTTCCGTCGCAGCTGGCCCAGACGCTCGAACTCGGCCGTCAGGGCGCGATCTCGACCGGGCTGCTGCTTTTGATCTTGGTGATGGCGATCTGCGTGATCGCGTTCTGCGTGTTCATGGAGCGCGCCCAGCGCCGGCTGTTGATCAACTATCCCAAGCGCCAGGTCGGCAACCGGATGTATGAGGGCCAGACCTCGTTTTTGCCCCTGAAGCTCAACACGGCCGGCGTCATCCCGCCGATCTTCGCCTCCTCGCTGCTGCTGCTGCCGACGACGATCGCGAGCTTCTCGCAGGCTTCTGGCGGCACGGGCTTTCTCTCGACCGTGGCGACCTATCTGGCGCATGGCCGGCCGCTGTTCATGATCCTCTATGCGGCGCTGATCATCTTCTTCTGCTTCTTCTACACCGCGATCGTGTTCAATCCGGTCGAGACGGCCGACAACCTCAAGAAGCATGGCGGGTTCATGCCGGGTATCCGTCCCGGCGAGCGCACCGCCGAGCATATCGACCGGGTGCTGACGCGCATCACGGTGCTCGGAGCCGGCTATTTGACTATCGTCTGCCTTATCCCCGAGTTCATGATCACCTATGCCCAGATACCGATCATCCTTCTGGGCGGAACGTCGCTGCTGATCGTGGTGACGACGACGATGGATACCGTGGCGCAAGTCCATGGACATCTGCTGGCCCATCAGTATGAGGGGTTGGTGAAGAAGGCGAAGCTGCGGGGTTCGAAGCGCTGATGCGATTGATCTTTCTGGGGCCGCCGGGGGCGGGCAAAGGCACTCAGGCGGCGCGCATCGTCGCGAAGCACGGCATTCCGCAACTGTCCACGGGCGACATGCTGCGTGCCGCAGTCGCGGCCGGCACCCCGATCGGCGTGAAGGCGAAGGCGGTCATGGATGCGGGCGATCTCGTCTCCGACGACATCGTCATCGGCATCGTCGCCGACCGGATCGAGGAGCCCGACGCGAAGAAAGGCTTCATCCTCGACGGCTTTCCGCGCACGCTGGCGCAGGCCGAGGCGCTCGACGCGATGCTAGCTTCCAAGGGGCTGAAGCTCGACCGTGTGCTGGAGCTCAAGGTCGACCAGAGCAAGCTGGTCGAGCGCATCGTCAAGCGCGCGGCCGAGGCCAAGGCTGCGGGGCAACCGGTGCGGCGCGACGATGATCCGGAGGTGTTCAAGACCCGGCTCGAAGCCTATAACCGTGATACGGCAGTCGTGGCGCCCTACTACGCCAAGCGCGGCAAGGTCATCGACATCGACGGCATGCAGCCGATCGATGCGGTGACGGCGGCGATCGAGAAGGCGCTGGCGGGAGCGTGAGCATCGCAACTCGCACGTCGTATTTCAGGCCAGCCAGTTTTCCAGCTTAAGGTCGTCGACACGGGCGAACTCGCTCGTGTTGGCGGTGACCAGTGTCGCTTGAAGTGCGAGGGCTTGGGCGGCGATCAGCATGTCGTTGCCGCCGATTGGTTGCCCTCCTACCTCCAGTGACGCGCGCAGGGCGCCGTAAGCAATCGACGCTGGCTCATCGAAGGGGGCAGCTTCGATTTCGCCAAGGATGGCTTCGACTGCGTCACGCAACCGGACCGAACCCTTCTTCTCGACTCCATAACGCAGTTCAGCCGCCACGATGATGCTCGTGAAGACGGCCCGATCGCCGATGTCCGCAATCCGGCGCGCGGCTTTGCCCTGCGGGTTCCTGATAAGGTCCGAGATGATGTTGGTGTCGAGAAGATAGCGCTTCAAAAGACGGACGCCGGAGCCGGAGCAGGGTCGGCGATATCTGGAAACTCTTCGTCGTGAGGCGTCATGGATTCGAGAAGCGCGGAGAGGCCTCTTTTCGGCATGGGCTCGATGATGAGCCGGTTGCCGTCGCGATGCATCCATGCATCCTGACCAGGAAGCTCGAATTCGACGGGAATGCGAACAGCCTGGTTTCGGCCGTTCCGGAATAATTTGACGTGTCTGGCAGGGTTCATCGTGTCCTCGGCATAGGCCCGAGCATAGGCCAGCCGATCGGCCTGTTCAAGGTGCCTGCCGAACTGGCATTGTCAGGATCAGCCATATAGGATGCGAGCATCTCAGCCATGGCACGTTTCTTGATCGTTGCGGGTTGACTCGTTGTCGCCAAACGATTAACGCCTGCCCATCCGGTTTCATGTGAGCGATGCCGACGCCTTCGAAAGAAGGGTTGGCGTCGTATTCTCGCGTGGAGCCTGCTCAACGCTCCGCAAGGGCCGGCCTCCACCGGCGCGGGGTCATTTTCACCGCCGGGCGGCCATCGGGCGCCTCGGCCGACATGGAGAAGAGACTATGGCCCGCATCGCAGGCGTCAATATTCCCACCGGCAAGCGCGTCGTCATCGGCCTGCAGTACATCCACGGCATCGGCGCGTCCAAGGCCCAGGAAATCTGCACCAAGGTCGGCATCGCCGCCGAGCGCCGGGTCAACCAGCTGACCGACGCTGAAGTGCTCCAGATCCGCGAAGCGATCGATCGCGATTATCTCGTCGAGGGCGATTTGCGCCGCGAAGTCTCGATGAACATCAAGCGCCTGATGGATCTCGGCTGCTATCGCGGCCTGCGCCATCGCCGTGGCCTGCCGGTTCGCGGCCAGCGCACGCATACCAATGCGCGCACCCGGAAGGGCAAGCCGAAGGCGATCGCCGGCAAGAAGAAGTGACGATTGCCTGAGGCAATCGTCATCCTCGGGCTTGACCCGAGGATCTAGTGACGAAGGCGCGTTTCGTGCGCCTTCTCCTGCCTGAGATGCTCGGCTCAAGGCCGAGAATGACGGCGGGGACCATCTCCCCAGCGCCTGGAATGACGGGCGCGCTCGAAGGATGAAAGACCTATGGCCAAAGAAGCACAGCGCGTGAAGCGCCGCGAACGCAAGAACATCGTCTCCGGCGTCGCCCATGTGAACGCCTCGTTCAACAACACCATGATCACCATCACCGACGCGCAGGGCAACACGATCTCGTGGTCGTCTGCCGGCACGATGGGCTTCAAGGGCTCGCGCAAGTCGACCCCCTATGCCGCCCAGGTCGCCGCCGAAGACGCCGCACGCAAGGCTGCCGAACACGGCATGCGCACGCTCGAAGTCGAGGTCACCGGCCCGGGTTCGGGACGTGAATCGGCTCTGCGCGCCCTGCAGGCCGCGGGCTTCACCGTGACCTCGATCCGCGACGTGACGCCGATCCCGCATAATGGCTGCCGCCCGCGCAAGCGTCGGCGCGTCTGACACCTGATATTCGAGGTTCCCGCACCGGCGGGAACCTGTCCGGGGCGGCCCGCCGCCGCCATTGCATTGAAGCACCAGGAGTGCGGTCGTGATCAGCAAGAACTGGCAGGATCTGTCAAAGCCCAACAAGCTCGAAATCAAGGTCGGCGACGACCCGAAGCGTCAGGCCACCGTCATCGCGCGTCCGCTCGAGCGCGGCTTCGGCATGACGCTCGGCAACGCGCTGCGCCGCGTGCTGCTGTCCTCGCTCCAGGGCGCGGCCGTCACCGCCGTCCAGATCGACGGCGTGCTGCATGAATTCTCGTCGATCCCCGGCGTCCGCGAGGACGTCACCGACATCGTCCTCAACATCAAGGCCATCGCGGTCAAGATGCAGGGCGAGGGCCCCAAGCGCATGACCCTGCGCAAGACCGGCCCCGGCACCGTCACCGCCGGCGACATCAACACCATCGGCGACGTCTCGATCCTGAACCCCGACCTCGTGCTCTGCACGCTGGACGAGGGCTCCGAGATCCGCATGGAGTTCACCGTCAACACCGGCAAGGGCTACATCCCCTCCGAGCAAAACCGCCCGGAAGATGCGCCGATCGGCCTGATCCCGGTCGATAGCCTGTATTCGCCGGTCAAGAAGGTGTCCTATCGCGTCGAGAATACCCGCGAGGGCCAGAATCTCGACCGCGACATGCTGACCATGCAGATCGAGACAAACGGCTCGGTGACGCCTGAGGACGCGCTGGCGCTCGCCGCCCGCATCCTGCAGGATCAGCTCGCCGTCTTCATCACCTTCGAGGAGCCGCGCAAGGAAGAGGCCGTCTCGACTGCGCCGCAGCTGCCCTTCAACCCGGCGCTGCTCAAGAAGGTCGACGAGCTCGAGCTTTCGGTGCGTTCGGCGAACTGCCTGAAGAACGACAACATCGTCTATATCGGCGACCTGATCCAGAAGTCGGAGGGCGAGATGCTGCGCACCCCGAACTTCGGCCGCAAGTCGCTGAACGAGATCAAGGAAGTGCTCGCCACTATGGGCCTCCATCTCGGCATGGACGTCACCGGCTGGCCGCCGGAGAACATCGAAGAGCTCGCGAAGCGCTTCGAAGAGCATTACTGAGATCACCGGCGGGGGTTCGACCCGTGCCGTTTTCCCGCCCGGTGCATAAGTGCCGGAGCATAAAGGACGGCCGTACCGTGGCACGGCGGCCGTAAATCACAGGAGAGCCAAATGCGTCACGGTTTCCGCGGTCGTCGTTTCAACCGCTCGGTCGAGCATCGCAAGGCGATGTTCGCCAACATGTCCCAGGCCCTGATCAAGCACGAGCAGATCACCACCACGCTGCCCAAGGCCAAGGATCTGCGTCCCGTCGTCGAGAAGCTGATCACGCTCGCCAAGCGCGGCGACCTGCACGCCCGCCGCCAGGCGATCGCGCAGATCAAGGACGTCGTCCTGGTGGCCAAGCTCTTTGCGGTCCTCGGACCGCGTTACAAGGAGCGCAATGGCGGCTATCTGCGCATCATGAAGGCGGGCTTCCGCTTCGGCGACAATGCCCCGCTGGCCGTGATCGAGTTCGTCGATCGCGACGTCGACGCCAAGGGCAAGGATTCCGGCCCGGTTCAGTTCGTGGCGGAAGACGAGGCGGCTTGAGCTTCCTCGGATAGCAAGATTTCAAAGGGCGGCCCTCGGGTCGCCCTTTTTCGTGGCCATGAGCGAACCATGGCTGGCGGGACGGGTGCAGATGGCGCGCAGCGAAAAAGACAAGATGCTGGCCGGCGAACTCTACGACGCTGGCGATCCGGAACTTCAGGCCGATCTTGCCCGAACGCGCGATTGGCTCGTCCGCTACAACGCAGCACTGGCCATGCCGAGCAATGAGCGGCGCGCGCTGCTGACCGAGCGCCTTGGGGCGGTCGGCCATGGCTGCACCATCCGGCCGCCTTTCCATTGCGATTACGGCTTCAACATCAGCCTGGGCAAGGGCGTCTTCCTGAACTTCAACTGCCTGATCCTCGATGTCGTCGCCGTGACAATCGGCGAGCGGACGCAGATCGGCCCCGGCGTGCAGATCCTGACCGCGGACCATCCTCGCGATGCCGCGCAGCGCGAAGCCGGCCTGGAGTTCGGTCGTCCGGTTCGGATCGGCCGGAACGTCTGGATCGGCGGCGGTGCCATCATCCTGCCGGGCGTCACGATCGGCGATGATGCGATTATCGGCGCGGGCAGCGTGGTGACGCGTGACGTTCCCGACGGGGCGACAGCGTTCGGCAATCCCGCGCGTGTCAAATAGGAGGCGCTTGGCGGCTGCCCTTCGGACGGTTAGCTTCGCTGCATCGACATCATCGCGGCACCAGATCGCGAGTGGGAGGATATCATGAGCAAGTTGGCAGTCGGGATCGGATTCTTTGCGGCCGCGGCATTCGTCATCGCGCCTGGCACGACAGCCTCGGCCCAGGACAACTACCCGTCCAAACCTATCACCATGATCGTGCCTTTCGCGGCGGGCGGGTCGTCGGACGTGATCGCGCGGCTGGTCGGCGACGAGATGGGCCGGGTTCTCGGGCAGCGCATCGTCATGGAGAACATGGGCGGGGCAGGGGGAGCGACCGCGCTGACGCGCGCCTCCCGGGCCGATCCCGACGGCTATACGGTCGTGATCGGCAACAGCGGCACCAATGCCGCGTCCTACACGATCTATCCCGACCTGAAATACACCAATGCCGATTTCGCGCCGATCGGGCTCGTGGCCAAGACGTCTCCGATGATCGCGCTCAAGCTCGATTTCCCGGCGAACACCCTGATGGAGTTCGTCGATTACGCGAAGAAGAATCCGGGCAAGGTCAGTCTCGGCCATGCCGGCGTCGGATCGTCGAACTACCTGATCTGCCGCAATTTCGTGAAGGCGGCCGGTGTCGACGTGGCGCTCGTGAGCTATCGCGGGGCGGGGCCGGCGCTGAACGACGCGATGGGCGGGCAGATCGACGGCGTCTGCGATGCGGCGACGTCGCTGTCGGGTGCGGTCGAGGGCAAGAAGGTCAAGGCGCTGGTTGTCGCGACGCCCAACCGGCTGGAGAGCCTGCCCGATGTGCCGACCTCCAAGGAGGCTGGCTTGCCGGCTTTCGAGGCGCAGGGCTGGAACGCGCTTTTCGCTCCCAAAAATACCCCGCAGCCGATCATCGCCAAACTGAATCAGGCTTTGCGGACAGCGCTTTCCAGCCAAAATCTGAAAAATCGATTCAAGGAGCTGTCTTCGGTGACGCCGACCGAGCAGGAGCTGACGCCGGCTTTTGTTGCGAACCTCGTTCCCGGCGAAATCGAACGCTACAGGCTTCTACTGCAGGATAAGTAAGGGATACGATCAGACCTGCCGGCGTGACAATTCGCCGGCGAGGTCGAGCAGAGCATCGACGGGCTGCGTCGGTAGATCGGCGTCGGGCGTGACGCCATAGAGGCCGAAGATGAAGGCCGTCGTTTCGTCGCGCTCGGCGAGCCCCATCGACCAACCTGGAAAGTCGCGTGACGGCACAGATTTCTCGTCGAGCAAATGCAGATTCATGTGGCGCTTGTCGGCCACGATGCGGCCATAGGTTTCGGCCACTTGATGGGGCTCGCCCTCGATCACCTGTGCAAAGGCGCCAGGTGTGACCATCAGGAAGCCTGTTACGCCGTTTGCTAGGTTCTTGCGCTGCGCGCTTGCAATGATCCGGCCGACTTCCTCACTGCGATTAGCCTCGACGAGGCGGCTTTCGCTGACATAAACAAGGCGGATAAGGCTCATCGGGCCGCTCCTTCTCAGTGCGGTTCGGCAAAAATCGCAAAGTCGCCGGGGGATGCATCATGATGAAGGGGAGATCGCCGTAATTTTGGCGCTCTTCCTCGCGTTGTGGAGTCAAACGCCGAAAGTTCGGCTTTGTTTCAGGACAAGAATGATGATGACCATGAGTTCCCCGGCGAACCACGCCAGAACGACTGCGATTGCCGGTTGTGCTCTCCTTCTGTCGGCGCTCTCGACGGCGCCCGCCTGGAGCCAGGCGCGACAGGTTCCGGAGACGCGCCAGCAGATGTCGCTCTCGTTTGCGCCGGTGGTGCGCCAGAGCGCGGGCGCCGTCGTCAACGTTTATGGCGCGCGGGTCGAAAAGGCTCCTCGCAACCCCTTCATGGACGATCCGTTCTTCCGGCGCTTCTTCGGGGATGGCGGCTTCGGCGTACCGCAGGACCGGGTTCAGCGCTCGCTCGGCTCGGGCGTGGTGGTCGATGCCAATGGCCTCGTCGTCACCAACAACCACGTCATCGAGGGCATGAGCGAGGTCAAGGTCGCCTTCGCCGACAAGCGCGAGGTCGAGGCGACGATCCTGCTCCGCGATCCGCGCACCGACCTGGCCGTCCTGAAGCTCAAGGGCGTCAAGGATCTGGCGGTGATCGAGCTGGCCGATTCCGACAAGGTCGAGATCGGCGACATCGTGCTGGCGATCGGCAACCCCTTCGGCGTCGGCCAGACCGTCACCCAGGGCATCGTCTCGGCACTGGCGCGCACGCAGGTCGGCGTCGGCGATGCGCAGTCCTTCATCCAGACCGACGCGTCGATCAACCCGGGCAATTCGGGCGGTGCGCTGGTGGACATGCAAGGCCGCGTCGTCGGCATCAACACCGCGATCTTCTCGCGCTCGGGCGGCAGCGTCGGCATCGGCTTCGCGATTCCCTCGGCGATGGTGCGGGTCGTGCTCGAGAGCGCCAAGGCGGGCGCGACGACCGTGCGCCGGCCGTGGTTCGGCGCCCGCCTTCAGGCGCTGACGGCCGATGTCGCCGACGGGCTGGGGCTCGACCGGCCGGCGGGCTCGGTCGTCGCCAGCCTGGTCGAGAAGGGCCCTGCGGCCGAGGGCGGCCTGCAGCGCTCGGACGTGATCACGGCGGTGGACGGGTTTGCGGTCGATGATCCCGAAGGCTTCGGCTACCGCTTCGCGACGCGCCCGCTCGGCGGCGTCGCCTCGCTCAGCGTCCTGCGCGGCGGGCGCAGGCTGGTCGTGCCGGTCAAGCTGGTTCCCGCACCGGAGCTGCGGCCGCGCGAGCCGGTGACGCTGACAGGCCGCATGCCGCTGACGGGGCTGACGGTGGTGAACCTGTCGCCGGCCGTGGCCGAGGAACTCGCCATCGACGCCGGAACCGAGGGCGTCGTCGTCAGCGAGATCGAGGAAGGCAGCCCTGCCGCCCGCGTCGGCTTCAAGAAGGGCGACATTCTGCAGGCGCTGAACGGCGAGCGGCTGGCGAATTCGCGGGAGGTCGAGACCGCCGTGAAGGAACGCAGGCGCGCCTGGGAGGTGACGATCTCGCGCGGCGGCCAGACCATCACCTCGGTCTTTCCGGGGTGAGCGAACACGCGTTGTCATTCCGGGGCTTCGCGCAGCGAAGAACCCGGAACCCACGACCGGGTGCGAGTTGTCGGCCGGCGTTGTCCCGGTGTCGCCCGCTCGTGGGTTCCGGGTTCGGGCCTTTGGCCCGCCCCGGAATGACAGAAGGATCGTCATGAGCGACCTCTTTTCAGCCTCCGGGCTCGACAAGTCCGGCCCGCGGCCGCTTGCCGACCGCCTGCGTCCGACGACGCTGGCGGAGGTCTCGGGGCAGGAGCACCTGACCGGGCCTGACGGAGCGCTGACGCGGCTCGTCCATTCGGGCTCGATCGGCAGCCTGATCTTCTGGGGGCCGCCCGGCACAGGCAAGACGACCGTGGCGCGGCTGCTGGCGGGGCAGGTTGATCTCGGCTTCGAGCAGATTTCTGCGATCTTCTCGGGCATCGCCGATCTCAAGAAGGTCTTCGAGCAGGCGCGGGGCCACAGGCTCGGCGGCAAGGGCACCTTGCTGTTCGTCGACGAGATCCACCGTTTCAACCGGGCGCAGCTCGACGCCTTCCTGCCGGTGATGGAGGACGGCACGATCACGCTGGTCGGCGCCACGACCGAGAACCCGTCCTTCGCGCTGAACGCAGCGCTGTTGTCGCGGGCGCGCGTCTTGACCTTCAAGGCGCTGGACGAAGGCTCGCTGCTGTTCCTGCTCGGCCGCGCCGAGCTGCTGGAGAACCGGCAATTGCCGGTGACGCCAGAGGCGCGGCTGGCGCTGGCGCGCTTCGCCGATGGCGACGGGCGCGCCGTGCTGACGCTGGCCGAGGAGTTGTGGCGCGCCGCCAAGCCCGACGAGATCTTCGACGAGGCGGGCCTGGCCGAGGTGATCCAGCGCCGAGCCCCGATCTACGACAAGGCGCAGGACGGCCACTACAATCTCATTTCCGCCCTGCACAAGACGATCCGCGGCTCCGACCCCGATGCGGCGCTCTATTATTTCGCCCGGATGCTCGATGCCGGCGAGGATCCGCGCTTTCTGGCGCGGCGGCTGGTGCGGATGGCGATCGAGGATATCGGGCTGGCCGATCCGCAGGCGCTGGTGCATGCGCGCGCAGCGGCGCAGACCTATGAGCAGCTGGGTTCGCCGGAGGGAGAACTCGCGCTCGCCAATACGGTGATCTATCTCGCGACCGCGCCGAAATCGAACGCCGCCTACCTTGCCTACAAGAACGCGGTTCGTGCCGCCAAGCAGGGCGGCTCGCTGATGCCGCCCAAGACGATCCTCAACGCTCCGACGAAGCTGATGAAGGATGAGGGCTACGGCGCCGCCTATGCCTATGACCACGACGCACCCGACGCGTTCTCGGGGCAGAACTACTGGCCCGACGCGCTCGGCCGGCAGGTGTTCTACGACCCGCCGGAGCGCGGCTTCGAGCGCGAGATCAGGAAGCGGCTGGAGTATTGGGCGAAGCTGCGGGAGGAGCGGGGGGAGTAGGCCTTTCCCTTCTCCCCTCGGGGGAGAAGGTGGCCCGGCGCAGCCGGGTCGGATGAGGGAAGGATAGCCCTGATTCGACATGCTTACTTGTGCGCCGGCACTGCCCTCATCCGTCAGCGCTTCGCGCTGCCACCTTCTCCCCCGAGGGGAGAAGGAAGAATCGCCCCGATTTCGTTTGTGCGCCACGCCCCCGCCCGCTATCCCCTTCCCATGATCTCCACGCTTCTCGTCTTTCTCGGCGCCGGCATCGGCGGCGTGCTGCGGCACGGCGTCAATCTCGTCTCGCCCAAATGGTTCGGCTCCGGCTTTCCCATGGGCACGCTGGCGATCAACATCATCGGCTCAGGGTTGATGGGTCTCGTCGCCGGCTGGTTCGCCTTCAAGGCGGGCGATAGCTGGCCGCAGGACCTGCGGCTGTTTCTGACCACCGGAATCCTCGGCGGCTTCACCACCTTCTCGGCCTTTTCGCTCGACGCGATGACGCTCTGGGAGCGGGGCGACGTGTCGCTTGCCGCGATCTATGTCGCGGGCTCGGTCGTGGTTTCGCTCGCTGCGCTCGCTGGCGGGTTGTCGCTGATGCGGAGCCTGCCATGAAGCCCGGCAAGACGCGGGGCGGCGGCGCCAATCGCGGCGGCCGGCCGCCGGCCTCGGGCGCGCCCAAGGGCAAGCGGCCGAGCCGTGATGCGCGCCATCCTTCGCGCGCGCCGGCCAGGCCGCGCGCTGCCGCCGAGGACGAGGTCGTGCGCACTGAGCCGACCCGCAACCCGGCGCCGCATCATCCCGCGCCCCGGCCGGCGGGCCCACGCCAGCCTGCCGCGCGGAAGCCGGCGGCGGTCGCTCCTGTTCCGACCCGCGCCGAGATCAAGGCCGAGACGGCGCAGGTGTTGGCGACCGGCGTGCAGCAGCTCGTGGTGACGCCCGACGAGAACGAGATGCGGATCGACCGCTTTCTCGAAACGCGTTTTCCGCAACTTTCCTTCGGCCACATCCAGCGCATCGTCCGCAAGGGCGAGCTGCGCGTCAACGGCAAGCGGGCCGACAGCAAGGACCGGCTCGAAGAGGGCCAGACGGTGCGGATTCCGCCGCTGCGGCTCGACCCGCAGGAGCAGCGTCCGCGCTCGCTCAAGGCCGATGACGACACGGCGGAATTCCTGCGCTCGATCACGCTCTACGAGGATGACGACGTCATCGTGCTGAACAAGCCGGCCGGCCTGGCCGTGCAGGGCGGCTCGGGCACGACGCGCCATGTCGATCAGATGCTCGATGTCCTGATCGACAAGAGCGGACAGAAGCCGCGCCTCGTCCACCGTCTGGACAAGGACACGGCCGGTTGCCTCGTCATCGCGAAATCGCGCTTTGCCGCCGCGACTTTGGCAAAGACGTTCCGCTCGCGTTCGGCACGCAAGGTCTACTGGGCGCTGGTGGCCGGCGTGCCGCGCGTCCGGCAGGGCCGGATCTCGACCTATCTCGCCCGCGAGGAGGCTTATGACGGCGACCAGCGCATGGCCGTGGCCAAGCATGGCGACGACGGCGCCATGCACGCCGTGACCTATTATGCCGTGGTCGAGACGGCGGCGCAGAAACTTGCCTGGCTGTCGCTGAAGCCGGTAACGGGCCGCACGCACCAACTGCGCGCGCACGCCGCCCATATCGGCCATCCGATCGTCGGCGATCCGAAATACTTCAACATCAAGAACTGGGAGCTGCCCGGCGGCATCCAGAACAAGCTGCACCTGCTGGCGCGCCGCATCGTGCTGCCGCATCCGCGCGGCAAGGGCACGATCGACGTCAGCGCGCCGCTGCCGCCGCATATGCGCCAATCCTGGAACCTGCTCGGCTTCGAGGACGCGCATTACGACCCGATCGTAGACGCGCCCGACGAGTAGCTTTTGACCGGAGCCGCCTGAAGCTCCCCATGCGCCGTCATTCCGGGCGCAGCGAAGCGGAGACCCGGAATCCATCGTCGAAGACCGACGGCGCCTTGTGATGGATTCCGGATCGGCGCCTCTTCGCGGCTTGTCCGGAATGACGATGCTTTTGTCGGATGGTTGGTCGTCGCAACCGCGAGACGAGTTCGACGGCTCGTGAGCACACCCGGGATTTGGCTGACGATGCGTAAAGAGAACAGTTGCGGAACAAATCGAACTATGTTCTAATTTTGTTCCCATCACTCTCACGCAGGTGTTCCGATGATGCGTTTCGCCGTTCTCCTTGTCGGCCTGTCCTCCTTCGCCTGTCTCGGCGCGCCTGCAAGTGCGCAGACACCGGCCTCACAAGCATCCGTTACGACAGCCGCCACGCCCGACGAGCCTGTTCCGCGCGCGGCTCGCGCCAAGGCACGCCAGGAATGCCTCGCCGACAATGTCGCTCTGTCGGGCGACGATCTGCGTCCGGCCATGCGCGACTGCATCCAGTCCAAGTTCCCCGGCGTGCAGCTTTACGCGAGGGACGGGCTGACGCGTGACGGCAAGCCGACGGCGACGACCGCGCGTGCCGCCTGCAAGGAGGACGTGGACGGCCGCAATCTGACGGGCTCGGCCCGAACGGCGGCGCTGGTCGCTTGCTTCAACGCCAAGCGGCCAGACCTCGCGCAGCGGGCCGAATGCCGCAAGGAGGCGCGCGAGAAGGGGCTGGACGGCGCCTTGCTGCGGCAGGCTGTGGATGGCTGCGCCCGCGAAGGCCGATCCTGACGGTCATCGCCCATGAGCGCGGCGCGGTGGCCCACTGCCGCGATCCGCGCTAAACGCCCCGCATGGACCTGATCATCTTCGACCTCGACGGCACCCTGATCGATTCCGAGGCGATCATTCTCGGCGCGCAGTTCGAGACCTTTGCGCAATGCGGGCTCGTGCATCCCGGCCGCGAGGCGGGGCTCGGGATCGTCGGGCTGACGCTCGACATCGCGCTTGCGCGGCTCGCCGGGCTGGACAAGCCCGATGAGCGGCTGACCGAGACCTATCGAGAGGTGTTCGGCGCGATGCGCTTGCGCGCCGAGACCGACCCGTCGCTGGACGAGCCGTTATATCCCGGCGCGGCCGAGATGCTGGTGGCGCTCGCTGCCCGGCCGGGACTGAAGCTCGGCATCGCGACCGGCAAGTCGCGACGCGGCGCGGACTATATCATCGAGCGCCATGGCTGGGACGGGCTGTTTTCGACGATCCAGACTGCCGACGACGCGCCCTCCAAGCCGCATCCCGGCATGATCCTGCGGGCGATGGCCGAGACAAACGCCAGCGCGGAGCGCAGCGCGATGGTCGGGGACAGCTCGTTCGACATCGAGATGGCGCTGGCGGCTGGTGTCACTCCCATCGCGGTGTCATGGGGGTTTCAGCCGGTCGCGAGCCTGATGGCGCTGGGCGCGCGGGAGCGGCTGGATGCGTGGTCGGAGCTGCCGGGTCTGGTCGACCGGCTGTCCGTCGCCGGGGCGGCCTCAGAGCCTGGCCCGAAATGAGCTGAGTGGTTTCAACGGCTCCTGTTTGTCGTCCAGAGGTCGTCATTCCGGGCGCAGCGAAGCGGAGACCCGGAATCTATGCCTGATCCGCTCAAGAGCAGCGTTCCGGCATGGATTCCGGATCGGCGCGGCTGCGCCGCTTGTCCGGAATGACGGTCCCTTGGCGTGAAACGATATGGGAAGGCACTAAATGGTCGAATTCATCGAGCCAGCCACCGAGGTCGGCTATTCCTGAAGCTCCGCTCCGGCTTCGCCGAGCTTGAACGCTGCCGAGACCGGCGGGGCCGCGCCCGGGATCGTCGCCACCAGCGGCGGCTGCTGGCGCTCGGCTGGCGGTTGAGGCGAAGGCTGCCGGCGCTTGTCCCAGCGTCGCGTGCCGATATCGTATTCGCCGTTGAGCCAGCCGACGAACTGGTCGTCGCTGCCGAAAAAGGCGTTTCGGTCGACATCGCCCTTGATGCCGGGGATCCGGCCCGTCGTGGTGAACTGCCAGAAGGCCCAGGGGCGGTTTTCGTAGCGGGTTTCGGGCAAGGCCGCCGTCGAGCGGATCCAGTAGGGATAGTCGTTGAACTGGCCTTCCAGCACGTCCTTGTGGAAGGTGATGTCGGTGTAGATGACCGGCTTCTTGCCGGTGAGCTGTTCGAGCTCGGTCAGCATGAGCTGGATCTTCTCCAGCGCGAGCGAGCGGTCGATCTTGCCGGGGCAGGTCTTGGAATGGCCGTTCCATTCGACGTCGAGCACCGGCGGCAGGGCGTCGGGGTCGTTGGGGATGTGCTGGCGGAACCAGACCGCCTGCTCATGGGCCGGCCTGCACCAGTAGACGAAATGGTAGGCGCCACGCGGGACGCCGGCGCGCCGCGCGTTCTCCCAGTTGCGCAGGAAGGCCGGGTCGATATGGTCGCCGCCCTCGGTTGATTTCATGTAGACGAAGCGGGTGCCGGCGCCCTTGACCGCCGTCCAGTCGATCTCGCCCTGCCAGCGCGAAATATCGATGCCGTGCACGGGGTAGCGGTGTGCGGCAGCCACGCCGGGATGGGGGCGATTGTCGCCTTTGAGCGGGTAGTTGCCCTCCAGCGCGACGCAGCCACCAAGGACCGCGAAAGCGGCGACGGCGAACGACATGGCTGTGATGCGATGGATCATGCGATGGGAGGTCATCTCGCTCAACATTGAGGAGAAAGCTTGACGACCGGTTTACGCAACCGCGGGCCTTCGCCTCAATGCAGGTCCAACAGCGCGGTCGCCGTGCCCAGGAAGGCGAAGAATCCGACGACATCGGTGACGGTGGTCACGAAGGTACCCGACGAGACCGCCGGGTCGATGTTGCAGCGGTCGAGCACGAACGGAATCGCGACGCCGGCAAGCGCGCCGGCGACAAGATTGATCACCATGGCGACGCCGATGACGAGGCCTAGGCCCTGATTGCCGAACCAGAGCGAGGCGACCGCGCCGGTGATCAGCGCGAAGGCCAGGCCGTTGATCAAGGCGACGATCAGTTCGCGGGTGAAGAAGCGCCTGATGTTCCAGGAGCCGAGTTCCTGTGTGGCGAGCGCGCGCACCGCCACCGTCATGGTCTGCGTCGCGGCATTGCCACCCTGGCTCGCCACGATCGGCGCCAGGATCGCCAGCGCGACGAGCTGCGAGAGCTGCGCCTCGAACAGGCTCATCACGGAGGCTGCGAGAAAGGCGGTGACGAGGTTGATGAAGAGCCAGCGGAAGCGACTCTTGGCAATTCGAGGCACCGAATCGGAAAGCTCCTCGTCGGCGTCGACGCCACCGAGCTGCTTGACGTCGTCGTCGGCGGCAGCCTCGATCACATCGACGATGTCGTCGATGGTCAGGACGCCGACGAGCCGGCCGGCATCGTCGATCACCGGGGCGGCGATCAGGTTGTAGCGCTGGAACATGCGCGCCACGTCCTCGATGTCGGCCGTGGCGGCGACGGCGCGGTTGTCCTCTTCGACGAGCTCCGAGATCGCGACCGGGCGCCTAGTACGCAAAAGACGGTCGAGCGGCACCGAGCCGATGAAATGATGCGAGGGATCGGCGACCATGATCTCGAAGAAGCGCTCGGGCAGATCCTCGGTCTGGCGCAGATGGTCGATCGTCTGGCCGACTGTCCAGAACGCCGGCACCGCCAGGATCTCGCTCTGCATGCGCCGGCCGGCGCTGCCCTCGGGATAGTCGAGGCCTTTCTGCAGGACGATGCGCTCGGCCGGGGTCAGCCGGTCGAGCACGTCCTTCTTGTCGGCCTCGTCGAGGTCCTCGAGGATGTAGACGGCGTCGTCGGTATCGAGGTCGCGCACGCCCTCGGCCACCGTTTCCGCCGAGAGTCCCTCGAGAATCTCCTCGCGGACGGCGTCGTCGACCTCGGTCAGCGCGGTGAAGTCGAAATCGGCGCCGAGCAGCGAGATCAGGCGCGGGCGTTCGTCGGGATCGAGCGCTTCGAGCAAGGCGCCGAGATCGGCCTCGTGCATGTCGGCGACGACGCCGCGAAGCGTCGTGAGGTCCGAGAGCAGCAGCGCCTGCGAGACCTGTTCGACCAGATTGGGGTCGATCGCGCCGTCTTCGTCACGGATCTTGCGCGGCTGCGTCTCAGTGGGAGCGTGTTCGGTGTCCGACATCGGTCCGGCTCCACGATTCGGGAAATGGGTGTGCAGCCCTTGTGTCAGCCGCTTCGCTGCAACGCAACGCGAAACGGCGACCCTCGCGGATCGCCGTTTCGTCGAGGCTTTGCGCCTTAATCTGGTGCGGTCAAGAGGACTCGAACCTCCACGGGTCTCCCCGCTACCACCTCAAGGTAGTGCGTCTACCAATTCCGCCATGACCGCAGCGGCTCCGCCGCGCCGCGCATGGCGACGAACTCGGGAGCGGCGCGGGTCTAGCAAATCGAATCCGCCCCCACAAGGGCATTGCGCGAAGAATGCGGCGACAGCCCACAGCGGGTCAGGCCGCTTGCGCCACTTCCTGAAGGGTGTAGACGGTCGGGCGCTTGAGCATCTGGGTGATCTCGACGGATATCCGCGAGCCGGAGACGACGACGTTTCCCTTGGCGAAGGGGTGGTTGTTGGCCAGAATCTCGACTTCGTCGGTCTCGCTGGCGTTGAGCTCGATGATCGCGCCGCGGCCCATGCGCAGAAGCTTGTAGATCGGCATCCGGGTCGAACCCAGCACCACCGTCAACTCGACAGGAACGAGATCGAGATCGGCCTTCACGTCCTGCCTCCAAGCCATTACCTACGCGACCGACACACTTGCCCGCGGGTCTTTGCCGGGCGCAAGGCGCGCTTGCCGCTTCCGGTTAAGCGACGATGACCAAACAGGGTTAAGGCAAGGTGAAGACGCGCCAGGCGCTTTCGGTTTCGTTTGGGCCGCAGCCCGGTTTCGACCCTGTCGAATGGGTCGTGGCCGCGGGGCTGACGGCCTACGACGATGCCGTGGCCGAGATGGAGGCACGCGCTGCCCTGATCGCGGACGGGCTGGCGCGCGAGCGGGTCTGGCTGGTCGAGCACCCGCCGCTCTACACCGCCGGCACCTCCGCTAAGGCGGCCGATTTGGTCGCGCCGGAGCGCTTCCCGGTGCATGCCAGCGGCCGGGGCGGGCAATACACCTATCACGGGCCGGGACAGCGCGTGGCCTATGTCATGCTCGACCTGAAGCGCCGCGACCCGGATCTGCGGCGCTTCGTGGCGGCGCTGGAGGCCTGGCTGATCGGCGCGCTCGACGCGATGAACGTGCGCGGCGAAAGGCGCGAGGACCGCGTCGGCGTCTGGGTGCGGCGGCCGGAGAAGCGGGCAGGGGCGGAGGACAAGATCGCCGCAATCGGCATCCGCGTGCGGCGCTGGGTCTCGTTCCACGGCATCTCGCTCAATGTCGAGCCGGACCTTAAGCATTTCGACGGGATCGTGCCCTGCGGCGTCAGCGACCAGGGCGTGACCTCGCTGGTCGATCTCGGGCTGCCGGTGACGATGCCGGAGGTCGATGGCGTTCTGCGCGGGGAGTTCGAGCGCATCTTCGGGCCGACCGTGTTGGCATGAGCGCCCGTTGGCATGGCCGGTGGAGGCGTCCATAAGGCTCTCCAGAACAAGCCAATGCCGAGGGAGCGCGCAGTGCCGGTCATCGAGAGCAAGGTCGATCTGAATTCGGCCGAGACGCGCGCCAATGCCGATAACTGGACGGCATTGCGCGCCGAACTGCAGGAGCGCCGGGCCACCGTGGCGCTCGGCGGCAACGCCAGATCGCGCGAGCGCCATACGGCACGGGGAAAGCTGCTGCCGCGCGAGCGCGTGCTGCGGCTGCTTGATCCCGGCTCCGCTTTCCTGGAGATCGGGGCACTGGCCGCCTTCGAGATGTACGACAAGGAAATCCACGGCGCCGGCATGATCGCCGGCATCGGCCGCGTCGCCGGGCGCGAATGCATGATCGTGTGCAACGATGCGACGATCAAGGGCGGCACCTATTACCCAATGACGGTGAAGAAGCATCTGCGGGCGCAGGAGATCGCGCGCGAGAACCGGCTGCCCTGCATCTATCTGGTCGATTCGGGTGGGGCCAACCTGCCGCACCAGACCGAGGTGTTTCCCGACCGCGAGCATTTCGGCCGGATCTTCTACAACCAGGCCAACCTCTCGGCAGAGGGGATTCCGCAGATCGCCGTGGTGATGGGCTCCTGCACGGCCGGCGGCGCCTATGTCCCGGCGATGTCCGACGAGACCGTGATCGTCAAGAACCAGGGCACGATCTTCCTCGGCGGCCCGCCTCTGGTGAAGGCCGCGACCGGCGAGGTCGTCACGGCCGAAGACCTCGGCGGCGCCGACGTCCATGCCAGGCTGTCGGGCGTCGCCGATCACTATGCCGGCGACGACACCCATGCGCTGGCGATCGCGCGCCGGATCGCCGCCAATCTCAACAGCGTCAAGCGGCCCGACATCGACATCGCCGAGACCGCCCCGCCGCTCTACCCGGTCGAGGAGCTGGAAGCGGTGGTCCCGACCGACCTGAAGAAGCAATACGATATCCGCGAGGTCATCGCCCGGCTGGTCGACGGCTCCGAGTTCGACGAGTTCAAGAAGCTCTACGGCACGACTTTGATCACCGGCTTTGCCCGCATCCACGGCATGCCCGTCGGCATCATCGCCAATAACGGCATCCTGTTCTCCGAGAGCGCGCTGAAGGGCGCCCATTTCATCGAATTGTGCTGCCAGCGCCGGATTCCGCTGCTGTTCCTGCAAAACATCACCGGCTTCATGGTCGGCCGCGATTTCGAGACGCGCGGCATCGCCAAGGACGGGGCCAAGCTCGTCACGGCGGTCGCCGCGGCTCGGGTGCCGAAGATCACCGTGCTGGTCGGCGGCTCGTTCGGGGCGGGCAATTACGGCATGTGCGGCCGGGCCTATTCGCCACGCTTCCTGTTCACCTGGCCGAACTCCCGCATTTCGGTGATGGGCGGCGAGCAGGCGGCGAGCGTGCTGGCGACCGTGCGCCGCGACAATATCGAGGCCGAGGGCAAGAGCTGGTCTGCCGAGGAGGAGGAGAGCTTCAAGGCGCCGATCCGCTCGAAATACGAGGAGGAGGGCTCTCCCTACCACGCCACGGCGCGGCTCTGGGACGACGGCATCATCCTGCCGAGCGAGACGCGGCGCGTGCTGGCGCTGGCGTTCTCCGCCTGCCTGAACGCGCCCGTGCCGGAAACGAAGTTCGGTGTCTTCCGGATGTAATCCGGCGCCGATAGTCTCGATCGCATCATGACCCCTTTCGGCTATTGCGAGCGCGACAGCACGCTGTTCTGGGCCGAGCCGTTGAATGCGCTGACCAACGGCGCTTTCATCGTCGCGGCCGTGATGGCGCAGCTGCTCTGGCGCCGCGCGGGTGGACGCGACTGGCCCGCCGCGCTGCTGATCGCGCTGGTCTTTTGTATCGGCATCGGCTCCTTCCTGTTCCACACCATGCCGGGACGGGCGACCCTGCTTGCGGACGTGATCCCGATCCAGCTCTTCGCCTTCGGCTATTTCGGGCTGGCGTTGCGGCGCCTGCTGCGTCTCTCGCTGACAGCAAGCCTGATCGGCACCCTGGCCTTTCTCGGCTTCGCGCTGGCGCTCCAGGTCGGCTTGGCACCGCTCTTGCCGCAAGGTGCGCGCGGCTCGGCCGGCTATGGCGCCTTCGTAATCGGGCTTTTCGGCGTGGGTCTCGGCTTGCGCGCCGGTCACCCCGAACAGACCGGCTCGGCCGGCCTGCTGCTGGCCGGCGTCCTGTTTGCGGTGTCGCTGACCCTGCGCTCGCTCGATGCCGGCTGGTGCGCGCAACTGCCGTTCGGGCTGCACTGGGCCTGGCATCTGCTCAATGCCGGCGTGCTTTGTCTCCTGCTGCGCGCCGCGATCGGCAGCCAAAGCCGGCCGGCGCCAGGTTAAGGCCTGCGCTACGCTGCGAGGCGGACCTGGCTGCTGGGGAGCCGCTTGCCGAAATCCGGTGATGCGCCGGCGGCCATGACCGCATGGAGAACCAGCCGAGACTGTTCGATGGCTTGATGGGCTCCCATACCCAAAAAGCCGGTTTCGCGTGCCCGCCGCGCTGCTATGGTCGGGCGCCATCTGAAACGGTTTAGCTCAAGAAACGACGAGGATACGCCATGCCTTTGCACAACAAGGTCGCCATCATCACGGGCGCAGGATCGGGCGTGGGGCGCTCGGTGGCTCTGGCCTTCCTCAAGGACGGCTACCGCACGGTGCTCGCCGGGCGGCGTGCGGACGCGCTGGAGGAGACCATCGCGCTCTCGGGCGCTCCGGCCGGGCAGGCGCTGGCGGTGCCGACCGACGTGACGGACAAGGCCTCGGTCGATGCGCTGTTTGCGAAGACCAAGGAGGCTTTCGGGCGGCTCGACGTGCTGTTCAACAATGCCGGCGTCAATGCGCCTGGCGGCATCCTCCTCGAAGACCTCTCGCTGGAGGATTGGCAGAAGGTCGTCGACACCAACCTGACCGGGCCGTTCCTGTGTACGCAGGGCGCCTTCAGGATGATGAAGGACCAGTCGCCGCGCGGTGGGCGGATCATCAACAACGGCTCGATCTCGGCCCATGCGCCGCGGCCCAATTCCATCGCCTATACCGCGACGAAGCACGCCATCACGGGCCTGACCAAGACCTCCTCACTCGACGGGCGGAAATACGACATCGCTGTGGGGCAGGTCGATATCGGCAACGCGCTGACCGAGATGGCCCGCAGGATGACGACCGGCGTGCCGCAGGCCGACGGCTCGATCAAGGTCGAGGCGGTGATGGAGGTCGATCATGTCGCCACCACCGTGCTGCACATGGCGAGCCTGCCGATCGAGGCGAACGTGCTATTCGTCACGGTGATGGCGACGAGCGCTCCCTTCGTTGGGCGCGGCTAATAGCTTCCGCCGCTGGCCCGGCCGGGGCTGTTGCCTCCGGCCGGTCACCCTCGCGTCTTCAAATTGACCTTGACGCAAGACATCTCTGGCATTCTGAGATGGAGGCGGTTAGATGCGCGCCGGGTGCAGGTCCGCCATGCATCCGGCCGCCGCCTTCGCGTTCATGCCTCAAGAACCGGTTCTTCCAACGCCATGCTGAAGCGAGCCTATGACTGGTTGGTCTCCTACGCGTCCCATCCCGGCGCTCCCTGGCTGCTTTTCGCCCTGACCTTCGTCGAAAGTTCGGTGAGCCCGCTGCCGCCGATCCCGCTGCTGCTGCCGATGTGCATCGCCAGGCCCGACCGCGCCTGGTTCTATGCCGGGATCTGCTCGCTCGGCGCCGTGATGGGCGGCTATCTCGGCTATGCGATCGGGGCGCTGCTCTATGACAGCGTCGGCTCCTGGCTGATCGGGATCTACGGGCTGCAGGAGAAGGCGGCACAACTGATCACCACCTCCCAGGATTTCTGGTTCTGGGTGCTGGTGACCAAGGGTCTGACGCCGATCCCGTTCAAGATCGTCACGATCATGTCGGGCTTCCTGCATTTCGACCTGTGGCAGTTCACTATCGGCATGGTGGTGTCGCGCGTGACCTTCTTCATGATGATCGCGCTGGCGCTGCGCTATTACGGCGACAACATCCGCATCTTCATCGAGAAACACCTGCCGATGACGGCGCTGGCGCTGGTGGTGGTCGTGGTCGGCGGGTTTTTTGTGCTCCCGATGGTGCTCTGAGAGCCACCCCATCGTCATTCCGGACAAGCCGCGTCAGCGGTGCCGATCCGGAAGCCATGCCGGAACGCTGATCCTGCAAAGTTCCGGCATGGATTCCGGGTCTCCGCTTCGCTGCGCCCGGAATGACGGTTGGATGCGCGCTAAACGCCATCCCGCATTTTGTTCCCTATCCTCGCCAATTTGTGACTTCGCCGCAACACCGCTGCGCATTGCGTTCAGGCGGCCCGATGGCGCCCGATTTGCCGCGATCCCGCCACAAAGCGCGCCCAGCAGAGAGGTTCGATAAGTCACTGAGATATAGACGATTTAAATAGTGGATTGCGCGGCTGCGGGAAGGATTTCCTTCATCATGCCGCCGCCGCGACGACGTTGCGCCCGGTTCGGGCTGCGTGGCACATCTGCCACGCGCGAAACGCGCAGGGTGGAACGAGGAAAAAGAAAATGGATGCGCGCGTTTTCGACAAGTCGAGACTGCCCAGCCGGCATGTGAGCGTTGGCCCCGCGCGCGCGCCGCATCGCTCGTATTACTACGCCATGGGCATGACGGCCCGGCAGATCGCGCAACCTTTCGTCGGCGTCGCCTCATGCTGGAACGAGGCCGCGCCCTGCAACATCGCGCTGATGCGACAGGCCCAGGCGGTCAAGAAGGGCGTCGCCTCGGCCAACGGCACGCCGCGCGAATTTTGCACGATCTCGGTGACCGATGGCATCGCCATGGGTCATCAGGGCATGAAGTCGTCGCTCGCCTCGCGCGAATGCATCGCCGATTCGGTCGAGCTGACGATGCGCGGCCATTGCTACGATGCGCTGGTGGGCTTGGCCGGCTGCGACAAGTCGCTGCCTGGCATGATGATGGCGATGGTGCGGCTCAACGTGCCCTCGATCTTCATCTATGGCGGCTCGATCCTGCCCGGCAATTTCAAGGGCAACCCCGTCACCGTGCAGGACGTGTTCGAGGCGGTCGGCAAGCACTCGGTCGGGGCGATGTCGGACGAGGATCTGAAGGAACTGGAGGAGGTGGCCTGTCCATCCTCGGGGTCGTGTGGTGCGCAGTTCACCGCCAATACGATGGCGACGGTCGCCGAGGCGATCGGGCTGGCGCTGCCCTATTCCTGCGGCGCGCCGGCGCCTTACGACATGCGCGACAGCTTCTGCTACACGGCCGGCGAGATGGTGATGGAGCTGATCGCCCGCAACATCCGGCCGCGCGACATCGTCACGCTGAAGGCGCTGGAGAACGCGGCCACCGTGGTCGCGGCCTCGGGCGGTTCGACCAACGGCGCGCTGCACCTGCCGGCGATCGCGCATGAATGCGGTATCGATTTCGATCTCTTCGCCGTCGCCGAGATCTTCAAGAAGACACCCTATATCGCCGATCTGAAGCCGGGCGGGAAATACGTCGCCAAGGACATGTTCGAGGTCGGCGGCATCCCGCTGCTGATGAAAACGCTGCTCGACCATGGCTATCTGCATGGCGACTGCATGACCGTGACCGGCCGGACGATCGCCGAGAATCTCGCTTCGGTGAAGTGGAACGACAGCCAAGACGTGGTGCGCGCCGCCGACAAGCCGCTCTCGCCCAATGGCGGCGTCGTCGGGCTGCAGGGCAATCTCGCGCCGGAGGGCGCAATCGTGAAGATCGCCGGAATGACCACCGAGCAGCTGATCTTTGCCGGCCCGGCGCGCTGCTTCGATTGCGAGGAGGACGCGTTCGCGGCGGTCAGCAACCGTGAGTATCAAGTCGGCGACGTGATCGTGATTCGCTATGAGGGCCCCAAGGGCGGTCCGGGGATGCGCGAAATGCTGTCGACCACGGCCGCGCTCTACGGCCAGGGCATGGGCGACAAGGTCGCTTTGATCACTGACGGCCGTTTTTCGGGCGCGACGCGGGGTTTCTGCGTCGGCCATGTCGGTCCGGAAGCAGCCGTCGGCGGGCCGATCGCGCTGATCCGCGACGGCGACATCATCGAGCTCGACGCGATCACAGGAAAGCTCGCTTGCCGCCTTTCTGATGCCGAACTTGAGTCGCGTCGTCAGGCTTGGACACCCCGCAAGACCGATTACGCATCGGGCGCCTTGTGGAAATACGCGCAGACGGTCGGCTCCGCCAAAGGGGGGGCCGTGACCCACCCCGGAGGGGCCGCCGAGACCCATTGCTATGCGGATATCTGACGCCAGCATCGCAGCTCTGTTCCTGATCCTGGGCGGCCAACAGGCCGCCTGGGCGCAGGATGGTGCGCGCGGCCCGATCCCGCCGCGTCCGATTCCCGGCATCGCCCTGCCCGAGCCCGAGGGCCCGTTCCAGCCCGTGCCGGGAGGACGCGTGATCGCGCCCGCGCCCAACGCGCCAGCCGCTCACACCGCCCTGCCGCTGGCGCCCTTCACCAGCGCGCGCGATGCGCTGAAGGCCTGGATGCGTGATTCGACCGCCGGTGATCAGGCCGGCGCCGTGCGC
Source organism: Bosea sp. PAMC 26642 (assembly GCF_001562255.1). Lineage (NCBI taxonomy): Bacteria > Pseudomonadati > Pseudomonadota > Alphaproteobacteria > Hyphomicrobiales > Alloboseaceae > Allobosea > Allobosea sp. PAMC 26642. The sequence continues at coordinate 1,785,697 of NZ_CP014301.1, read as the reverse complement.
GCGCTCGAATATGCCGCGTCGCAGGGACACCTGACTGCGCAGTTCAAGCTCGGCCGGATGTATGCCGCAGGCGAGGGCGTTCCGCTCAACGATCTCAAGGCCTTCGAGTATTTCTCCAAGATCGCGGACGAGAATGCCGACGCCATTCCCGGCACGGCGGACGGCCGCCTCGTCGGCAGCGCCTTCGTGGCGCTCGGCAGCTATTTCGCCGACGGCATCAAGGGCAGCTATGTGCAGGCCAATGCCGACCGCGCCTTCGACATGTTCCACTATGCCGCCTCCTATTTCGGCGACCCGGAGGGGCAGTACAATCTCGGCCGGCTCTATATGAGCGGGCAGGGCACGGCGCGCGATCAGCGCCAGGCGGCACGCTGGATGAAGCTTGCGGCCGAAAAGGGCCATGCGCCTGCCCGCGCCGTCTTCGGCGACATGCTGCTGCGCGGCGGTGACGGCGTGCCGCGTTCTCCCGTCATGGGCCTGATGTGGCTCTCGCTCGCCCGCGACGGCGCCGACCCGCAGCGCGACGCCTGGATCATCGAGCGCCACGAGGCAGCCTTCGCAGCCGCCCCGGCCGGCGATCGCAACGCCGCGATGGCGCTGGTCGAGCGCCAGCAGTTTGCGGGGCGGGCTGCGGCTCAGCGCTGACGGTCGGCTGCATCCGGCGCGCCGCGCCCGACGTAATGGCTCCAGACCCATTGGAGCTGCCGCCATGCGCAAGACGACATCCCTCGGCCTCGTTGCCGCGATGCTTTCATGGGGCCTGCTGACTGCAGCGGCCCAGGAGAATTACGAGGCCTGGGCGCCGCTGAAGGACCCGTTCCCGAGCACGGGCGGCGGCGGGATCATGATCCACGATTATGATCCCGTGGTCGCCGACGGCAAATGCACGACGAATTTCCGCGCCATCGAGCCCAACGGCACGGTCTATCGCAATGCCATCGTGTTCGACGCGGTCGAGGCGCAGGGCGGCGTGCTCTGCACCAACGGCAAATGGCGCTCGCTGGAGAATGCCGCGACCGGCACGACCCCGTTTCGCGTCTTCATCAAGGGTGGGATGAAGCGCGGCAGTGCGGATTGAGCGTGGTCAAGCCGCCCGCAACTCCACCATCACGGGAACATGGTCCGACGGCTTCTCCCAGCCGCGGACGTGCTTGACGATCGAGACGTTTGCCAGCCTGTCCGCCGCTTGCGGCGAGAGCAGGAGATGGTCGATGCGGATGCCGTTGTTCCGCTGCCAGGCGCCGGCCTGATAGTCCCAGAAGGTGTAGAGGCCCGGCGCCTCGGTCGTTGCCCGCAGCGCCTCGGTCAGGCCGAGATTGATCAGGCCGCGAAACGCCGTGCGGGTCGGGGGCAGAAAGAGCGCGTCGCCGACCCAGGCTGCGGGCTCGCGGGCGTCGCGGGGTTCTGGGATGACGTTGTAGTCGCCCGCCAGCACCAGCGGCTCCTCCAGCGCCAGCAGGTCGCGGGTATGGTCGGTCAGGCGCTTCATCCAGCCGAGCTTGTAGGGGTATTTCTCGGTGTTGGGCGGATTGCCGTTGGGCAGATAGATCGAAGCGAGCCGGACCACGCCTGAGCCCAGCGGAAGCAGACCTTCGAGATAGCGCGCCTGCTCGTCGGTCTCGTCGCCGGGCAGGCCGCGCCTAACGTCTTCCAGTTTGCTGCGCGACAGGATGGCGACGCCGTTGAAGGTCTTCTGGCCATGGGTCTCGACCTGCCAGCCGGCTGCCTCTATCTCCGCGCGCGGAAAATCGGCATCGACGCATTTGATCTCCTGCAGGCAGAGCGCGTCGGGCTCGGCTTCTTTCAGGAAGTCGAGCAGATGGCCTAGCCGCTGGCGGACGGAGTTGACGTTCCAGGTGGCGATTCGCAAGGCAGGACTCCGGCGGACGACAGGCAGCGGGCAGTGTAGGAGCTTCCGCGCCGCTGTGGAACACGCAGGCTGCGCATCGATCTCGGACACAAAAAAGCTCCCCGCACCGCTGCGGGGAGCCTGTCATCTATCCCAACCGGATCGTGTCAGGGGCAGGCGCGGACGACGCCGCCATTGGCGATGTAGGTGCCGGTCTCGGGGTCGTAGCTGCGGAAGCGGCGCGAGCAGTAGGCGATCGCGTCGGCATCGGGTGAGGCATATACCGGAGCCGGCTCGGCATAGACCGGTCCGCCGTAGACGGGGCTGCCATAGACGGGACCGGGAGCCAGCAGTGCGCCGGCCGCCAGCGCTCCGATGGCACCAGCCGCGATGCCGGCTCCGACGGCTGCGCCGCGTCCACCACGGTAGTAGCCGCCGCGATAGCCGTAGCGTGGCCCGCCGCGATAGCCACCATAGCCGTAGCGGCGGTATTGCACGGTCTCAACGAGGCCCTTGCCGCTCTGGCTCAGCGCTAGCGCAGAACCCGCGGTGGCGTTGATCGGGGCGGCCGATGCCGGGTTGGCGAGCAGGCTCGCCGCACCGAGGGCAGCAGCGATGGTCAGGGTCTTGAACATCGGAAAACTCCTCTTCCTCTCCAAGGCGAGAGGAACGTGAGCCGTTCCTCTTGTTGTAACACAATCTATGCGCTGCCATTGCGGCAGAAAAGACGCGATCGCGAAGGTGGACAAGATTTCATCTTCGGTTCAGGCGTCTCCGGCGATGTCGAACATCGCGCTTGCGCCGGACGCACCGGCGCATCATCTCACGGTCGCAGCGATCTTGCATTGCAGCATGACCTCGAACCCTGTCGGAAACCCATCCATGTCGCATCCTGGCGAAACCCCGCCGCCTTCGATCCCCGTCGCGGTCAAGCTGCTGCCGATGATCATCTTCAGCTCGCGCTGGCTGCAGGTGCCGCTCTATCTCGGGCTGATCGTGGCGCAGTGCGTCTATGTCTTCCTGTTCCTGAAGGAACTCTGGCATCTCGTCAGCCATGCAGGGTCGTTCGGCGAGCAGCAGATCATGCTGGTGGTGCTCGGCCTGATCGACGTGGTGATGATCTCGAACCTGCTGATCATGGTCATCGTCGGCGGCTACGAGACCTTCGTCTCGCGGCTCGGCCTGCAGAACCATCCCGACCAGCCCGAATGGCTCAGCCACGTCAACGCCAGCGTACTCAAGATCAAGCTCGCCATGGCGATCATCGGCATCTCGTCGATCCACCTGCTGCGGACCTTCATCGAGGCCGGCAATATCGGCAGCGCGACGGCGACGAACTATACCGCGACCGGGGTGATCCTGCAGACGGTGATCCACACGGTCTTCATCCTCTCTGCGATCGGCATCGCCTGGGTGGACAGGATGACGGTATCGACCGGCGGCAAGGGGCATTGAGAGTTTCGTCCTGTCGCGACCGTGCGTCCAACACGCGCCGTCATTCCGGGCGCAGCGCAGCGGAGACCCGGAATCCATCGCAAGGCGCTGTCGTGCTCAATGATGGATTCGGATCGGCGCCGCTGACGCGGCTTGTCCGGAATGACGGCGTGTTTCCGAGCGAAACGCTCCGAGGTCAGCCTCTTGCGCCGCGCGGCATTCCCGCCGTGCGCGGCTGGGCGAGGCCCGGTGCCGTTTCCAGTCCGAGCGTCGGCAGGGCGAGCGTGCGCTGCCCGCGGAAATCGACGTGGCAGACGAGCAGGCCGCGCTCCTCGATATAGCCGATCAGGCGGCGGGCCCGGCTGGGGCTATGGCTGCCATAGACGGCGGCGAGTTCGGCGTCGCCGGGTGCCGGGGCACGTTCGATGGCGGCGCGGGCGATGAACAGGAACAGACCCTGCAGATCGTCGGGCAGGGCGAGCGAGGCCGAGACCGCCTCCTGCCAGACCTTCGAGCCGGCAAGTTCGTCGCTGGCGCCGGCCCGGGCCACGACGAGCCGGCGGCGGAACTCTTCGAGGCTCGGATTGGTGCGGCCGAGTCGGCGCATCCGGCAGCGCACTGTGAAGTCCTGATAGAGCACTGCGACCTGGCGCGAGCGCGCCTCGGGATCGGCCATCAGCTCGCGCAGGATCTCGGCCATGATCGCCTCGCGCTCGGCCGGCTCCATCGGGATTTCGGGCTCGGGCTCCGGGGCGGGCGTCGGGCGGTAGGTCTCGATCTGACGCATGACGTCGTTGGCCGGGCGCGGACGCGGGGCCGGGCGGGGCGTGCGCAGCGCCTGGACGGGCTCGTCGGCGCCGGCCGTGAAGATCAGCTTGCCGGCCTCTTCTGGCGCCTGCTCCGGCAGCGGCATCAGGCCGGGCGCGCCGCCGCGATCGACCGAGGTCGCCTTGCCGATGCGCAGCGGCAGCGGGCGCTTCGACAGGGCAGGGCCGAGCGCGACGAACTGGCCGCGTTCGAGATCGCGAAACATCTCGGCCTGCTTCCGGTCCATGCCGAGCAGATCGGCGGCGCGGGCCATGTCGATATCGAGGAAGGTGCGGCCCATCAGGAAGTTCGAGGCCTCGGCCGCAACGTTCTTGGCGAGCTTGGCGAGGCGCTGGGTCGCGATCACGCCGGCCAAGCCCCGCTTGCGGCCGCGGCACATCAGGTTGGTCATGGCCCCGAGCGAGAGCCGACGGGCCTCGTCGGAGGCCTCGCCCGCCATGACAGGCGCAAAAAGCTGGGCTTCGTCGACCACCACCAGCATCGGGAACCAGAGGCTGCGATCGACGTCGAAGAGCCCGCCGAGGAAGGCGGCCGTGGCGCGCAGCTGCTCGTCGGCATCGAGGTTCTCGAGGTTCAGCACGACCGAGACGCGGTGCTGCCGGACCCTGAGCGCGACGCGCTGCAACTCGGCCTCGCCGCACTCCGCATCGACCACGACATGGCCGAACTGGTCGGCCAGCGAGACGAAATCGCCCTCCGGGTCGATCACGGCCTGCTGGACCAGCGGCGCGCTCTGCTCCAGCAGGCGGCGCAGCAGATGTGACTTGCCCGAGCCGGAATTGCCCTGCACGAGCAGGCGCGTCGCCAGCAGCTCGGCGAGGTCGAGCCAGCCCGGCTCGCCCGTCCGGGTGGTGCCCATGTCGATCGCCGTGGTCATGCGGTGGTTGCGTCGTCCTAATCTGGTGCGGTCGGCCGGTGCTTCTAGCACGGCCTGCCGCTGCGCCGGCCGAGCCGCTGCGGACCTTCCACAGCTATCGGCCGGCCCGATCGATCCAGGCGCAGCCGTGCCTCATTTCGGCGCGGCCATCTCCAGGCAGGTCAGAACCTGGACATAGCTCGGCGGGCCGACGAGCCTCGCGCCTTCCACACAGGTGCCTCGGTTCGAGACCGGGAAGGCGGTCCAGTGCTGCTGGAGCGAAACCTGCGCCTGCCGCTCGTCGTCGCGGCAGCTCTGGTTGGGCCGGCCAACGCCGGTTGCCGGCTCGTTGGCCTGCCGGCAGGTCTGCTCGATGTCGAAGCGCGGCGGACCGTCGGCGACGGGCAAAACCATGCCGCTGGACAGGGACGCTGCGATGAGACCGGTGAGGATGATCATGGCGTGACACTCCGTGGACGACGCCCCACTCGCATAACGCGAGGCTCGATTTCGGCGTTCCATGCGTAGGGCGCGGTTCGGATCGGCGCGTCGATCACGCCCGGCTCAGCCCGTCAGGATCGCCTCGACGATCTCCTGCACCGCGAGCGCCGCGGCGAGCGTCGCGAGATGGTGCGGCTCGCCGCGCGCCATCTGGACCACGCCTTCGAGCTGGCGCTTCAGCGAGATCGGGCGGGCCTGTTCGTTGGGGAGCGCGCCCTCCGCCGGCTGCCAGTCGCCGTCCGCCATGCGGCGCTCGGCGATCGACCAGTCGCGCAGCCTGACGGCGCCCTGGTCGCCTTCCAGCATCCAGATGTTGTGGTCGTCCTTCGTCGTCGTACCGACGCCGCCGGTCAGCCCGACCGGGATTTCGCCGGCCCTGAGGCTGGCTTCGATGGCGCGTTCGGAGCGATCCGGATCGGGGAAGGAGGCGCCGGCGGCAAGCCCGTGCAGCGGGCCGACGAGCCTGCGGGTCAGGAAGAGAAAATGCGAGACGACCTCGCGCGTGAAGCCGCCCTGGATCCTGCGGTCGAGCCAGCCTGCCGCGTCGGCCTGCCAGGGGCGCGGCCAGGTGGCGAAGGCGACCTCGATCGTCACGCGCTCGACCTTGCCGACCATGCCCTGCGCGATCCAGTCCTGCAACGTCGCCACCGCAAGCGAGGAGGCGAATGGAAAGTTGACGGCGCCGCGGCCTCCCGCCTCCGCGACGAAGGCGCGGGCGTCGGCGACATCGACCGCCAGCGGTTTTTCGCAGAAGACTGTCTTGCCGGCGGCCAGCGCCGCGCGGGCATGGCCGAGATGCGAGGCGGGCGGCGAGGCGACATAGACGCAGTCGCTGCTGGCGATCAGCGCCGCCGCATCGGTCTGGCGCGGCACGGAAGGTAGCGCGACCGCGATGCGCGCCATGGCCTCGACCGAGGGGTCCCAGATCCCGGCGACGCGCAGCTGGTCCGGCGACTGATCGAGGATCGCGCGCAGCAGCCGCTCGCCCATGATGCCGGCGCCGATGATTCCGATGGAGATAGGGCTTGGCATGGGCGTCAGCTTTCGCGCTTGCGTGGGCAGGGCAGGGTTCCTGTCTGCGGCTGCGCCGCGATCGAGTCCAGTCGTCCGTGCCGGCTGGACTTGCCAGCGTGGCAAAAGCCCGCTCTAGCATCGCGGATGGGACCGAGACTTCAGCGCCGGGCGAGATCGTGAGCGAGAACGAAGCCGCGCCGTCTCTTGCCGCGCCGTCTCTTGCCGCATTGGGCTGGCAGGCTTTCTTCGCCGAGCAGTGCGAGCCCGACGAAGCCGGGCTCGTGCCGGCGCGCGTCGCCACCGTGCATCGCGCCCGGATGACGGCGATCGCGACGACGGGGCCGATCAGGCTGGTGCTGCCCGTCCATGCCCGGACCGGCGATTTCACCGTCGGCGACTGGGTGCTGGTCGAGCCCGGCTCCGACCTGCTGGTCCGCCGGCTGGAGCGCAGGACGGTACTGGCGCGGCGCACCGAGGGCGGCACGTCGCCGCAAGCGGCAGGGGCCAATATCGACACGCTGTTCATTGTCACCTCCTGCAATGCCGATTTCAACGCCGCCCGGCTGGAGCGCTATCTGGCGCTGGTCAATGAGAGCGGCGCCGAGCCGGTGATCCTGCTGACCAAGGCCGATCTCGCCGAGGATGTGGAGGCCTATCGCGAGCAGGCCGCGGCACTGCAGCGGGGGCTTGCCGTGGTGGTGGTGAACCCGCGCGCGGCGGATGCGGCGGTTGCCCTCCAGCCCTGGTGCGGGGAGGGGCGCACCGTGGCCCTGGTCGGCTCGTCTGGCGTCGGCAAATCGACGCTGGTGAATGCGCTGGCGGGCCATGTCGACGGCGAGCCGCAGCAGACCGGCGAGATCCGCGAACACGATGCAAAAGGCCGCCACACCACGACCGCGCGTTCGCTGCACGCCATCGCCGGGGGCGGCTGGGTGATCGATACGCCGGGCATGCGCACGCTCCATGTCAGCGACGCGGCCGGGGGGCTGGAGACGCTGTTCGCCGAAATCACCGAGCTCGCCCCGTCCTGCCGCTTTCGCGACTGCACCCATGAGCACGAGCCCGGCTGCGCCGTGCAGGCGGCAGTGGCGAGCGGCGCGATCGACCCCGAACGGTTGGCACGCTGGCGCAAGCTCGGTGCGGAGAACAAGGCGAAGACGCCGTCGCCGAGCGGGGCGCGGGGGAAGAGAAGATAGGCGATGTGCGGCATCTCCACCCTCTCAGACCCGGCTTCGTGAATGGTATCCATCCGGCAGAGTGGTTCTCGTGCTCTGCAAGTCCTGCCTGTGCATTTTGCGTATCTCATTACCTTGCTTCTGTCGGCGTATCCTCACCTCTGAGATCGGGTAGTCATCGGCACCGATGCTGACCGGCGTCTGGAATCTCGCAATCGGCCACGTAAAACGCTAGCGTGCCTGATGCGCGCGGACGTCCTCGGCTTGCAGGCCTTTATCAGTATCGCGGAGCGCGGCAGTTTTCGCGCTGCAGCGTCGCATCTGAACTTGTCCCAGACAGCGCTCAGCCATCGTGTACGCAAGTTGGAAGAGTCGCTCGGTACGCCGCTCTTACTGCGGACCACTCGCCAGGTTTCGCTGACCGCTGCCGGCACGACGTTGTTGCCGCGTGCACGGCGGATCTTCGAGGATCTCGGATCGGCGATCAACGAGGTCAGGGTCGACGTGCACGCGGCCGACGAGCAGGTTGCGGTCGGGTGCCTGCCGACCGTGGCCGTGCATTGCATGCCGTCAGTGATCGCGGCCTTCGCCAGGCGCCATCCAGGCATCGGCGTCCGGGTCCATGACAATTCGGCCTCTGAGATCGCCGACAAGGTCCAGTCGGGCGAGGCGGAGTTTGGCGTCACCATCGTCGCGGCGAACCGCTGGGATCTCGAACTCAAGCCGATCGTCAAGGAGCCCTTCGTTCTGGTCAGCCATCGCAGCATGCCGCTCGCCGGGGCGACATCGCTGACTTGGGCGCAGCTGCAGGACGAACCATTGGTGCGCATCAGTGCCGAGACCGGCAATCGCATCCTGATAGACGATGCACTGGGTGCCCGGCGCGAGGCATTGACGTGGCGCTACGAGGTTCAGCGCGTCGTGACCGCGGTCAGCCTGGTGCGCTCGGGTATCGGCTATGCGATCGTGCCTCAGCTCGCGCTCGATGTGGTCGATGTCGGCGAACTGGTCGCGATCCCTTTGCGCTCGCCGGCCATTTCACGAACCCTCGGCATCATCACCCGCAAGACCGTGCCGTTGCGCCCGGCGGCGCGCGATCTACTGTCGCTGCTGAGCCAGGCGCTGAAGCGCAGCGTTACGCCGCGGAGAGATGAATGAAAGTAATCAATCGCTGCATTCTTATCATTTGATGAGAGAATGAGCCTGGGCCACCCTTGCTGTGGGAAGAAACGCACAGGGAGGCGCGACGATGGCTGGTCCAGCACCGGCGACGATCGCATTCATCGGGTTCGGTGAAGTCGGGCAGACCTTCGCTCGCGGGCTGCTGGCCAATGGCGCGGCCGGTATCTGCGCTTATGACATGCTGTTCGGCAGCGAAGCGGGTCGACGGCTGGAGGATGCGGCCCGGGCGATCGGCGTCGGTTGCGCCGCGTCGCCGGAAGCACTCGGCCCGGATGCCCGTTTCGTCTTCTCGGCCGTCACGGCCGATCGGGCCGAGGCGGTGGCGATCGAGGCTGCCGCCTGGCTGAGGCCCGGGCAAATCTTCGTCGATGTGAATTCCGCCGCGCCCTCGACCAAGCAGAGAGCGGCCAAAGCGGTCGAGGCCAGCGGCGCGGATTATATCGAGGCGGCGGTGATGGCGCCGGTGATGAAACCCGGCCTCAAGGTCTCGATCCTGGCCGGCGGCCCGAAGGCACAATCGGCCGCCGAGGAGCTCAACGCGCTGGGCATGAATCTGACGCCGGTTTCCGCGGTCGTCGGTCGAGCTTCGGCGATGAAACTCTGCCGCAGCATCGTGATCAAGGGCCTCGAGACGCTGATGGTCGATTGCTCCGCGGCCTGCGAGGCCTGGGACGTCAAGGACCCCGTCTTCGCCAGTCTGCACGCGACGTTCCCCTCGATCGAATTCCACGCGCTCGCCGCCGACATGCGGGAACGCGTCGCGACACATGGCATGCGCCGGGCGGCCGAAATGCGCGAGTCAGCGGAGATGCTGGCGGCGGCCGGAATCGACCCCGGCCTTGCTCACGCGGTTGCCGACGCCCAGCAGCGCGGCGCCCGCAGCAAGGGAGATGCATGATGACTCTCGACCGTCGCTCGCTTCTCACTGGCCTGGGGGTGGCCAGCCTATCCGGTCTTGGCCCCGCACGTGCGCAACCGGCATGGCCCAGCCAGGTCATCCGGATCGTCGTGCCCTTCACGCCGGGCGGCAGTACGGATGTCCTGGCCCGGTTGATCGCCAGCAAACTGGAGCAGGCCATTCCCGGCAAGGGCCTTGTGATCGAAAATCGCCCCGGCGCGGGCGGCATGACCGCCTCGGGACAGGTCGCGAAGGCGGAGCCCGACGGCCACACCCTGATGATGGGCCATATCGGCACGCTCGCCTTCGCGCCCTCGCTTTATGCCCATGTGCCCTATGATCCGGTCAAGGACTTCCAGCCGGTCGCGCTTGTCGCGATGGTGCCCAACATCCTGGCGATAAATCCCAGGCTGCCGGTCAGAAACCTGGCGGAATTCGTCGCCTATGCCAAGGCGAACCCCGGCAAGCTGAACTACAGTTCCGGCGGCCAGGGCAGCGCGGCCCATATCGCGACCGCCTATCTGAACTACCGCGCCGGCATCGAGGCGGTTCATGTGCCTTACCGGGGCACCTCTCCTTCCGTGACCGACCTCGTCGCCGGCAACGTCCAGTTCACGCTGACGGGTGGGCCGGCCGTTCTGCCGCTGGCCGAGGGCGGGCAACTCAGGGTGCTCGGCGTCGCGAGCCGCGAACGGGCCGGATTTGCGCCGGACCTGCCGACGCTGGCCGAGGGCGGCCTAAAGGATTTCGAGGCCGTGCAATGGTATGGGTTCGTGGCGCCGGCGGGGACGCCGGCCCCGATCGTGGAGAGGCTCAACCGCGAGATCAACACCCTGCTGAGCCAGCCGGAATTCGCAGCGGCGCTGGCCCGCGACGGCGCGATCTCCCGCCCGGAAACGCCAGAGGGCTTCGGAAAGCTGATCGGCTCGGAGCTTGCGCTCTGGCGCGACGTGATCACCCGCGCCGGCATCAAGGCGTCGGAGTGAGGCGATGAGCCAGATCGCAGTCCCCTGTATGCTGATCCGGGGCGGCACCTCGAAGGGCGCCTATTTCCTCAGGGACGATCTGCCGGCGGATGTCGCCCTGCGTGATGCCTTTCTGCTGGCAGTGATGGGTTCGCCGGACAAGCGCCAGGTCGACGGGCTCGGTGGCGCCCATCCCCTGACCAGCAAGGTCGCGATCGTCTCAGCATCCAGCGAGCCCGGCTGCGATATCGATTTCCTGTTCGCGCAGGTCGGGGTCGAGACGGCATCCGTCGATACGACGCCAAACTGCGGCAATATTCTTGCCGGGATCGGGCCCTTTGCACTGGCGCGCGGGCTGGTGACTGCGAATGGCGCGCGCACGACGGTCCGGGTTCGCACGGTCAATACTGGCACCGTCGCAGATCTGACGATGGACACGCGCGATGGCGAGGCGAGCGCCGAAGGCCCTGCACGCATCGATGGCGTGCCGGGAACCTCGGCGCCGATCGATATCGGTTTTCTCAATGCGGAGGGTTCGGTCTGCGGGGCCTTGTTGCCAACGGGGCATGTCGTGGACGAGATCGAGGGCGTGCCCTGTACGCTGATCGACAACGGCATGCCGGTCATCGTGATGCGGGCGGCGGATGTCGGGCGGACCGGCTATGAGTCGCGCGATCAACTCGATAGCGACATGGACCTCAAGCAGCGTATCGAGCGCATCCGCCTCGCTGCGGGCCCGCTGATGAATCTCGGTGACGTCTCGAAGAAGGTCGTGCCGAAAATAGCTCTTGTCGCGTCGCCGGTCGCCGGCGGGGCGATCTGCACGCGAAGCTTCATCCCGCATGAATGCCACGCCTCGATTGGCGTCTTTGCCGCGGTGACGGTGGCGACCGCCGCGGCGCTGCCCGGTTCGCCGGCGGCGGCCGTCGCAGTCATGCCGCAAGGGCGGGAGCGCGCGCTGTCGGTGGAGCATCCGACCGGCGAGTTCACCGTGACGCTGACGGTCGGCGGCACGATCGAGCACCCGCTGGTCGAGCGGGCCGGGCTGCTGCGCACCGCGCGCATCCTGATCGAGGGCCGCGCCTTCGTGCCGGTCAGCATCATGGCAGCCCAACCTGGCGCGATCCGTTCCGCCGCCGAATGAGAAGACGAGAGGGAACCCAGCTCCCATGACGAGCCTGCAGAAAACAGGGCTGGTGATCACGGCGCACCCCGGCGATTTCGTCTGGCGCGCCGGTGGCGCCATCGCACTGCATGCGAAGCGCGGCATGCGCGTCAAGATCCTCTGCCTGTCCTATGGCGAGCGCGGCGAGAGCCAGTTCGCCTGGAAGAAGGCGGGCGTGCGCATGGAAGACGTCAAGGCGCAGCGCCGCGACGAAGCCGAGCGGGCGGCGGCCGTGCTGGGCGCCGAGATCGAGTTCATGGATGCGGGCGATTATCCGCTGCGCACGACCGAAGCGATGCTCGACCGGGCGATCGATCTTTTCCACGAGCTCGGCCCCAGCTTCGTCCTGACCCACGCTCTCGAAGACCCCTACAATGTCGACCATCCTGAGGCGGCGCGCCTCGCCCAGGAGGCACGCATCATCGCCCAGGCGGCCGGCCACAAGCCCGATCCGGAGCGGGCCTACGCGGCTCCTCCGGTCTTCCTGTTCGAACCGCACCAGCCCGAGCAGTGCAACTTCAAGCCCAATGTGATCCTCAACATCGACGAGGTCTGGGAGATCAAACGCAAGGCGTTCGAGGTTCTCGCCGCCCAGAAGCATCTCTGGGAATACTATACCCGCGTCGCGCTGAACCGAGGCATGCAGGGCGGCCGCAACTCCGGCAAGGCCATGACCTATGGCGAGGCCTATCAGCGGCTCTTTCCCGAAGCGCTGGAGATACTGGCATGAACCCCGTCGTCATCCGTACCAGCAAGCGCGCAGCATCCGCCGACATCGCGACGCTGGCCGAGGTCGGCGTCTCGACGACGCATGAGGCGATGGGCCGGAGCGGCCTGATGAAGCCCTATATGCGGCCGATCTTTGCGGGGGCCCAGATCGCCGGCAACGCCGTCACGGTCCTCGCCCAACCCGGCGACAACTGGATGATCCATGTCGCGATCGAACAGGTCAAGCCCGGCGACGTGCTCGTCGTCGCCTGCACGACCGACAACACCGACGGCATGTTCGGCGATCTGCTGGCGACGTCGCTCAAGGCGCGCGGCGGCATCGCGCTCGTCATCGATGCCGGGGTGCGCGACGTGCGCATTCTCACCGAAATGGGCTTCCCGGTCTGGTCGCGCGCGATCTCGGCCAAAGGCACGGTCAAGGCGACGCCGGGCTCAGTCAACGTGCCGGTGGTTTGCGCCGGCGCGCTCGTTCATCCCGGCGACGTCATCGTCGCCGATGATGACGGTGTCGTGGTCGTGCCACGGCTCGATGCCGAGGCCGTCGCCGCCGCCGCGATCAAGCGCGAGGCGAACGAGGAGGACAAACGCCGCAGGCTTGCCTTTGGCGAACTCGGGCTGGACATGTACGCTATGCGCGAAGGCCTCGCCAAGGCCGGGCTGATCTATCGCGACGACGAATAAGCAGAGCAAGCCCCGCCAAGGGGATCAAAACAACACGATCGGGAGGAATATGGACATGACGCATCGCAGGACGGTTCTGGGTGGAATTCTCGGCCTCGCTCTGGCGGTCTCGGCTGGAGGCGCGGTACTGGCGCAGGACGCGGTCAAGATCGGCCTGATCTTGCCGATGACCGGCCCCTTCGCTTCGACCGGCCGGCAGATCGACGCGGCGGTGAAGCTGTTCCTCGCAAAGGAAGGCCCGGTCCATGGCGGTCGCAAGCTGGAGGTCATTCTCAAGGACGATGCCGGCAATGCCGACGCCACTCGCCGGTTCGCTCAAGAACTGGTCGTAAACGACAAGGTCGCGGTGCTCGCCGGCTTCGGCCTGACACCGCTCGCCATGGCGACGGCGCCGATCGCGACGCAGGCGAAAGTGCCGCAGGTGGTGATGGCGGCCGCGACCGCGACGATCACCGAGGCCTCGCCCTATATCGTGCGGACGTCCTTCACGCTGCCGCAGGCGTCGGAGCCGATGGCGGACTGGGCGGCTGGCAACAGCATCAAGAAGGTCTTTACGGTCGTGACCGATTACGGGCCGGGGATCGATGCAGAAACCTCCTTTGCCGCCAAGTTCAAGGGAGCGGGCGGCACCGTCGAGAGCGTGCGCGTGCCGCTGCGCAATCCCGATTTCGCACCCTTCCTGCAGCGTGTCTCCGAAGCGAAGCCTGACGCGCTCTTCGTCTTCGTGCCGTCGGGGATCGGCGCGCAGTTCATGAAGCAGTTCGTCGAGCGAGGGCTGGACAAGGCGGGCGTCAAGCTGATCGGACCCGGCGACGTGGTCGATGACGACATCCTCGACGGCATCGGCGACGTCGCGATCGGCGCCATCACGACGCACCATTATTCCGCCCGGCACGACAGCCCGGCGAACAAGGCCTATGTCGAGGCCTTCCAGAAGGCCAATCCCGGCATGCGCCCGAACTTCATGTCGGTCGGCGGCTATGACGGCATGCGGCTGATCACCGAGGCGCTGAAGAAGACCGGCGGCGACACCGAGGGTGACAAGCTGATCGCGGCGATGAAGGGCGCGGCCTGGGAAAGCCCGCGCGGGCCGATCTCGATCGACCCCGATACGCGCGACATCATTCAGAACGTCTATGTCCGCAAGACCGAAAAGGTCGGCTCCGAACTCTACAATGTCGAGTTCGCGACCATCCCGAACGTCAAGGACCCGGTGAAGGCGCGCAAGTGAGGAGCGTGCCGGCCAGCCCGGATCACCGCACATGCTGACCATCCTGTTCGACGGCATCGCCTACGGGATGGTGCTCTTCGTGCTTGGCTGCGGGCTGTCCGTGACGATGGGGTTGATGAATTTCGTCAACCTCGCCCACGGCGCTTTCGCGATGCTCGGCGGTTATGTCGCGGTGGCCGCGATGCAAAGGCTCGGCCTGCCGTTCCTGGCCAGCCTGCCGCTCGCTTTCCTCGTGGCGGCGCTGGTCGGGATCGTGCTGGAGCGGCTGATCTACCGGCCGATGTACGCCAAGAGCCATCTCGACCAGGTGATGTTTTCGATTGGCCTCGTCTTCATGGCGGTGGCAGGCACCGACTGGCTGATGGGTTCCGGCCAGCAGTTCATCCGGTTGCCGGCCTGGCTGCAGGGGCGTTTTGAAATCGCCGGCATCGGCATCGGCCGCTACAGGCTGTTCGTCATCGCAGTATGCGGGCTGCTCGCGGTCTCGCTGCAATGGGGCTTCACGCGCACGCGTTTCGGCAGCCGGCTGCGTGCCTCCGTCGACGACGCCCGCGTGGCGCGCGGGCTCGGCATTCCGGTCACCCGTCTCTTCGCGCTGACCTTCGCACTGGGCTCCGGGCTCGCCGGCCTGGGCGGCGCGCTCGGCATCGAACTGATGGGGCTGGATCCCACATTCCCGCTGAAGTTCATGATCTACTTCCTGATCGTCGTCACGGTCGGCGGAACCTCCAGCATCACCGGCCCATTCTTCGCCGCCATGCTGCTCGGCGTCGCCGACGTCGTCGGCAAGTATCTCGTTCCGCAGGTCGGCGCCTTCATCATCTACGCGCTGATGGTGGTGCTGCTGATCACCCGGCCGCATGGGCTGTTCGCGAGGGCGCGCGCATGACGACGCCCGCTTTCGAGACCCGTGTCCGCCAG
Source organism: Bosea sp. PAMC 26642 (assembly GCF_001562255.1). Taxonomy (NCBI): domain Bacteria; kingdom Pseudomonadati; phylum Pseudomonadota; class Alphaproteobacteria; order Hyphomicrobiales; family Alloboseaceae; genus Allobosea; species Allobosea sp. PAMC 26642. Next base: position 1,770,268 of record NZ_CP014301.1, on the reverse strand, counting down.
GCGCTGTTTGCCTCGCGCCGCTGGCATCCGGCCGAGATCGCCTTCTGGCTGGTCGCCTTCGGGGCGTATCTGGCGTTCCCGCGGCATCTGCTGCTGCTCAACGAGATCGCGATCCTGGCGCTCTTCGCGCTCTCGCTCGACCTGATCCTCGGCTATGCCGGCATCGTCTCGCTCGGCCATGCCGCCTTTCTCGGCATGGGCGCTTATGCGGCCGGGCTCGCGGCAAAATATGTCACCGCCGATCCGCTGGCCGGGCTTGCCGTCGGCATGGGCGCGGCGGGATTGCTCAGCCTCGTCACCAGCCCTCTCGTCTTGCGTGGCACCGACCTGACGCGGCTCATGATCACACTCGGGGTCGCGCTCATCCTCTACGAGCTGGCCAATTCCTTCAGCGCGCTCACCGGTGGCGCAGATGGCTTGCAGGGCATCGTGATGGCGCCGGTCCTGGGCCTTTTCGATTTCGACATCTTCGGCCGCACGGCGTATTTCTATTCGCTCAGCGTTCTGTTTTTGCTGTTCCTGACCGCGCGACGCGTGACGAACTCGCCCTTCGGTCTCGGCCTGCGCGCGATCCGCGACAATCCCCTGCGCGCCTCGGCCTCGGGCGTGCCGAACGGGTGGCGCCTCGCCGCCGCCTACACGCTGGCCGCGGCCTATGCCGGGGCCGCGGGTGCGCTGCTTGCCCAGACCACGCAGTTCGTCTCGCTCGACGTGCTCGATTTCCACCGCTCCGCCGACCTGATGCTCGTGCTGATCATCGGCGGCGCCGGCTATCTCTATGGCGGGCTCATCGGCGCGATCGCCTTCAAGCTGTTGCAGGATGCGATCGCGACCTTCACCCCGCAATACTGGATGTTCTGGATCGGGCTTTTCCTGGTGCTGTTCGTGCTCGGCGGCCGCGAGCTGATCCATGGCGCTGTCAAGGCCACGGCCTCACGCTTTGCGCGCCTCGGCAAGGGGCCCGCGCGATGAATGCGGCGCTCCAGACCTTCGACCTGTGCAAGAGTTTTGGCGGCATCGTCGCGACCGACCATGTCGATTTCACACTGGCGAAGGGCGCACGCCATGCGCTGATCGGGCCCAACGGCGCCGGCAAGACCACTTTCATCAACCAGCTCACCGGTGTCCTGAAACCGAGCTCGGGGCGCATCGAGCTGATGGGCGAGGACATCACGAGGCTGGTGCGCGAGGCGCGGGTCAAGCGCGGGCTGGCGCGCACCTTCCAGATCAACCAGCTCTTCGCGACCATGACGCCGCTCGAAATGATCGCGCTCGTCACCTCCGAGCGGCTCGGCCGCGGTGCCGACCCGTTCCGGGCGCTTGATCGCGACACCGAGCTCGTGACGCAGACGGCCGAGATCCTGTCCCGCTTCAAGCTCGACGACATCATGGACCGGAGCATCTCAACGCTCCCCTATGGCAAGCAGCGCCAGATCGAGATCGCTGCGGCCTTCGCGGCGAAGCCCTCCGTTCTGCTGCTCGACGAGCCGGCTGCCGGCGTCCCGGAGGCCGAACGCCGCGAGTTGATGGAGATGGTCGGCTCGCTGCCGGACGACGTCTCCGTGCTGCTGATCGAGCACGACATGGACCTGGTCTTCCGCTTCGCGACGCGCATCACCGTGCTGGTCAACGGTCGCATCCTGGCGGAGGGGACGCCGGACGACATGGCACGCGATCCAGCCGTCCGGCATGCCTATCTCGGCGAGGGCGCCCATGTCTGAACTTGCACCCATGTCTGAACTGCTTCGGATCGAAAAGCTGAGCGCCGGCTATGGCGAGGCACAGGTGCTGTTCGACATCGACCTGACCCTGGCCGAGGGGCATTCGCTCGCGCTGCTCGGGCGCAACGGTGTCGGCAAGACGACCCTGGTCAACAGCATCATCGGCGTCACGCGCCGCCGGGGCGGGCGTATCATGCTGGCCGGACGTGATCTCACATCCGCTTCGCCGGAGCAGCGCGCCCATGCCGGCATCGGCTGGGCCCCGCAGGAGCGAAATATCTTCAAGTCACTGACCGTGCTGGAGAACTTGACGGCTGTCGCGCGGCCCGGCCCGTGGGATGCCGCCCGCGTCTTTCGCATGTTCCCGCGCCTCGCGGAGCGCAAGGGCAATCTCGGCAACCAGCTCTCCGGTGGCGAACAGCAGATGCTGGCGATCGGTCGCGCCTTGATGCTGAACCCAAGGCTGCTGCTTCTCGACGAGCCGACCGAGGGGCTCGCCCCGATCATCGTCGAGGAACTGCTCAAGGCGCTGAAGATCCTCTTCCGCGAGGAAGGGCTCGCGGCCATCGTCATCGAGCAGCACGCCCGCAAGATCCTCGAACTGACGGACGACGCCATCGTCCTCGAACGCGGTCGCGTGGTGCTGGCTGAGCGCAGTGCTACCCTTCTGCGTGAGCCGGAACGGCTCGAACATCACCTCGGCCTCGCCGCCGCAGCCTGAAAACCAGAAACCAGGAGGAATTCACATGACCTCGAGACAGAAGCCACCCTTCCGCGGCGACATGGTGGGCAGCCTGCTGCGCAGCACACCGGTCAAGGACGCTCGCGCCAAGGCAGCAGCCGGCGAGATCAGCCCGGCCGAACTGACCGCGATCGAGGACGAGGAGATCCGCAAGCTCGTCCGCAAGCAGGAGGACATCGGTCTGCAGGCCGTCACGGACGGCGAGTATCGCCGCGCCTTCTGGCATTTCGACTTCCTTGAAGCCCTGACCGGCGTCACCGGCTACGATTCCGATTCAGGCATCCAGTTCAAGGGCGTCGCAACCAAGGCGCGCGGCATTCGTGTCACCGGCAAGCTCGATTTCCCCGACGACCACCCGCATCTCGCGCATTTCAGGTTCCTCGCCTCGGTCACCAGCCGGGTGCCGAAGATGACGATCCCGAGCCCGTCGATGCTGCATTACCGCGGCGGGCGGAAAGCGATCGACGCCAGCGCCTACTACAGGATGGAGGATTACTACGACGACCTCGGCAAGGCCTACGCCAAGGCGATCAAGGCCTTCTACGACGCCGGCTGCCGCTATCTGCAACTCGACGACACCAGCCTGTCCTATTTCTGCGATCCCGAGCAGCGCAAGATGCTGGCGGAGCGCGGCGACGACCCCGACAAGCTGATCTTCATCTATCGCGACATCCTGAACGCCGCGCTCAAAGCCAAGCCGGCCGACATGGCGATCACCACCCACACCTGCCGCGGCAACTTCAAGTCGACCTTCATCGCTTCGGGCGGCTACGAGCCCGTCGCCGACATGGTCTTCAACCAGATCGATGTCGACGGCTATTTCATGGAGTGGGACGACGACCGCTCCGGCGGCTTCGAGCCGCTTCGCTTCCTGCCGAAGGGCGACAAGCAGGTCGTGCTCGGTCTCGTGACATCCAAATTCGGCACTGTCGAAAGCAAGGACAACCTCAAGCGCCGGATCGAGGAGGCCGCGAAATTCGCTGCCCTCGACCAGCTCTGCCTGTCGCCGCAATGTGGGTTCGCCTCGACCGAGGAAGGCAATGTGCTGGCCGAGGACGAGCAATGGGCCAAGCTCTCGCGCATCCTCGAGGTCGCGAAGGAAGTCTGGGGATGAGCGACGAGCCCTGCTTCGACATCGCCCATCTCGGCCATGTCGAGCTTTTCACCGACAAGCCCGGGGCGAGCCTCGATTTCTTCGTGAACATTTTCGGGCTGACCGAGAGCGGGCGCGAGGGCGATTCGGTCTATCTGCGTGCCTGGGACGATTACGAGTTTCACACACTGAAGCTCACGGCCTCGAACAGGACCGGTGTCGGCCATATCGGATACCGCGCGACCAGCGGGCCTGCGCTGCTGCGGCGTGTCGCGGTGATCGAGGCGATGGGCGCCGGCATGGGCTGGGTCGAGGGCGATCTTGGCCATGGCCGCGCCTATCGCTTCCGCGATCCCGACGACCATGTCTTCGAAATCTATTTCGACACCCGCAAATACGAAGCGCCGGAGAGTGAGCGGCCGGCGCTGAAGAACCAGGCGCAACGCAACCATGGCCGCGGCTGCGCGGTGCGCCGGCTCGACCATCTCAACCTGCTGGCGCAGGACGTCGCCGTGATCCGCGAGTTCATGCCGAAAGCGCTGGGCAGCCGCGTGACCGAGCAGATCGTGCTCGATTCAGGCGAGGTCGGCGGCTGCTGGTTCACCGTCAACAACAAGAGCTACGACATCGCCTATACGCGCGACCATACGAGCGCGCGCGGGCGCTTCCATCACGTTACCTACGCAGTCGATCAGCGCGAACACATCCTGGAAGCTGCCGACCTTTTTCTTGAGCATGGCGTTTTCATCGAGACGGGACCGCACAAGCATGCGGTGCAGCAGACCTTCTTCCTCTATGTCTACGAGCCGGCCGGCAACCGCGTCGAGATCGCCAATGCGGGAGCACGTCTGATCCTCGATCCAGACTGGCAGACCGTGACCTGGACGGAAGCCGAGCGCAAGAAGGGCCAGGCCTGGGGGCTGAAGACGATCGAAAGCTTCCACACCCACGGCACACCGCCGCATCTCTAAGCATGCCTTGCGCTCGGCCACGGCGGAAAGCGGACATTACGCAGGCGATGCTTACGTCACATCGCGGCTACGCGGACCCAGTGACGCCAGAGACGAGTTCCACCTCGCTGCAGCCCGAAACCTCGCGGATATGTCCCAGGCTCCGTTTCAACTTATCGCGCCCAACCGATGCGGAGCGGACGCCGTTCGCAACGCTTGCGCGACGACGGCGAGCGACGGATTGGCCCCGATCTCATCGGCGCGGGTCGTGATTCCGACCGGGCCCTGGGTATCGCGGGTATCGACCCTCAGAAGAGCCAGAAGGCCGAGCGTCAGATCGTCGTCGACGACACCGACCGAGATGATCCAGACGGCGTCCGATATCCGCACATATCGGCGCCCAAACGCCATCGACACTGTCTCGATCTGATCAGAGATCCGGCCGACGCCATTCGCGAACAGAAAGGCATCGACGGTCGGACGGATGACCGAGCGCGGAGGTGGCATGAGGACCGGGAAGTCGCGCAGACGCCGGATGTCGAACGCCGCGTTCAAACCGGGATGATCCGGCCGCACGACGAAGGCGAGCGGCTCGGAGTAGAGCTGTTCGAAGGAAAACCCGGTCATGCGCTCGGGCCCGGCGAAGCGGCCGACGACCAAATCCAGTTCGCCGCTCCGCAATTGGCTGAGCAGAACGTCGTTGTCGCCGGTGACAATGCGCAACGTTGGACGAAACTGCTGCGATTTGAGCAGTTTCATTGCCTCCGGCATGGTGCGCGCGGACGCGGTGGGCAGCACGCCGATCCGCAGCAGGTGCTGGCTCTCGACCGATCGCACACTGTCGATCCCGCGCCGCAGCGCGGAGAGGCTGGCTTCCGCATGGTGCAAAAACACCTCTCCTGCGGCGGACAGGGCAAGGACGCGTCCACTCCGGTCGAACAGGCGCGCGTCCAGAATGTCTTCGAGTTCCCGCAAGGTCTTCGAGATCGCGGGTTGGGTCACGGTCAGCGCATCAGCCGCTGCGGTGACGCTGCCGCGATGGATGACCTCGAGAAATGCTGTGATGTGTCTCAGGCGGACACGGGCATCGATCATCACATAACCCATGCGTTATGAATTACAGCATATTTCTTATTTGGCATAACCTGAAGTCGTGGCTATAGCCAATCTGAATCCAGCAGACACCGGGGCAGTGCGGCCGTGCAGTGCGTTCTCTCGAATGGCATCGTCCATCATTACCGGGACGACGGCGCGCGGGGTGGGGACGCGATCGTCTTCATCAACTCGCTGGGAACCGATCTGCGCGTCTGGGACGCCGTGGCGCCCGCCTATCAAAACAACCACCGCGTCATTCGCTACGACAAGCGCGGGCACGGGCTTTCCGGCCTCGGGCCGGACGAGGCGACGATCGATCAGTTCGCTGGGGATCTCGACGAACTGCTGGGTGAACTCGCGGTCGAGCGCGCGACGATCGTCGGTCTGTCGATCGGCGGGCTGATCGCGCTCGGCCTGTATGCCCGGTCGCCGCAGCGGGTGCGGTCTCTGTTTTTCGCCGACACCGCCCACCGGATCGGTGATGCGAACACCTGGAACAGCCGCATTGCCACAGTGCTCGCCGACGGATTGGATACAATCGCGGATCCCATCCTGGAGCGCTGGTTCACGCCGGGCTTCCGCAAGCGATCGCCCGTCGAACTGGCCGGCTGGCGCAACATGCTCGTGCGAACACCCGCGCGCGGCTACGCCACGGCCTGCGCGGCGATCCGCGACGCGGATTTCACCGAGACCGCCCGGCGCGTCGCAGTTCCCGCGACCTGCGTGGTCGGCGATCAGGATGGATCGACACCGGTCACCTTGGTCGAGGCCTTCGCCGGTCTTGTCCCGCAGGCGCATTTCTCGATCATCGCCGATGCAGGGCATTTGCCAGGGGTGGAGCAGCCCGCCGCCTTCATCGGTGAACTGAACGCACATCTTGCAAGGGAAGCCGCGAATGCCCGATCATAGCGAGCGGTACCAGATTGGCATGGCTACACGGCGGGCGGTGCTCGGCGACGCGCATGTCGATCGTGCCGCCGGTAACATGACGCCCTTCGATACCCCCTTCCAGGAGTTCATTACCGAAGGCGCCTGGGGAACGGTATGGTCGCGGCCAGGGCTGACCAGGCGCGAGCGCTCGATCATCACGATCGCCTTGCTGGCGGCTCTGGGCCACGATGAGGAGGTCGCCATGCATGTCCGCGCTACAGCCAATACCGGCGCGACCCAGGCCGATGTTCAGGAAGCGCTGATGCATGTCGCCGTCTATGCCGGCGTACCGGCGGCAAACCGCGCCTACAAGATCTGCAAGGAGGCCTTCTCGACAATGGTTTCCTCTCCGACCGCTGGCGTCGACCGGACATGAGCGAAGCCTTCATCTGCGGCTATGTCCGTACGCCGATCGGGCGCTTCGGCGGCAGCGTCTCCTCCATCCGGGCGGATGATCTCTGAGCCAAGGGCATCGCCATTGCGCTGGAGCGAGCTTGAATTCAAGAAGGTCCGAAGAGACGAACCGCTCATCGCGGAAAGATCTCGGACATGACAGGGTAGGACATCATGGCTGGCAAGATTTACGACAGTCCGGCGGCGGCCCTCGAAGGGCTTCTCTTCGATGGAATGACGATCATGTCAGGCGGCTTCGGCCTGTCGGGCAATCCCGAGAGCCTGATCCCCGAGATCCGGAAGGCGGGCGTCAAGGAGCTGACGGTGATCTCGAACAATGCCGGGGCCGACGGTTTCGGGCTGTGGATGCTGCTCGAAAGCCGCCAGATCAAAAAGATGATCGCGTCCTATGTCGGTGAGAACAAGCTGTTCGAACAGCAATATCTCGCAGGCGAACTCGAACTGGAGCTCAATCCGCAGGGCACGCTGGCCGAGCGCATCCGCGCGGGCGGCGCCGGCATCCCGGCTTTCTACACCAGGACGGGCGTCGGCACTGTCGTCGCCGAGGGCAAGCCGGTCGAGGAGTTCGAGGGCCAGCTCTATGTCCGTGAGACCTGGCTGCGTGCCGATCTCGCCATCGTCAAGGCCTGGAAGGCCGACACCGCCGGCAATCTCGTCTACCGGCGCACGGCGCGCAACTTCAACCCGAACATGGCGACCGCCGGCAAGGTGACCGTGGTCGAGGTCGAGGAGATCGTGCCCGTCGGCTCGCTCGATCCGGAGGCGATCCACACGCCAGGCATCTATGTCGACCGCATCATCAAGAGCACGATCAACGAGAAGCGCATCGAGAAGCTGACCGAGCGCAAGAGGGAGGCAGCCTGATGGCCTGGACCCGCGAAGAGGTCGCCGCCCGCGCGGCCAGGGAGCTGAAGGACGGCTTCTACGTCAATCTCGGCATCGGCATCCCGACGCTGGTGGCAAACTACATTCCCGACGGCGTCGACGTGACGCTGCAGTCGGAAAACGGCCTGCTCGGGATCGGCCCCTTTCCCTATGAGGGCGAGGCCGATCCCGATCTGATCAATGCCGGCAAGCAGACCATCACGATCCTGCCGAGCTCGAGCTTCTTCTCCTCGGCCGACAGCTTCGCGATGATCCGCGGCGGCCATATCGACCTGACCATCCTCGGCGCCATGGAAGTGGCCGCCAATGGCGACATCGCCAACTGGACCATCCCCGGCAAGATGGTGAAGGGCATGGGGGGCGCCATGGACCTTGTCGCAGGCGTCAAGAAAGTCATCGTCGTGATGGACCACGCCAACAAGGCCGGCGAATCCAAGGTGCTCGAGCGCTGCACCCTGCCGCTGACGGGTGCTGGCGTCGTCGACCTGATCGTGACCGACCTTTGCGTCATGGCTTGCGACAAGGTGAAGGGCGGCCTGACCCTGATCGAAATCGCCCCTGGCGTCGATCTCGCCGAGATCAAGGCGAAAACCGGCGCTGCCTTCGCGGTTTTGCCCTCGCTCCAGGAGCGGGCGGCGTGAGCCTGATCCTGCCTTATTCGCGAGAGGATGCGGGCGCTCCCCCTTCGCTCGTGCCGGACTATCGCTCGACCGTGCCGCGCAGCCCACGGCTGGCGCCGATCGCGGTGCCGCAGACGCTCACCGAGATCACGGGTCCCAGCAACGCCTGGCCGAAGCTGATGGGCGGCGCCATGGCCGACCTGACGACCCAGCACAAGGGCGAGCCGCAAGGCCAGCGCATCGTCGTCACCGGCCGCGTGCTCGACGAGCAAGGCCGGCCGGTGCCCAACACGGTCGTCGAGGTCTGGCAGGCCAATGCGGCTGGCCGCTATATCCATGGCAAGGACGACTGGCCGGCCCCGCTCGACCCGAACTTCACCGGCGCCGGCCGCATCTTCACCGATGCCGAGGGTCGCTATCGCTATGTCACGATCCGCCCCGGCGCCTATCCCTGGGGCAATCACAAGAACGCCTGGCGTCCCGCCCATATCCATCTTTCGCTACTCGGGCCGGCCTTCGCCACGCGGCTGGTCACGCAAATGTACTTTCCCGACGACCCGCTGATCGAGATCGATCCGATCGCGAACGCCGTGCCGATGCCTTATCGCCAGCGCATGATCGCCCGCTTCGACATCGGCACGACGGTGCCGAACTGGGCGCTCGGCTACAATTTCGACATCGTGCTGCGGGGCCGCGACCAGACCCCGTTCGAGGACGACCATGACGACGACCACTGACCTCGAAACACGCAATGCCGCGCCGCGCCAGGACAACCAGGATCCGGCGCTGTTCGGCCAGACGCCGTCGCAGACTGTAGGTCCTTATTTCCACTACGGCCTTCCCTGGAAGGGCGGCGCCGACCTGGTCGGTGTCTCGGAAATGGGCGCGCGGCCCGACCTGATGCCGCCGGAGCATTACCTGCTGGGCGCCTCCGGCGTCACCGGCACGCCTCGAGGCGAGGTCATCACGGTGGCCGGCTGCGTCTATGACGGAGACGGCGCCCCCATCCCCGACGCGATGATCGAGATCTGGCAGGCCAATGCCGCCGGTCGCTATGCCAGCGGAGATGATGACCGCGACGACGTTGCGCTGGACCCGAACTTCGTCGGGTTCGGCCGCGCTTCGACCGACGCCCAGGGCATCTACCGCTTCCGCACCATCCGCCCCGGCCGCGTGCCCGGCCCCGGCAATACGCTACAGGCACCGCATCTCGCCGTTTCGGTCTTCGGACGCGGCCTGATCAAGCGGTTGCCGACACGACTCTACTTCGCCGATGGCGAGGGCAACGACGTTGATCCGATTCTTTCTCTCGTCCCTGTGGACCGGCGCGAGACTCTCATCGCGAAGCGCAAGCCCGACGAGACCTGGTGGCTCGACATCGTCCTTCAGGGCGAGAACGAAACCGTGTTCTTCGATCTGTGAGCCAGCACCTCAGAACCCGTCCGGCCACGACGCCGGCCATGCTCGCGGTCTTCGACGATGCGGCGACGCTGCGCCATGCGCTGGCGTTCGAAGCGGAACTCGCCCGCGCGCAAGCGGCCGAGGGCGTGATCGCGGCAGCCGATGCGCAGGCCATCGCCGCAGCCTGTGCCGGCTTTGCAGTCGATCCGGCTCTGCTCGCCGACGAGGCAGCGCTGGCGGGCACGCTCGCCATTCCCCTGGTCAAGCGCCTGCGCGCGACATTGTCCGGCACCGCAGCAGCCGATCTGCACAAAAGCGCGACCAGCCAGGACGTCGCCGATACGGTCCTGGCCTGCCAGATCAGGCAGGCGCACGCCCTACTGCGCGGTGATCTCGACAGGATTTTTGCGGCCTTGACGAAGCATTCAAGCGGCCATGCCGCCACGCCTGCTGTCGGGCGTACGCTTTTGCAGGATGCCCTGCCGATCGGCTTTGGTCTGCGGATCGCGCAATGGCAGGCGGGTATCGCCGCGGCAGCGCTAAGGCTCGACCACGAGGTCGCTCTATCTGCGCGGGTCCAGCTCGGCGGTGCCGCCGGCACACGCGCCGGGATGGCTGGGAAGGGGGCGCAGATCGCGGAGCGTCTTGCGCTGGCGCTGCACATCGCGGCGGGCGCTCCCTGGCACGCGAACCGGGGCGGCATCGCAGCGATCGCGGCGGCTCTCGCGATCCTGATCGGAGCGCTTGGAAAGATGGCGCGCGATGTCGCGCTGCTGGCACAGAATGCGGTCGGCGAAGCGCGCGAGCCGGCAATTCCAGGGCGTGGCGGATCTTCTGCGATGGCGCATAAGCGCAACCCCACGGGCTGCCAGATCGCGCTATCGGCGGCGTTGCGCGCACCCGGCCTCGTCTCCAGCATCCTGTCGGGCTTGCCTGCCGAGGAGGAACGCGGTCTCGGTGGGTGGCAGGCCGAAGGACCGGCGCTGACCGACCTTTTCCTGCTCGCGGCGGGCAGTGCCGAGGCGATGGCGGGCGTTGCCGAAGGTCTTGAAATCGACGAGGCCGCGATCACCGCCAATCTCGCCGCTGCGGCGATTGGCGACGACATCGGGGAAAGCGTTGCCATCGTCGCTGAACTGGTGGCCCGCGCTTCCCAGACTTGATTAACAGATCCAGGAGCTGCCCAGCGTTCGGGAATTCAGAGCAGCCGGTTCTGAAAGGCGAAGTCGAGACAGCCCTGGATATGGCGGCCCAGAACTTCCTGTGCCCGGTCTGCATCGCGCTTCAACGCGCATTCCAGCAAGACGCGATGCTCGTCGGCCGCCACGGCTCCACGGAAAATCACGAAGACCATCTGATAGCGCAAATAGCGGTCATATATGCCGGAATGGAGGTGGAGCAGGGCCTTCGATCCACATGCCGACACAAGGGCCTGATGGAATTCCCAGTCGTAGCGTTTCCATTGCTGTGTGCGCGAGACGTCGCCGGACAGCAGTCCCGCTTCCAGCCGGGCCAGCTTGTGATGGGCCGACACGACGCGGCCCTCCCATTCCATGTCGCCCGCCAGGAACGACTTCGCCAGAGCGTCCTTCTCGATCAGCAGGCGCAGGGCCGCGATCTCCCGCAGATCCTCGGCCGAGCAGGCTGCGACCTGGAAGCCGCGTTGTCCCTCCGCGGTGACAAGCCCCTCGGGCGTCAGGCGGCTGAAGATCTCGCGCAGCGTGCTGACGCTGACGCCATAAAGCGGCCGCAGCTTTTCGAGCGTCAGGCGCTGCCCGGGCCGCAGCTTGCCGAAGACGATGTCCGAGCGGATCCGCTCATAGGCCTGCTCGCCGGCCGAGGCGAAGGAGCCGTCCGTACCACCGAACTCGATTGCCGCTTCCGCCATCCTGCCAGTCCGTGCCCTGAGCGATTCCATTGCCGACACTACGCGCTTTCCGGGCCGCGAGACAGATCGACGCCGCCGGACATCGTATCAACTAAAGATCATCATATGAAAAATGGAATCTCGGTTGATGCTGATTTCGGCCGATGTTATCCGGATAGGCAAGCTGGGCAACCGGCGCGATCAAATCTCTGCCAAAAGGGCCGCTCCGGGAGAAATGCCAATGACGAACCGCATCTATGTCCTGAACGGGCCCAATCTGAATCTGCTCGGCCAGCGCGAACCTGCCGTCTACGGCAGGACGACGCTGGACGAGATTCGCGAGCGCTGCGCCGCGAAGGCCGCGACACTGGCCTTCGAGATCGAGTTCCGGCAGACCAATTTCGAGGGGACTTTGGTCGAGAGCGTGCATGAGGCGCGCGAAAAGGCGTGCGGAATCATCATCAATCCCGCCGGCTACACCTTCACCTCGATTGCGCTGCTCGACTCTCTAAAGATGTTCGATGGCCCGAAGATCGAGCTGCACATCTCGAACGTCCATGCGCGCGAGAGCATTTATCATAACTCGCTGATCTCCCGAACCGCGACGGGCGTCATCCTCGGCTTCGGCGCGGCCGGCTATGAACTGGCGATCCAGGCGATGGCCGGCCTGGTCAAGCGGGACTGACGGCGCCCGCCCATGCAACGTCCACACTCCAGAGCCGAACCGCCGCCGCTCCGGCTGGCGCCCTTAGCGGCAGAGCATACGCAGCACCGTATCAATCGCGCTCAGGCGGCGGCGGACACGCGCCTCTGGCGCAGCCATGTCGTAGCCGAAAACCTGCCTGATGCTGGCCTGGTTGGAAACGTTGTAGAAGCTGAGCGCGCTGATCGTGAGATGGATGTCGATCGGGTCGAGCCCGTCGCGAAAGACGCCCTCGTCGATACCGCGCACATAGACGCTTCCGATCATCTCGATGGCCGAGAGGTTGAGCTCGGTGATTTTGCGGGACGTCTCCAGGTGCCGCGCATGATGGATGTTTTCCACCATGACGAGCCGGACGAAATCGGGATTATCGGCGTGATAGTCGAACGTAAACCCGGTCAGGGTCGCGATGGCCTCGCAAGGGGGCAGGGCCGCGAGATCGAGACTGCGCTCGAAAGTGCGGATGCGCGCATACGCCTCTTCGAGCACGGCGCGGTAGAGGCCCTCCTTGTCGCCGAAGTAGTAATAGATCATCCGCTTGCTGGTCGACATGCGCGCGGCGATGTCGTCGACCCTGGCGCCGCTCAGCCCGTTTTCCACGAATTCTTCGCGCGCGACATCGAGAATGTCGCGGCGGACCCCGTCGGGATCCTGCGTCCAGCCCGCCGCCTTGCGCGCTCGGGTGGGCCTTCGAACCACTGCGGACAACTCGTTCATTGCGCGTCTTTCGGCAGGGCTGACCCCGATAGGCCGGTACCGGTCGAAATGGACCGTCCGGTTCAATTGTCTTGACGAATTGGACCGTCTGGTACAATTAGCATGTGGTCATCATTTCGCAAGCTTGGCGAGGCGGTGGCGAAGGCGCCCGCTCAGAGGCGCCGGTGCAGATTTCGGGACTTGGATCGACCCGTTAGAAGGTCGACCGCACGGGAAACGCCATGAACTATACGCTCGATTTCACGCCTGTAGTGGATGGGCTGCCGAACCTGCTGGCGGCCTGCCTTGGCACGCTCGTCCTGGCGCTGGGCGGCATGGCACTCGCCATCGTCATCGGCATCGGCGGCGTGATCCTGCGGGACTCGCGCATCAAGCCAGTGCGCTGGCTGGTGATGGCCTTCGTGGAGTTGATCCGCAACACGCCCTTTCTGGTGCAGATCTTCTTCATCTACTTCGCCTTGCCGCTGGCGGGCCTGCGGCTCGATCCCAATCCGACCGCGATCATCGCTTTGGGCATCAATGGCGGCGCCTATGCCATCGAGATCATTCGCGGCGGCGTGCAGTCGATCGGAAAAGGTCAGATCGAGGCCGGTCTCGCGCTCGGCCTGCACAGGAGCCAAGTATTCCGGCTGATCGTGCTGCGGCCGGCCTTGCGCGCGATCTTTCCGTCTCTCACCAGCCAGTTCGTGCTGTTGACCCTGACCACCAGCGTGGCCTCGGCGATCTCGGCCTATGAACTGACCTCCGTGGCACAGCGGATCGAGTCCGACAGTTTCCGCAGCTTCGAAGTCTACGGCACCGTCACGCTGTTCTACCTCGTGATGTCCTGGCTGATGATGCGCTTTTTCGGGGTCATCTCGTCGCGCTATTTCAGCTACCCGGTGAAGTGAGGAGGTCGTCATGGGAAATAACGAATTCCTCTTCCTTCTGGTCGGGCTGAAATGGACCGTCGCCCTGTCGGCCATCGGTTTCGTCGGCGGCGGCGCGTTCGGGCTCGGTGTGGCGCTGGCGCGTTCCTCGGGCATTCCGCTGCTGGAGCGCATCACCTCGGGCTATATCGCCATCTTCCAGGGCACGCCGCTGCTGATGCAGCTCTTCGTGGTGTATTACGGGCTCGCTCTGATCGGCCTGAAGCTCGATGCCTGGGTCGCGGTGTCGATCGGCTTCACGCTCCATGCCAGCGCCTATCTCGGCGAGATCTGGCGCGGTTCGATCGAGGCGGTGCCGAAAGGCCAGGTCGAGGCGGCCAAGGCGTTGAGCCTGAACTACGTCTCACGGATGAAGGATGTGGTCCTCCCCCAGGCGATCCGCATCTCGCTGCCGGCGACGGTGGGCTTTCTGGTCCAGTTGATCAAGGGCACGTCGCTGGCCGCCATCGTCGGCTTCACCGAGCTCTCGCGGGCCGGCAACATCATCTCGAACCAGATTTTCCAGCCGCTTCTCGTCTTCGGAGTCGTGGGCATCCTCTACTTCGTCATGTGTTGGCCGCTCTCGCTCCTGGGCGCACGGCTGGAACAGCAGCTCGCGGTTGCGACCCGCTGATGAAGGAACAAGACTACCAAACAAAAACAACGTTCAACCAAGGGAGAGAAACGATGACCGATATGAAAAAGAGCCTGCCCAACCGCCGGACACTTCTGCTGGGAGGCGCGGTGGCGCTTGGCGCGCCGAGCCTGATCCTCCGGCCTGCCCTGGCGGTGACGCCGGCGGAGATCAAGTCCAAGGGCAAGATCGTGGTCGGGATCCAGGGCGACAATCCGCCCTGGGGCTTCGTCACCAGCGCCGGCAAGCAGGACGGGCTCGACGCCGACATCGCCGCGCTCTTCGGCAAGGAACTCGGCGTGACCGTCGAGTTCGTTCCGCTCGAGGTCAACAACCGCATTCCCGCGCTGACCACGGGCCGCGTCGACGTGCTCTTCGCCACGATGGCGATGCTGCCCGAGCGCGCCAAGGTGGTGCAGTTCTCCAAGCCTTATGTCGCCAACACGATCGTGCTGATCGGCAAGAAGACCGATACGATCAAGACAAACGAGGACATGGGCAAGTTCACCATCGGCGTCGCCAAGGGTGCAGCCCAGGACACGCAGGTAACCAAGAACGCGCCCGCCAGCACGACCATCCGCCGCTATGACGGCGATGCGCCGTCCATCCAGGCGCTGGTCTCGGGCCAGATCCAGGCGCTGGGCGGCAACATCTTCTACATCCAGCGCATCGAGCAGGCCCGTCCCGGCGAATTCGAGAACAAGCTCGAATTCCAGAACCTCTACAACGGCGCCTGCACCCGCCAGGGCGAGAAGGAAATCAACGCCGCGATCAACAGCTTCATCGACAAGATCAAGGCCAATGGCGAGCTCCAGAAGATCTACGACAAGTGGATGAAGGTGCCGGTGCACAAATTCCCCGACACTCTCGAAGGCATCACCTTCGCAGTCAGTTGAGCCGGGCAGGCCTGAATCGGAGCCTCGACATGACAACCCGGTCCTCGGGCGCGCAAGCCCCACACGACGCCATGATCAGCATGGCGCATGTCGAGAAATGGTATGCCGATTTCCAGGCTCTGACCGACATCAACCTGTCGGTTCGCGCAGGCGAGAAAATCGTCCTGTGCGGACCGTCCGGCTCGGGCAAATCGACGCTGATCCGCTGCATCAACCATCTCGAGCCCTATCAGAAGGGCGAGATCCGGGTCGACGGTACCTTGCTGGGCGGGGACGCCAGAACGATCGACGCGGTGAGACGCGAGATCGGCATGGTCTTCCAGCACTTCAACCTGTTCCCGCACATGACGGTACTGGAAAACTGCATGCTTGCGCCGATGCGTTCGCTCGGCGCGAGCAAGACGCAGGCCGAGGCGACTGCAAGACGTCTTCTCGCCCGCGTCAAGATCCTGGAGCAGGCGGAAAAATATCCGGCTCAGCTCTCCGGCGGGCAGCAGCAGCGGGTCGCGATCGCCCGTGCGCTCTGTATGCAGCCCAAGGTCATGCTGTTCGACGAGCCGACCTCTGCGCTTGATCCCGAGATGGTCAAGGAGGTGCTCGATACCATGATCGGCCTGGCCGAGGAGGGCATGACCATGATCTGCGTTACCCATGAGATGGGCTTCGCCCGGCAGGTCGCCGACCGGATCATCTTCATGGCCGGTGGCGCGATCGTCGAGGAGGCGCCTCCGGTCGAGTTCTTCACCAAGCCCCGTCACGAGCGCACCCGCAAATTTCTGGGTGAAATCCTTCACAAGCATTGACGCCTGAACCAAGCGAGCGAAACGCACGATGAAGCCAGCCAGACTCGTGGTGATGGGCGCAGGCCTGATCGGCAGCCGCCATGCCGAGCATGTCGCGGCCGAGCCCTGCGCCGTGCTGTCGGCGATCGTCGATCCCTCGCCGGTCGGACGCGCTCTCGCGGAGCGGCTGGGGACCCGCTGGCATCCGAGCTTTGCCGACGCCCTGGCCGAAGAAAAACCCGATGGCGTCATCGTCGCAACGCCCAACCAGTTGCATGTCGCGCATGGGCTCGACGCGGTAGCGGCCGGCATTCCCGCGTTGATCGAGAAGCCGATCGCCGACGATGTCGCGGCCGCTACCGCGCTGGTCGAGGCGGCGGAGGCGGCGCGCGTGGTGCTGCTCGTCGGCCATCACCGACGCCATAATCCGATGATCGCCAAGGCGAAGGAGATCGTCGAGTCGGGCCGGCTCGGGCAAATGCTCACCATCTCGGGCCAGTTCTGGCTGATGAAGCCCGACGACTATTTCGAGGCCAGCTGGCGGCGCCAGCCCGGCGCCGGGCCGGTCTTCCTCAACCTGATCCACGACATCGACCTGTTTCGCCATCTCTGCGGCGAGGTCGTCGAGGTCCATGCGCTGGACTCGAACGCCGTGCGTGGACACGCGGTGGAGGAGACGGCCGTCATCCTGCTGCGCTTCGAAAGCGGCGTGCTCGCGACCGTCAGCGTCTCGGATTCCGTCGTCGCGCCCTGGAGCTGGGAAATGACGACCGGCGAGAACCCCGCCTATCCGCGCCAGGACCAGTCCTGCTACCAGATCGGCGGCACGCATGGCGCGCTCACCATCCCGCAGCTCGAACTCTGGAGTCATCCCGGCAAGCGCAGTTGGTGGGAGCCGCTCCGGCGCGAGCGCGTAACCTTCGCGCCCGACGATCCCCTCGCCGTGCAGATCCGCCATTTCTGCGACGTCATCCGCACCGGCGCGAGCCCGCTGGTCTCCGGACGCGAAGGGCTGCGCACGCTTCGGGTCGTCGAGGCGGTCAAGCGCTCGGCCCGCGATCATACGGCCGTGATGCTGGGTCCGGAAAAGCGGGTCGCGGCATGATCACCGGCACCACGAAACTCATCGCCCATCTCGGCTATCCCACCGAGAGCTTCAAGGCGCCGATGATCTACAACCCCTATTTCGCACGCGAGGGCATCGATGCGGTCGTCGTGCCGATGGGCTGCAAGCCGCCCGACTATCCGGCCTTCCTGAGGCTGTTCTTCGCGCTGTCCAACGCCCATGGCGCCCTGGTCACCATGCCCCACAAGGTGACGACGCTCGGCCTGGTCGATGAGGTCAGCCCCATTGCCGCCATCGCGGGCGCCTGCAACGCCGTCAAACTCCGGGCTGATGGCGCCCTCGTCGGCGACATGTTCGACGGCGAGGGCTTCGTGCGCGGCGTGTTGCGCAAAGGCCGCGCGGTCGCCGGCGCGCAGGTGCTCGTCGTCGGTTGCGGCGGAGTCGGCGCGGCCATTGCGGCGTCGTTCGCGAAGGCCGGCGTCGCGCGACTGGCGCTGTTCGACGCGACGATCCCCGCGATGGCGGGTCTCGCCGAGCGCCTGCGGCGGCATTACCCGCGACTAGGCGTCGAGACGGGCTCCGCCGACCCGGCCCGATTCGATATCGTCGTCAACGCGACGCCGCTGGGCATGAAAGCGGGCGACCCGCTGCCGATGGATGTCAGCAGGATCACGCCGACAACATTCGTCGGCGAGGTCGTGATGAAGCAGGAAATGACTCCCTTCCTCGCAGCTGTCCGCGCCCGCGGCTGCACATTCCAGATCGGCACGGACATGTTGTTCGAGCAAATCCCGGCCTATCTCGAATTTTTCGGCTTCCCGACGACCACGCCTGACGAACTTCGCGCCGTGGCACAGGTGAGCTATCAGGAGAAGCGGCCATGATCCCATCGATCGCCACGGTCTGCGTCTCGGGAACGCTTCACGAAAAGCTGGAAGCCATCGCCGCCGCAGGTTTCCGCGCGGTCGAGATCTTCGAGAACGACCTCATCGCCTTCCCCGGTTCACCGGCCGATGTCCGCCGCATCTGCGGCGATCTCGGCCTGAGCATCGTCACCTGCCAGCCGTTCCGCGATTTCGAGGGCATGCCGGATTCAAGGCGCGCCCGGACCTTCGACCGGGCCGAACGCAAATTCGACCTGCTTCAGGAACTCGGAACGGACCTGCTCTTCGTCTGCTCGACCGTCTCCCCGGAGGCACTGAGCGGCATCGACCGGCTCGCGGCGGATTTCGCGGAGCTGGGCGAGCGCGCGGCGAAGCGGGGCCTCAGGGTCGGCTATGAGGCGCTGGCATGGGGCAAGCATGTCTACGATTATCGCGATGCCTGGGAAATCGTCCGCCGCGCCAACCATCCACATGTCGGCATCATCCTCGACAGTTTCCACATCATGTCGCGCGGGCTCGACCTCTCGACGATCGGCACGATCCCCAGTGACCGCATCTTCATGGTGCAGTTGGCCGACGCGCCGCTCCTGCAGATGGACCATCTGTCGTGGAGCCGGCACTGGCGCTGCCTGCCCGGCCAGGGCGAGTTCGCGCTGCCCGATTTCATGCAGGCGCTGATCTCGACCGGCTTCGACGGATTCCTCTCGCTCGAGATCTTCAACGACCGCTTTCGAGCAGGCTCCGCGCGCTCTGTCGCGCTCGACGGTCATCGCTCGCTGCTCTGGCTGCTCGACGAGACCGCGCGCCGGATCGGGAAGCCGGTGCGCGGCGCCCCGGCCATGCCGCCGCCGGCCCGCGTCGAGGCGGTCGAATTCATCGAGTTCGCCGTCGTCGAAAGCGAGAGAAGCCAGTTCGAGCGGCTGCTGCGTGCGCTCGGCTTTGTCAGGACCGGAGCCCATCGCTCAAAGGATGTCGATCTCTGGCGACAGGGGGATATCCGCATCATCCTGAACAGCGACGAGGACGGCTTCGCACACAGCTATCAGATCACCCATGGTTCTTCCGTCTGCGCCATCGCGCTGCGCGTGGCCGATGCGCGGGCTGCGACGGAGCGCGCCAAGGCGTTGCTCGACGTGCCACATGCCGGCGCGATCGGTCCGGGCGAACTCGACATCCCCGCCGTACGCGGCGTCGGCGGCAGTCTGGTCTATTTTCTCGATGGTGGCGTGGCGCTTGGGCGCTGGTCCGAGGTCGATTTCGTGTCGACCGGCGAAAGCGGACAGGGCGCCGGGCTTATCGCAGTCGACCACATCTCGCAGACCATGCAGTACGAGGAGATGCTCACCTGGCTGCTGTTCTACACCTCGCTATTGGATGCACGGAAAACTCCGAGCCAGGCAGTGATCGATCCGGGCGGGGTGGTGCAAAGCCAGGTCATCGAAAGCGGCGACGGTGGACAGCCTGACCATCCCCTGCGCCTGGTCCTGAACGGCTCACAAAGCCACCGCACGATGTCGGCGCGCTTCGTCACCGATTTCTTCGGCTCGGGCGTCCAGCACATTGCCCTGGCAACGCATGATATCCGCGCGACGGTAGAGACGCTCATGGCCAACGGAGTCGCGATGCTGCCGATGCCGGAAAACTACTATGAAGACCTCGAAGCGAGGGCCGACTTCGCGCCCGGCCAAATCGATGCGCTGAAGGCACTCAACATCCTCTATGATCAGGACGGACATGGCGCCTTCTGGCAGGCCTATACGGCGACGCTCGATGGCGGCTTCTTCTTCGAGATCGTCCAGCGTGATGGCTATCGCGGGTATGGGGCGGCCAATGCCGGCATTCGCCTGACCGCGCAGGCCCGGCTCGCCCGCCCCATCACGGTTCCAGCCGGACTGAGCCATTCTCACGGAAGGTCGCCATAGCAAGAGCATCATTTCAAGGTGGCGACCGGCTCGTAGGTGCGCGCGCTCTGCATCGTTGCCGAAAGCCACGGGGTCGGGGACGGCGCCTTCGTCGCGACATTGCGCTTGGCGGCGCGGGGCGAGCGCCGGATTTTTCCCGTGGCGCTGCAGGGCAGATGCACATCACGGTCTGACATGTTGCGATAGAACGCGCTTCCCTTCTTTTAAAACGCAGCCACTGATTTCAGGTCATCCGCTTCAACAGGTCGTCCTTCCACATAAGGCGATGGAGAACCGCCATGCCCGCGTGTCCGAGAACGACAACGAGGAGCAGGAAGCCGAGCCAGTAGTGAAGTAGATCGCCCGGCACGATCATCCAGTCGATTTTCTCCGCGCGGGCTGGCAGGACAGGAATGCCGAAGGGAGAGAATGGCTTTCCGGATCCGGATTGCCGCAGCAGAGCGATGCCCGGTACCACGATCATTAGTCCGTAAATCACCATGTGAACGGCGGCCGCCACGCGACCGACGCGGTCGTGATGCGGCGGTCTGCGCTTCCAATTTGCCAGGCCCCAACCTCCACGCAGCAGCACCAGCGCGAAGAGGACGAAGCCGAGTTCGAGATGAGTGCCGCCCACGAACCGCGTGACGGCGGAGTCTCCGACCGTGACGAAGAGTAGGGCGCCTGCGAACTGCCAGGCGAAAAGTGCTGCCATCAGCCAGTGAAAGCCCCGGCTGATAAGCCCATATCGTCGGGGGCTATCAAGCCAAAGGGGCCGAGATACGCCGTCGATCCGCGTTGAACGAACTTTCATAGGAGACAGGGTCAAGGCCGTCCTCGTTCAGGTGAGATCAGCCGCAGCACAGGCAACGCAGACTTAATCAGCATATATATGAACTGGACGTCAATGTGAACGGTGGTCGGGCCGCGTCGGCGAGGTAAATACTCTTTACTGAATTCTTGCGAGGCGCGGTTAATTACTGGCCGAATTCATACTAAAAACCATGATTTTCTTATATAAAAGAAGCTCCGACACAATATTGCGTCTACGACGAACTCGAGATCAGAGGCTGGAACTTATTGATCCTGATACGCGTTCAGGTTCGCGTTCCGCAAAATCATCGGGATGTAATCGTCATCAGTATACGAATTCGATGCTGCCGTGAGGATGAGCTTGCATTGCGGGGAGGCTTCCGCAAGCGGCTTGGCCCGGATGCTCGACCTCGACGGACAGGAGCGGCAGTTGCGTATCGGGATCATTGCTCATCTCAAGCACGCCATTTGCGAGCCGTTTGCCGGCGGTCTCGAAATGCATACCTCCATGTTGCAGGGCGCGCTCCGGCGCCGGGGCCACGACGTCACCGTCTTCGCGTCCTCGCGCTCCGAGCCGGCGGCTTTCGTCGAGGCGATCTGCGACGAGACCTCGCTTCTGGCGATCGGCTGCAACGAAGCGCCCGACAAGGCCTTCTTTCAGGAACACCATGCCTATCTCTCCTTGATGAACGGTCTGCGGCGGCGATCCTTCGACCTGATCCACAACAACTCCCTGCATTACCTGCCCGTCGCCATGGCCGACGCGTTGCCGATGCCGCTGGTCACGACGCTGCATACGCCGCCTTTCGCCTGGCTCGAAAGCGGCGTCCGGCTCTGCCGCGCCCCGCATGCCACCTTCGTCGCGGTGTCGGATTCGATCCGCCGGTCCTGGAGCAAGGTCGCGCCGGTCGACCACGTGATCATGAACGGGATCAACCTCGACCGCTTCGCCTTCCACGCCGCTCCTGCTCCTGAGCCCTATCTGGTCTGGTATGGCCGGATCGTTCCCGAAAAGGGCCTGCATCATGCGATCACGGCCGCTGCCCTGATCGGTGCCAATCTGCTGATCGCCGGCCCGATCTCCGACCAGGATTACTTCGACCGCGAGGTCGGTCCCAGGCTGAACGACCAGATCCGCTATCTCGGCCATCTGCCGCATGTCGAACTGGCCGTGGTGGTCGGCGGCGCCCGCGCCTTCCTGTGCACGCCGTGCTGGGAGGAGCCCTACGGCCTGGTGGTCGCCGAGGCCCTGGCCTGCGGCGTCCCGGTTGCGGCCTTCGCGCGCGGCGCTATTCCAGAACTGCTCGATGCCGGCTGCGGCGTGCTGGCGACGCCGGACGATCCGGCATCGTTGGCCCGGGCCGCGACGGCCGCCCAAGGCCTCGACCGGGGCAGTTGCCGTGCGCGCGCCGAGCAGCGCTGCGACGCCGAGCGGATGATCGACGAATACGAGGCGCTTTACGCCGGCCTGATCGACAGGGCCGCCCGGTCGATGCCCGAGAAACAGTTCGCTGCCTGACCTCAGCAGACAAAGGATCAGACTTCATGGCGCGCGATGGAGCCTACACAGCGGAGCACCGGGCGTCGGCCCGCCGGCCCTTCTGTGTCTGCGTGCCGGCTCGCGACGAGGAGGAGCGCGTGCCGCGCCTTTTCGACGCATTGGCCCGGCAGAGCGTTGAAGGATCGATCCCGGTCGCGATCTGTCTGAACAACTCATCGGACGGTTCGGCTGACGCGGTTTTTACCGCGATGTCTCGATATCGCGATCGCCTGTTGATCGAATGCGACATCCGGGATTTTCCGCCGGACCTCGCCCATGCCGGTTCGGCCAGGGCGGCCGCGATGGCCATGGGCGTGAAACGCCTCGGAGGATCCGGGGGCGTGCTGATCACCACGGATGCGGATGCGCGGCCGCCGGAGGACTGGATCGAGGCCAATCTCGATGCGGTTGCCGCCGGCGCCGATATCGTCGGCGGTCGGCTGGTGCTGGACGAGCACGATTCGATCCCGCCCGCCGTGATCCGGGGTCGTGCGCTGTGGGACCGCTACTGGGCGGCGGTTCGCAGGATCGAGGATGAGCTCGACCCCAGCCCTTGGGATATTCCGCCCCGTCATGGCGACCACACCGGAGGCAGCCTCGCGCTGACCTCGGAAATCTATGCCAAGTCCGGCGGCGTTCCGCTTCTGGCTTCGGGCGAGGATCGCGCCCTTGTCGAAGCCGCCGTGATCGCCGGCGGGCGGCTCGTTCACCCGATGTCGGTTTGGACGCGCGTGTCGGCGCGTTCGCAAGGCCGGGCCAGCGGCGGGATGGCCGAGATGATGAGGCGGATGGCCGATACCGCCGCGCCGGCCCAGGCTTTGATGGCTCCCCGCCTGGAGCATTGGCGCGGCCGGTCGCTCTGGCGGCGCGACATGCGCAGACAGCCCGGCGGAGCGAGCGGTCTTACCACGGCGGAGCGGTCCTTGCCGCCGATGCCGCATGACGCGGACCTGACCTTGATGGACCTGCCGTCTTGACCCGCCCGATCGGCTATTACGTTCACCATCACGGCGACGGCCATCGCCGGCGTGCGCTCTCGATCGCCCGGGCGGCGCCCGGATGCTTCACGCTGATCGGCACGGGGCTCGCAGGGCGGACGGACGGCATCACCTGTCTCGACCTGCCCGACGACAGGCCGGTCGGCAACGCGACCTTCGACGGCGCGGATTGCGCCGGCCGCAGGCCTCACGCTTTGCACTATGCGCCGTTCGATCATGACGGCGTGCGCCAGCGGGTCGCGCTGCTGGCGAGCTGGATCGCACGCACGCGCCCGGCGCTCATGGTGGTCGACGTCTCCGTCGAGATCGCCATGCTGGCTCGGCTGGCCGCGACGCCGACCGTCTATGTCAGGCTCGGCGGCGCGCGCGACGACGCTGCCCATCTCGAAGCCTTTCGCGGCGCGCACGCCATGATGGCGCCGTTCCACCGCGACCTCGACGAGCCCTCGACGGTGGAGTGGGTGCGGACCAGGACGCGCTTCTGCCCGGGGCTGACCATCGCGAAGCCCGCGCCTGCGAAGCTGGAGCCTGACACCGTTCTGGTCGTCTACGGGATGGGTGGCCCAGGTGGCAGTGGAGACGATCTTGCCGAGGCGGCCCGCGCCGTGCCCGCTCTGCAATGGCGCGCCATCGGGCCGGTATCGCAGCCGCGCGAGCAGCCGCGTAATCTTGAACTGCCAGGCTGGATCGAGGATGCCGATGCCGAGATCGCCAAAGCGGGTGTGGTCATCGGCGGGGCCGGGGACGGCCTGGTCAACGCCGTGATCGCGGCGGGGCGGCCGTTTATCTGCCTGCCGCAGTCGCGCCCGTTCGACGAGCAGGGCTCCAAGGCGGGCCGGCTGGAGGCGCTCGGCGCAGCCATCGTCCTGGCGCGATGGCCGCAAGCTACGGCATGGCCCGGGCTGATCGCAGCCGCAGAGGCGCTGCGACCCGAGGCCCTCAGCCGCCTGCACGATCCTGACGGACCGCGCAAGGCGGCGCAGTTCCTGATCGCAACCGCAAAGGGAGGCACGGCCCATGCAAATGACTGAACAGGGCCAGCGCGTCGCCCCGTCGCAACCCGTCGCTCGGCCCCATGATTTCGCTCCTCGGGTCCAGGCCGTGTTCAAGCAGCTGGTCGAATCCGGCGCGCGCTATGACGCGGCCCCGCTCTACCCGCAGGAGAGCGTCGAGACCCTGCGGAAGGCGGGACTGCTCCGTCTCTTCGCCCCGCCGGAAAGCGGCGGCGAGAATTTCCCCGACGCGCGCTCGGAGAATGCGGCGTTGTTCAACGTGCTGCGCATCATCGGGCGGGCGGATCTGAGCCTCGGGCGCATCTTCGAGGGGCATGTCAACGCGCTGAAGCTGTTCGCCTGGTTCGGCTCCGCCGAGGATAAGGCCGGCTTGATGTTGAGCCTGCGCAATGGCGCGATCTACGGCGTCTGGGCGACCGAGCCGCCGCCTGGCGTCGCGCTCAGCCGCGACGGCGACGGATGGCTCCTCTCGGGAGCCAAGGCCTTCGCCACCGGAGCCGGCGGCCTCACTCATGCCGTCGTCACGGCGCGGCGGGAGGACGGCGTGACGCAGCTCGTCGTCGTGCCCGCGAACCTCCCAGGCCGCGCCGACCTCTCGGGGTGGCGGGTGCGCGGGATGCGCGCCACCGTCAGCGGCAGTTACGACCTCACCGGCCTGAAGCCCGACGAGAACCAGCTTCTCGGCGCTCCCGGCGATTACGGCGGCGAGCCGCGCTTTACCGCTGGCGCCTGGCGTTTCCTGGCGGTCCAGCTCGGCGGCGCGGAGGGTCTGGTGGCGGAGACGCGCGAGGCGATGTCGGAGGCGGCTCGCGGCGATCCGCTTCAGCGACTGAAGTTCGGTGAAGCGGTCGCGGCGACCCGCACGGCCTATCTGTGGGTGCGCGAGGCAAGCCAACGCGCGGCCGACGATGCGCCGGATGCACCGAGTTTCGTGCGCATGGCGCGCGGCATCGTCGAACGCGCGGCGCTCGACGTGATGGAGCTCTCGGCCCGGATCGTGGGAACGCGCAGCGCCTTTGACGGCCAACGCATCGACAAGATCACCCGCGACCTGAGCCTGTATCTGCGCCAGGCCGGTCCCGACCACGCCCGCGACCAAGCAGCGATCGCCTGGCTCGACCACGACGCCTGGGGCGAGGACGACCGGCTATGGTGAGCCGGCCGTTCGCCGCTCGTCCGCTCGCGCAAGGCGCGGTCGCAACGGCTCGCTGGCTCGTCCTGGCGCCCCATGCCGATGACGAGACGCTGGGTTGCGGCGCGCTGATTGCCCATGCGGCCTCGCGGAACACCCTGGCCGGGGTCGTGGTCCTGACCGACGGCGTCGGCTCCCACAGCCATGACGGGCAATCGTCCCGGGCCCGCCTCATCGCCGCGAGGCGCTGCGAAGCGGCGCTTGCCGTCAGGCGCCTCGCCGGGCCTTACGCACCGGCGCCGCTGTTCCTCAACTGGCCGGACGCGCAGCCCTTCGCTCCCGGCGCGCCCGGTTTCGAGGCGGCGCGACGGATGTTGGTGTCGCTGTGCCGTCGGCGCGGAGTCGATGGCCTCGCCGTCACCGCGCGCCATGAACCGCATTGCGACCACGAGGCTGCCTACGAGCTGGCGCAGGCTGTAGCGGCGACCGCCATGCGGAAGGTCGCGGTCTTCGAATATGTTGTCTGGGCGGCCGAGCCGCCAGCCGCAGGCTATCGTGCGCTGCGCACGCCGCCGATGCCCCCTGGCCGGCGCAAGCAGGCGCTCGCCGCCCATCGCAGCCAGGTCACGCCGCAATTCGGCGAGGGGTTTCGTCTGCCGGAGGCCAAGAAGCGGATGGCGGCGTTCGACGTGCTCTATGAGAGGATCGGCCGCAATGCGCGCGCCCCGTAGCCTCCCGCCCGCCTATTTCGAGGAGATGTTCGCCAGCGCCGCCGATCCGTGGGGTTTCGAGACGAGCCCCTATGAGCAGGCCAAATACGCCCATACGCTCGCGGTGCTCGGCGGCCGCCATTACCGACAAGGCTTCGAAATCGGCTGCGCCAACGGCGTCCTGACCGAGCGTCTAGCGGCGCATTGCGACACGCTGCTGGCCGTCGACGTCAGCGAGACCGCCTTGGACAGGGCCAGGATTCGGTGTGCGGAGCAAAAAACGATCCGCTTCGCCCGTATGAGCTTTCCTCTCGCCGTGCCCGCGCATCCGGAGGTGTTCGATCTGATCGTCCTGTCGGAAGTCGCCTATTACTGGGACGACGCGGACCTTGTGCTGGCCGCGCAGCGTATCGCCGGTTTTCTCGCCCCCGGCGGGGATCTGATCCTGGTGCACTGGACCGGCGAGACGGATTATCCGCAGAGCGGAGACGACGCCGTCGAGGCGCTGAAAGAGACGCTGTCGATCGATGTCGAGACGCTGCTTGCAGAACGTAAGGCGGAGTATCGCCTGGACCTGTGGCGCCGGACCGCATGATCAGCGTCCTCACCCTCGTCAAGAACCGCGAATCGCATCTTTGCAACCTTATGGAAGGCCTCCGGCGCAGCGTCCCGGCTCCCGCCGAGCTGGTGATCGTCGATATGAGCGATACCCCGATTGCTCGGCCCGAATGCGACTTCCCCGTCAGCGTGCTCCGCCTTGACGTCCCAGGCCTGCCGCTGGCTCGGGCTCGCAATCTGGCGGCGGCCCACGCGCGATCGGATCGCTTCCTGTTCCTTGACGTCGATTGCATTCCGGCGGCGGGACTATGCGGCGCGATGAACTCATCCCTGCTGCAGAACGACGCGCTGATATGTGCGGAAGTTCTGTATCTCGGGGCCGGCGGCGTCGGCGAGAGCTGGACGGAGACCGGGCTGCGCGCCACGGGCATGCGCCATCCTGCGCGGGATTTCCCGGGCGATGGTCTCAGGCGGGAGGCCAATGCCGGCCTGTTCTGGTCGCTCGCCTTCGGTGTCGCGCGCGCCACCTTTCACAGGATAGGCGGGTTCGACGAAAGCTTCACGGGCTATGGCGCGGAGGACACCGATTTCAGCTTTGCCGCGCGCGAGGCCGGGCTCGAACTCCTGTTCCTCGGTGGCCCCGGCGCATTCCACCAGCACCACGGCGTTTCCGATCCGCCGCTCCAGCATTTCAGCGACATCGTGAGGAACGCCGAGATCTTCCACCGCAAATGGGGCGTCTGGCCGATGGAGGGCTGGCTGGCCCGTTTCCGCGACCTTGGCCTAATCGCCTGGACCGAGACCTCGTTTATGGTCCGGAGGCAGCCGACCGAGGAGGAGTGCTTGAATGCCGCCCGAGCGCCTGACGCCAGGTATTGATCTTGTCGCCGCCATCGGCGAGCGGCTGCGGAAATCAGCATGTTTGCACGCTGATCGAAGCAGCCGTTCGCAACGCGCGGATTTCGGCGACGCTTGCGGACCGCTAGGCCGATATGCCTCCTCCAGACGACAACGCCCGGCCTGATGGGCCGGGCGTTGAATCAAGAGTTGCGGAACTTTCCTACAAACGCGGCAACACTATGCCTCGCTTTACAACCGTCAACGATGACGCGTCACGAACACCCCGTCGTGCTGCCACACGTATTGCACTTCAGGCACGTGCCGTTCCGGACCAGCGTGAAATTCCCGCACTCTCCGCAGGAATCACCGACATAGCCCTTCATGATCGCCTCGGCGCGCAATTCCGAGGCTTTTGGCTGGGCTTGGGCGGCGGGTGCCGCAAAGCCGAGCTTTGCCATCTCGGCTTCGCCAAACGCTTCTGGCTCCTGCTTCAGGGCCGTGGCGCCGGCCGTAGCGTAGCCATGGGCGGCGGCGGGCCGCGGGGCGTCGGGGGCGGCACCGCCCGAGACCAGCATCAGCTTGTCGGCGCGCGAGCGGACGAGGCCCTTCGAGACCGAGGTCTGCTGCGGCGCGGCGCTCGCGATGCCCTGTCCGTCGCCGCTGGAGAGACCGATATTGCCGACCTCGCTGGGGTCGATATGGGCCAGTTCGTAACGGCCGAGATAGGAGATCGCCAACTCGCGGAAGACGTAGTCGAGGATCGAGGTCGCGTTCTTGATCGAGTCGTTGCCCTGGACGAAGCCGGCGGGCTCGAAGCGGGTGAAGGTGAAGGCGTCGACATACTCCTCCAGCGGCACGCCATATTGCAGGCCCAGCGACACCGAGATGGCGAAGTTGTTGATCAGCGCGCGCAGCGCCGAGCCTTCCTTGTTCATGTCGAGGAAGATCTCGCCGAGCCGGCCGTCATCATATTCGCCGGTGCGCAGGAACAGCGTGTGGCCGCCGATCTTGGCCTTCTGGGTGTAGCCCTTGCGGCGGGTCGGCAGCTTTTCCTGCTCGCGGTTGCGCTCGACGCGCTCGACGATCCGCTCGACGATCTTTTCGGCGATGTGGCCGGCGCGGGCCGTCATCGGCATCTGGTGCAGCGCCTCGACAGGATCCTCCTCGTCGTCCTCGTCGGCGATCAGGGCCGAGTTCAGCGGCTGGGAGAGTTTCGAGCCGTCGCGATAGAGGGCGTTGGCCTTCAAGGCCAGCTTCCACGAGAGCATGTAGGCGCTCTTGCAGTCCTCAACGGTGGCGTCGTTGGGCATGTTGATGGTCTTGGAGATCGCGCCCGAGATGAAGGGCTGGGCCGCCGCCATCATGCGGATATGGCTCTCGACCGAGAGATAGCGCTTGCCGATGCGCCCGCAGGGGTTGGCGCAATCGAAGACGCTGTAGTGTTCGGTCTTGAGGTGCGGGGCGCCTTCCAGCGTCATGGCGCCGCAGACATGGACGTTGGCGGCCTCGATCTCAGGCCTGGTGAAGCCGAGGAAGGGCAGCAGTTCGAAGGTCGGATCGGCGAGCTTTTCGGCCGGCACCTTCAGCACGTTGACCAGGAAGTCCTCGCCCAACGTCCATTTGTTGAAGACGAACTTGATATCGAAGGCGGCCTTGAGGTCCTTCTCGACGGCGTCGATCTTGTCCTGCGGGAAGCCCCTGGCCTTGAGCGAGCCGTGGTTGATGCCGGGCGACTGGGCCAGCGTGCCGTGGCCGACCGCATAGGCCTCGATCTCGGCGATCTCGCTCTCGCGGTAGCCGAGCGCGCGCAGCGCGTCGGGCACCGCGCCGTTGATGATCTTCCAGTAGCCGCCGCCGGCGAGCTTCTTGAACTTCACCAGCGCGAAATCGGGCTCGATGCCGGTGGTGTCGCAATCCATGACGAGGCCGATCGTGCCGGTGGGCGCGATCACGGTCGACTGGGCGTTGCGGTAGCCATGCGTCTCGCCGAGCGCCAACGCCTCGTCCCAGGCGGCCTTGGCGCGCTGCGACAGGACGGCGCTGGAGCCGCCGAGGCGGGCGAGCGTGCCGTGGTCGAGCGGGACCGGCGTGACTTCCAGCCCCTCATAGCCCGAGGCGAGGCCATGGGCCGCGACGCGATGGTTGCGGATGACCCGCAGCATGTGGGCGGCGTTCTTCTTGTAGCCCGGGAAGGGGCCGAGCTCGCCGGCCATCTCGGCGGAGGTGGCATAGCTGACGCCGGTCATGACGGCGGTCAGGGCGCCGGCCAGCGCGCGGCCCTCGTCTGAATCGTAGCCGAGGCCCATTGTCATCAGCAGGCCGCCGATATTGGCGTAGCCGAGTCCGAGCGTACGGTACTCGTAGGAGAGTTCGGCGATTTCCTTCGAGGGAAACTGCGCCATCGTCACCGAGATTTCGAGCACTACGGTCCAGAGCCGGCAGAGATGCTCGTAGGCCGCGACGTCGAAGGCCTTGGTGTCGCGATCGTAGAACTGCAGCAGGTTGGCCGAGGCCAGATTGCAGGCGGTGTCGTCGAGGAACATGTACTCCGAGCAGGGATTGGACGCGCGAATGCGGCCGGACGCCTTGCAGGTGTGCCAGTCGTTCATGGTGGTGTTGAAGTGCAGGCCGGGATCGGCGCTCGCCCAGGCGGCGTAGCCGATCTTCTCCCAGAGGTCGCGGGCCTTCAGCGTCTTCATCACCTTGCCGGTGGTGCGGCCGGTCAGGTTCCAGTCGCCGTCCGTTTCGACCGCGCGCAGGAAGTCGTCGGTCAGCGAGACGGAGTTGTTCGAATTCTGGCCGGAGACGGTGAGATAGGCCTCGGAATCCCAGTCGGTGTCGTAGGTGTCGAACTTGATCTCGGTGTAGCCCTGCCTGGCGAACTGGATGACCCGCTTGATGTAGTTGTCGGGCACCATCGCCTTGCGGGCGAGCTTCACCTCCCGCTTGAGTGCGGGGTTCTTCTCGACGTCGAAGCAGGAATCGCCTTCGCCCTCGCAGTTGATGCAGGCCTTCATCACGGCCTTCATGTGCTTCTGCACAACCTTGGAACCGGTGACGAGGGCCGCGACCTTCTGCTCCTCGCGAACCTTCCAGTCGATATAGGTCTCGATGTCGGGGTGATCGACGTCGACCACGACCATCTTGGCAGCGCGACGCGTCGTGCCGCCCGACTTGATCGCGCCCGCGGCGCGGTCGCCGATCTTGAGGAAGGACATCAGGCCCGACGAGCGGCCGCCGCCGGCGAGCTTTTCGCCCTCGCCGCGCAGCATCGAGAAGTTCGAGCCGGTGCCCGAGCCGTATTTGAACAGGCGCGCCTCGCGGACCCAGAGGTCCATGATGCCGCCCTCGTTGACGAGGTCGTCCTGCACGCCCTGGATGAAACAGGCATGGGGCTGCGGGTGCTCGTAGCTCGACTTCGACTTGACCAGCTTGCCGGTCTTGAAGTCGACGTAGAAATGGCCCTGGCTCGGGCCGTCGATGCCATAGGCCCAGTGCAGGCCGGTGTTGAACCATTGCGGTGAGTTCGGCGCTACCATCTGGCGGGCGAGCATGAAGCGCAATTCGTCATGGAAGGCCTGCGCGTCGTCCTCGGAGGAGAAATAGCCGCCCTTCCAGCCCCAATAGGTCCAGCAGCCGGCGAGCCGGTCGAAGACCTGCTTGGAGGAGATCTCGGAGCCGTAGCGCTCCTTCTCGGGCAGGGCGGCGAGGGCGGCCTCGTCGGGTACGGCGCGCCAGAGGAAGGAGGGAACGTCGTTCTCCTCGACCTTCTTCAGGCGCGCGGGCACGCCGGCCTTGCGGAAATACTTTTGCGCGAGGACGTCGCTGGCGACCTGCGACCAGGCCTCGGGAACCTCGATGCCCTCCAGCCGGAAGACGATCGAGCCATCAGGGTTGCGGATCTCGCTGACGGCGGAGCGGAACGGAATCGCGGCGTAAGGCGACTGGCCGGCGGTGGTATAGCGGCGCTCGATGCGCATGATCTGTCGTCCCTCAAGATCTGCCGCGGGCGATGATGCCTCGCGCGGCCGGTTGATCACCGGCTCCGGATATCCAAACTCGGTTTGATGCCCCGTGGACGTCTTGGCGTTGTCACCCGCCTCGCTTCGTCCGGTTGCGGCCAGACAGGTCCGCAGACGATCCTTCGCCATTGCCGTTACCGGCATGCCGCAATGACCGCATCGACCCACTGGAAACTCTTTCGCAGGTGTCGATTGGCGCTTTGCGCCGGCCGTCATGCGATCGTCAAAAACTAGTCCCGAACAGGTCGTCCAGTCAAGGATTAGTGCGCCGCAAACCCTGTGGACACGACATCTGGTAGGATGTGTGAGTTATGGGGATAAGTCTCAAGGCCGGCGGCTAAGCCTTGGGAATCGCGGGACGAATCCGAGCGCCGGGCAAGAGTGCCACAGTCGGCCGGCAATGGAAGCGGCGCGATTCAGCTCAAGGATGGTTGACCAAGCGTTAGCGGGCGGTGCCGGGGCGGGCGCATGGAAGCGGAATCTGCACAGGCGCGATCAAGTGCTTGAAGTGGCGGTGCGTTCGCGCGGAGAGGATGCCTTGGCTGCCAATTCGAATCGGGGCCGAATCGTGGCGGGGCGGTTTCCGCGCGTGTCGAGGATGCCGCGGACTGGACAGCGCCGGTCCGCATCTTCATAAGTCGCGGCGACGCATGACGCAGACCGACCGCGACGGGTACGAGCCCATGAAGCCTTTCCTGCTGCAGATCTTCACCTGGTGGAACGGCCAGACCATCGGCACCCGCTTCCACACCTGGCGCTTCGGCGAGCGGGTCGGCGAGGACGAGTCCGGCAATGTCTATTACCGCACCAAGGGTGGGGTGAAGGACAAGGCGCTCGGCATCCAGCGCCGCTGGGTCGTCTATAACGGCGAGGCCGAGGCCTCCAAGATCCCGCCGGGCTGGAACGGCTGGCTGCACCACACCGTCGACGTCGCGCCTTCCGAGGAGCGCTACCAGCCGCGCGAGTGGCAGGAGCCGCACCAGCAGAACTGGACCGGCACGGCCTTGGCCTACCGGCCAAAGGGCTCGACTTTGGCCGAGGGCGAGCGCCCGGCCGCGACCGGCGACTACGAGGCCTGGACGCCGGGGCGCTGAGTCGGCATCCGACAGGTGCCGTCGCAGGATTTCACGACGCCCTCGGCGGCTGATGTCACCGATCCGGGGCCCGAGCAGACCCGGCCGACCACGCCGCAGATCTTCCTCGCCTTCCTCATGCTCGGCCTGACGGGCTTTGGCGGCGTGCTGCCGATGCTGCGAGACATGCTGGTCGAGCGCCGCAGATGGCTGAACCCCGAGGCGTTCACCGAACTGCTCGGCGTCTGCCAGTTCATGCCCGGCGGCAATGCGATCAACATGTCGGTCGCGGTCGGGCTGAAGTTCCGCGGGGTGCCCGGCGCCCTCGCGGGGTTGCTGGGGATTCTCGCTGCGCCGACGGTGATCGTGATCGGACTCGGCGTGGTCTATGCGCGCTATGCCGACGACCCGCATCTGCGCCATTTCTTCGCCGGTCTCGCGGCCGCCGCGGCAGGCCTTCTGATCTCGACCACGATCAAGATCGGGCTGCCGCTGCGCCGCCGGCCGGTCGGGCTCGCGATCGCGGCGCTCGTCGTGCTGGCCGTGGCCGTGCTGAGGCTGCCGCTCGTGCCAACGCTTCTGGTCATGGCGCCGCTCGGCATCCTGGCAAGCTGGAGGTTCGAGCGGTGACCCCGACGCCGCTGACGCTCTTCCTGATCTTCGCGCAGCTTTCGATGCTGGCCTTCGGCGGCGGCAACACCATGCTGCCGGAGTTGCAGCGGCAGGTCGTCGACCTGCATCACTGGATGACGGCGCGGGAGTTCGGGGCGCTGTTTGCGCTGGCGCAGGCTGCTCCGGGTCCCAACATGATGATCGTGCCGCTGGTCGGGTGGCAGCTGGCGGGGCCGCTCGGCCTGCTCGTCGCCTCGGTCGCCAATTTCGGCATCTCGTCGCTGCTGCTCGGCATCGTCATGCATCTGTGGGAGCGGTTCCGGGACAGGCCCTGGCGCCGCATTGTCCAGGCCGGCCTCGTCCCGATCACGGCGGGCCTCGTTGCAGCCAGCGCCGTACTGATCGGGCAGGCGACAACCCATGAATGGGTCCTGTTGGCGATCGCCGCCGCGAGTGCCGCCGTGATGACCCTGACACGCCTGCACCCGCTCGCCGTGCTGGCCCTCGGGGGCCTGATCGGGCTGACGGGCTTTGGCCTTCCGTAAGTGGCGACCGTGCAGGAAGCGCCCTTTTTCCGCTGCCTTTGGCGTGTTACTGCGCGGGCGGCGCGGCATCGGCCGCCCCCTTTTGAGAGATTCGTGCGCAGCATGTCGCTTCTCCGCCGCCCTTCGGCCGTTGCCGGACTGGTTTCGTCCTTTCTGCTCTCGCTCGCGCTGCCGGGACCGGCCCATGCCGACCGCATCCGCAATCCGACCGCCGTCTTCGCCGGGCTCGACAAGATCACCGGGCGGATCATCTCCTTCGAGGTCGCCATCGACGAGACGGTGCAGTTCGGTGCGCTGCAGCTGACGCCGCGCGTCTGCTGGACGCGGCCGCCGACCGAAGCGCCCCAGACCACGACCTTCACCGAGGTCGACGAGGTGACGTTCAACAACGAATACCGGCGCATCTTCACCGGCTGGATGTATGCGGCGAGCCCCGGCCTGCATGGCGTCGAGCACGCGATCTACGATGTCTGGCTGACCGACTGCAAAGGCGGCACCGAGCTGGTGGTCGATCCGAGGGAACCCGAGGCGCCTGTCGCCGAGGAACCGCGCCGGCCGCCGCGGCCTGCGCCGGCGCGCGACGTGCTCCAGCCGCCGGTGTCGCCGCTGCCTGGCCAGCGCATAGACGTATTGCCGCCGCAGGGCGTGCCGGTGGCGCCGCAGCAGGCGCCAAGCCAGCGCTTCTTCCCGACCAATCCGATCCCCAACCGCAATGTTGGGCCGGACCCCTCGCGCGGCGGCAACTGAGGGCTCGCTCAGGCGTCGGCGAGTTCCGCCAGCACGTCCAAGCCGGTCACGACATGGCCAGCCGGCCAGGGCGACCAGTCGCCGGTGCCTGCCACGGCTCGTTCGAGCAGGATACGGTACGCTTCGCGCGGCACTTCGAGCGTGCCGAACTGCGACAGGTGGCTGGTCTGGAACTGGGCGTCGAGCAGGCCGAAGCCGCCGCGCCGCAGCCGAGCGACGAGATGGACCAGCGCGACCTTCGAGGCGTCGGTCTCGCGATGGAACATGCTTTCCCCGAAGAAGGCGCTGCCCAGAGCCAGGCCGTAGAGTCCGCCGACGAGTCGATCGTTGCGCCAGCACTCGACCGTGTGGGCGTGGCCAAGGTGGAACAGATCCGAGAAAATTCCGCGGATGCGATCGTTGATCCAGGTTTCGGGGCGGTCAGGCTTCGATTCGGCGCAGGCGCCGATGACCTGCTCGAAGGTGCTGTCGATCCGAATTTCGAAGCGGTCGGCACGGACGGTGCGGGCAAGTCGCGCCGGCAGATGGAAGCGATCGAGGGGGATGACGCCGCGAATCTCAGGCTCGACCCAGAAGAGGCTCGGATCGTCGGCGCTCTCGGCCATCGGGAAAATGCCGGCGGCATAGGCGCGCAGCATCACCTCGGGCGTGATCACCGGCGAGCGGACGGGCACGGAGCGGGCTTTCATAAGGGCAGGGGAGCGCGGGGGCGGGGTAGAGTCAAACGGCTTGTCATTCGCGCACTGTCATCCCGGACAAGCGGCGGAGCCGCGCCGATCCGGGATCCATCGTAAAGCGCCGCCGTGCCTTACGATGGATCCCGGATCTCCGCTTCGCTGCGTCCGGGATGACGGCGGAGGATCACGCGGTTTCTTCGCCCATGCCGCCTGCGGCCAAAAACTTCTCCAGCCAGTGGATGTTGTAGTCGCCGTTGAGGATGTCGGGGTTGCGCACCAGCGTGCGGAACAAAGGCAGGGTTGTGTCGACGCCGTCGACGACGAATTCGTCGAGCGAGCGGCGCAGGCGCATCAGGCATTCCGCCCGGTTGCGGCCATGGACGATCAGCTTGCCGACCAGCGAATCGTAGTGCGGCGGGATCGTGTAGCCCTGATAGGCGGCCGAATCGACGCGGACGCCGAGGCCGCCGGGCGTATGGAACGAGGCGATCTTGCCGGGCGAGGGCCGGAAAGTCGCGGGATGCTCGGCGTTGACGCGGCATTCGATGGCGTGGCCCTCGATGACGACGTCCTGTTGCCGGATCGAAAGGGGCGCGCCGGCAGCGATGCGGATTTGCTCGTTGACGAGGTCGATGCCGGTGATCATCTCGGTGACCGGGTGCTCGACCTGGATGCGGGTGTTCATCTCGATGAAGTAGAACTCGCCGTCCCCGTAGAGGAATTCGATGGTGCCGGCGCCGAGATAGCCGAGCTTGGCCATGGCTTCGGCGCAGACCGTGCCGATCCTGTCGCGCTCGCCGGCGTTGAGGGCAGGAGAGGGACCTTCCTCCCAGACCTTCTGGTGGCGGCGCTGCAGCGAGCAGTCGCGCTCGCCGAGATGGATGGCGTGGCCTTTGCCGTCGCCGAGCACCTGGATCTCGATATGGCGCGGTTTTTCGAGGTACTTCTCGATATAGACCGCGTCGTCGCCGAAATTGGCCTTGGCTTCGGTGCGCGCGGTGGAGAGTGAGACGGACATCTCCTCCTCGCTGCGCACAACCTTCATGCCCTTGCCGCCGCCACCGGACGCCGCCTTGATAATGACGGGGAAGCCGATCTCGGCGGCGATGCGCAGGGCCTCGTCGTCGTCGGTGACGCCACCTTCGGAGCCCGGAACGCAGGGGATGCCGAGCGCCTTTGCCGTGCGCTTGGCTTCGATCTTGTCGCCCATGCTGCGGATATGCTCGGCCTTGGGGCCGATGAAGGTGATTTTGTGCCGATCGAGGATCTCGGCGAAGCGGGCGTTCTCGGAGAGGAAGCCGTAGCCGGGATGGACCGCGTCGGCGCCGGTGATCTCGCAGGCGGCGATCAGGGCCGGGATGTTGAGATAGCTCTCGCGGGCCGAGGGCGGGCCGATGCAGACGCTCTCGTCGGCGAGACGCACATGCATGGCGTTGGCGTCGGCGGTCGAGTGCACCGCGACGGTGGCGATGCCGAGCTCCTTGGCGGCGCGCAGCACGCGAAGCGCGATCTCTCCCCGGTTGGCGATCAGGATCTTGTCGAACATCTTGAAGCCGTCCGTATCCCGTGCGCCGGTCACTCGATCACCAGGAGCGGCTCGCCGTATTCGACCGGCTGCCCGTCCTCGACCAGAATGGCGACGACCTTGCCGGCACGCGGCGCGACGATGTCGTTGAAGGTCTTCATCGCCTCGACCAGCAACAGCCGGTCGCCTGCCTTAACGACCGAGCCGATCTCGACGAAGGGCTTTGCCTCCGGCGAGGAGCGGCGATAGGCGGTGCCGACCATCGGCGACGCAACGGCGCCGGGATGGGCGGCAGCGGCCTTTCCTTCGGCGGGGGCTGCGGCGGCGGGCGCCGCCAGCGGGGCGGCCTGCGCCATGGGGGCGGGCACCTGCACGGTCGCGGTGATGGTGCGGGCGACGCGGACGCGCAGATCGCCCTTCTCGACCTCGATCTCGGTCAGATCGGTCTCGTTGAGAAGCTGGGCGAGTTCGCGCACCAGTTCGGGGTCGATCGGGCTCTTGGTCGCCATGGCGGTGTCCGTCTTCGTCATGTGTTCATGAGGGGCAGCGGCTGCAGAGAGGAGCCGTCCCAGGGATACGGGTAATTCAGGCGGCCGGTTTCGCAGCGCGCTTTTCGAGAAGAGGCACGATCGCGTCGAAAGCGAGGTCGTAGCTGGCGACACCGAAGCCGCAGATCACGCCGACGCAGACCGGCGCCATGTAGGAATGGTGCCGGAAGTCCTCGCGGGCATGGACATTCGAGACGTGGACCTCGATCGCCAGCGCTTCGGTGCCCTTGATCGCGTCGCGCAGTGCGACCGAAGTGTGGGTGTAGGCGCCGGCATTGATGATGACGCCCGCGCCGGCAAGGCCCGCCTCCTGGATGAAGGTGACGAGCTCGCCCTCGTAGTTGGTCTGGCGGAAGGTCAGCTCGACGCCGGCGGCATCCGCCTTCGCCTTCAGCCGCGCCTCGACGCCGGCCAGCGTGACCGCGCCATAGGTGGCCGGTTCGCGGGTGCCGAGCAGATTGAGATTGGGACCGTTGAGAACGTGGACGGCGACCATGGCGCGCGTTGATTCCAGCGCCGCCCGAAAGCGGCAGACGTCGCTCTCATAAACGCTGCGGGCCGGCAGGGGAAGCCTGATGCCGACCGAAGTCCGACGTGATCAGCCGCTGCAGGTCGCCTTGCCGCATTTGCGGACGGAGTCGATCTTGGCCTTGAGCGCTGCCTGGCCGACCGCGCCGAAGATGACTTCGTCGGCAAGGATGAAGGCTGGCGTGCCGGTCAGGCCGAGCCGGTCGCCCAGCGCCACCGTGTCCTCGATCACGGCTTTGGTCTGCGCGGAGTCCATGTCCTTCTTCAGCCGCTCGACATCGGCCCCGGCCTCCTTGGCGATTTCAAGTGCCTTGACGCCGTTGATCCGGCCCTTGGTCGCCATCAGCCTGTTGTGAAACTCGAAGTATTTCGGGCCCTGAAGCTGGGTCATGGCCGCGACCGCGACGCGGCTGGCCTCGACCGAATCGGGCCCCAAAATCGGGAAGTCCTTGATCACGACCTTGAGCTTGGGGTCGTCCTTGGTGAGCGCACGGACATCCTCCAGCGCCCTTTTGCAGAAGCCGCAATTGTAATCCATGAACTCGACGATGGTGACGTCGCCCTGGGGATTGCCGACGATCGCCGATGTCTTCGGATCGATCAGTCGGGCCATTTCGGCCGTAACGGCACTGCGCTGCGCCTCCGCCTGCGCGACACTGTTGCGGCGTTCGAGCTCGACCATCGCCTCCTGGATGATCTCGGGATTCTGCAGGATCACCTCGCGGACGAGGGCCATCACGGCCTTGCGCTGCTCGGGCGTGAGCGCAGGGGCCTGGGCGGAGGCCAGCGAGCCGGCGAGGCCGAGCGCGCAGAAGGCCAGCAGGACCGGCTTCAGCAGCCGGGCGAGAACCGGGCGGAGCCCAAGGGTCAAAACCATGTCGTCAATCCTTTCGGCTCGCCGGCCGGGTCGCGGAGCATCGGGTTGCCCTGCTTCTGTGACGTTGTCATGCCGGCGTCAAATCACAGCTCTGCCAGCGGTTGCGGGGAAGGGGTTGCTCGGTTACGGCAGCCGGCATGAGCAAGTCAGATTCCGCCTTTGCCCCCATGCTCGCGGCGCGCGCGCAGGCGGTCTCGCCCTTTATCGTCATGGACGTGATGAACCAGGCTGCTGCGATCGAGCGGGCCGGCGGCTCGGTGATACATATGGAGGTCGGCCAGCCCTCGGCGCCGACGCCGGCCTCGATCCGGGCGGCGGCATCACGGGCGCTGGAGCATGGCCGCATCGGATATACTCAGGCGCTCGGCACGGATTCGCTGAGGGAGCGCATCGCGCGACATTACCAGGACGCGTATGGCGTCAGCGTGGCGGCGCAGCGCATCGTGGTGACGACGGGCTCGTCGGGCGGCTTTATCCTGGCGTTCCTGGCCTGTTTCCAGCCGGGCGCGCGCGTCGCCATCACCGCGCCGGGCTATCCGGCCTATCGCAACATCCTGATCGCGCTTGGGCTGGAGCCGGTGGCCATCGAGGTCGGGCCGGAGACGCGCTTCGCGCTGACGCCGGAGTTGATCGCCAAAGCGCATTCTGGGAAGCCCCTGGCGGGCGTGCTGACGATGAGTCCGGCCAACCCGACCGGGGTGGTGATGGCGCCGGACGCGATCGCGGCCGTGGCGGCGGAATGCCGCCGGCTCGGGCTCTGGTACATCTCCGACGAGATCTATCACGGGCTGACCTACGAGGCGCCGGCGACGACGGCGCTGGTGGCCGATCCCGACGCGATCATCGTCAACTCATTTTCGAAGTACTACTGCATGACCGGCTGGCGCGTCGGCTGGCTCGTGGTGCCGGAGCGCATGGTGCGCACGATCGAGCGGCTGCAGCAGAATTTCTCGATCTCGGTGCCCTATCTCAGCCAGGTCGCGGGTGAGGCGGCCTTCGAGGCGACGGCGGAATGCGAGGCGATCAAGGCGGGCTATGCGGAGAACCGCGCCTTCCTGCTGAAGGCGCTGCCGGAGATCGGGCTCGGCGATTTTCGGCCCGTGGACGGCGCGTTCTACATCTATTGCGATATCGGGCGATATTCCAACGATTCCATGCAGTTCTGCCGGGATGTTCTGGAGCAGAGTCACGTCGCGATCACGCCGGGTCTGGATTTCGACGAGGGACGCGGGTCGCGCACGATCCGCCTGTCCTTCGCCGGCTCGCTGGCGGAGTGCGAGGAGGCGGTGTCGCGGCTTGGCGGCTGGCTGCAGCGGCGCTGAAACGCGGCGGTTGCCAAGGGCGAGCGGATACGCATTCTCGCTGCTAGAAGAGGAACGGAGACGAGCGATGGATCGCGCTGGAACTGGCGGGGTCGTGCCGAGACGAGCCCGCATGGGGCTTCTCGCTCTCCTGGCCATCGCAATGGCAAGCATTGCCTTGCCGACGCAGGCCCCGGCTCAATCTCCGGTCATCCTGACCCTGCGGGGCGACGAGACGCCCGAGACCATCCGCAAGATGGTCGATGCGCTGTCGAGCGAGGGCCGGCAGGTCGAGATCCGGATGGGGTCGACGCCCGCTCCCGCGGCCATGCCAGCAAAGGCCAGGCCCGAGGCCGTTCAACCACATGTGGTCGAGGAAGAGACGATCGTCACCCAGATCGACGCATTCCTGGATCATTTCGTCGCCGGCCTCGAATATGGGAGGGCAGCCGTTCCCAGCGTCGCTGCGCTGCCGGGCGATTGGGAGCGGGCCTGGCGCGGCAATCTGAACGGCCTGACCGGGCTTAGCGCCGGGTGGCGGATCGTGTTGATCGCGCTTCTGGCGCTCGCCGTCGCCGCTGCGTTCCGATTGGTGAGCGCGAGATGGTTTGCACACAAGTTGCGGCCCTCGGGGCCAGAGTTCACGCCCCGCCTGATCGCCTCGTCCTGGGGGCTCCTCCAGGATGTGGCCATGATCATCCTCGCGCTGGCGGCGGCGCGCTTCACACGCAATGGCTGGCTGCCGGAGCCCGATCTCGCGCTCGCGACGCTGACGACGGCCGCCAACGGTACGGCGATCGGGGCCATCTATATCGCGGTCGGGCGTTTCCTGCTGGCGCCCGGCGCCCCGGAGCGCCGGATCATGCCGCTGCCGCGCGCGGAGCGCCATTTCAAGATGCTGATCGTCTATGCCGTGGTGACGCCGGTGATCGTCGTCGGACTCCTGCTGGCGAGCCGCGTTTCGTCGGGTCCGCTGCCGGTGGCCGGGCTACTGGCCCTGTCGAGCCTGCTCGGGCTGGTCTTCAAGGTCTGGTGGTTTTACGACATGCGCCGAGATCTCGGTGCGCTCATCCTGAACGGTTCGGCCGAGCCCGGGCCGTGGCGGCGCCTGATCGCACTCATGGCGCCCTGGTTCTACATAGCCTCTGCAGTGGCGCTCTGGGTTGTCGGCA
Organism: Bosea sp. PAMC 26642; assembly: GCF_001562255.1. Lineage (NCBI taxonomy): Bacteria > Pseudomonadati > Pseudomonadota > Alphaproteobacteria > Hyphomicrobiales > Alloboseaceae > Allobosea > Allobosea sp. PAMC 26642. Next base: position 1,728,828 of record NZ_CP014301.1, on the reverse strand, counting down.
ATGCCGCGGCGATGATGGCCAATGGCGGGCGCTGGGCCGAGGCCGCCGCGCTGACCCAGACGGCGATCGTCATCATCCCGATCCTCGCGGTCGGGATCGGCAGCCTGCTCGACTGTCGGGCGGCACGGCTCCAGGTCGGGGCGGACGCGACGCCGCTCTCGCACGCGACCGGCGCGGCGCTTCGCGCAGGCGCGGTCGGCGTCTTGTGGGCAGCGGGTTTCTTCGTCCTGGCGCGGCTCTGGGCCGGTCTGCTGCTGGGCATGAGCACGGGCCAGTTCACCGCCTTCTCGCGCCAGGCCGCCGGGGTCGCGATCTTCGCCTTCGCCGGCTGGGTCGCGCTCGTGTTCCTGCGCGCCTTCTTCGATGCCTACACGCCCAAGCGGACGGCCACCGGCCCGACGGAAGAGGACGACGCGCATGGTGAGAGCGTTCCGACGCGGCTCGCGACCGTGCTGCCGGTGCTGCGCGGCGTGGTGCTCGGCGCGGTCGTCGGCCTGACCATTCTGATCGTGCTGTCGCGGCTGGGGGTCGATATCGGGCCGCTGCTCGCCGGCTTCGGCATTCTCGGTCTCGCCATTTCATTCGGCTCGCAGGCGCTGGTGCGCGACATCGTGTCGGGCGTCTTCTTCATGCTGGAGGACGCCTTCCGCGTTGGCGAATACGTCGATACCGGGCGCCTCAAGGGAACGGTCGAGAAGATCTCGCTGCGCTCGATGCAGATGCGCCATCAGAGCGGGCAGATCCACACCGTGCCCTTCGGGCAGATCCAATCGTTGACCAATGCCAGCCGCGACTGGGCGACGGTGAAGTTCAACGTTCGGCTCGATCATTCGGCCGATATCGAGCAGGCGCGCAAGACCATCAAGAAGACGGGCCTCGCTCTGCTGGAGGACCCCGAATTCGGGCCGCATTTCATCGCGCAGCTCAAGATGCAGGGCGTTGCCGACATCACCGACAGCGCCGTCGTGATCCGGCTGAAATTCACCGGCAAACCCAACCATGCCTCGATGCTGCAGCGCGAGGCGCTGAAGCGGGTCTATCGCGCGCTGAATGAGGCCAAGGTGCCGTTCGCCTCCAACGCCGTGACGGTGCGCGGCGGGGAGGGAGGCGCGGGTGCGAATGCAGCGGCGGCGATCTCGGCCGTGCCGCCGCCGAGCCCGCTGGCGCCCGCGGCGGGGTGAGGGTGGGCGTTGGGCTGTGCCCCACGCGGAGTGCTCCGATGCTGAGCCGTCGCTACCACGGCTTGCCCTTCTGGAAGAGGTTGATGGAAGCATCACCCAGAACCCAGAACAGGGCAGGAAAATTGTGCTGGCCAACACCGGAGAACAACAGGGCGAACCCGGTCGTCGTGAGCACCGCTCCGGCGATTACAAACAGACGCGCCGTCGAAACGAATGAGGCGACTTCGGCTCGGCGACTGGCGCGGGCGGTATGCGGTTGGTCCGCTTCGGTTTGAAAATGCCGAGCGTAGGCCTCCGGCGTCGATTGCGTTCCGACAGGCCGGTCGCCTTCCAGTTCCACCCGGACTGCGACGAACAATACGAGCAGGCCAAGAAGCCCAACGCCGAGGCCGCCAAGCATTTGCCATCCGAGTCCAGCAAGACCGATCAGCAATATTGCGCCAAGCGCAATCAAGATTTGCCTTTCGCGATTGCGGGGCGGTGGCATTGCAAGCACCTCGGGTCCAGAAAAAGGCCGCTGCGGTGTCCCGCAGCGGCCTTTTTCATCTCAGCCTCGTCCGGCCAGCTTGTTCCACCAGCCGCCGCGCTTGGGGCGGTCCGGGTCGGGCTCGGTCAGGACCACTGCCACGGGTTCCTCGACGAGGCGCGGCTTGGGCGCTGGTGTCGGCTCGGGCTCGGGCGCGGGCTCAGCCGCAACGGGCACCTCGACCGGGGCAGGGGCTGCTTCGGCCGCCGGCGCCGGTTCGCCACCTTCGGTAATCGGCACGACCTTCTTTCGAGGAGCCCTGACGCGCTTGGGCTTCTCGGCCGGTCCTGGCGCCTCGGGCTCAGCAGCGACGGCTTCCGTCACCGCCTCCACCGTCTCGGAGACGGCTGCGGCATCGGCGGGAGCCTCGGCGTCGGCCTTGGGCTTGCGCCCACCACGACGGCCACGGCGCGGCTTGGCGTCCTCGGCTTCCGGTTCGGCTGCGACGGGCGCCTCGACCGGCTCGGAGGCGACAACCTCCGCGACGGTTTCGCTCTCGCTCGTCTCGGCGGCGTTCTCGTCGCCGTCCTCGTCGTCGCCTTCGCCGTCCTCGTCACCTTCGGCATCGCTGCCGCCGTCGAGCCGCACGCCATTGGCGTCGCGCTCGCCGCCACGCCGCCGCCGGCGACGACGCCGGCGCTTGCGGCCGCCTTCACCGCGGGCCTCGCCCTCGGCCAGCTCCGGCTTGTTCTCGTTGGCGACCGCATCGACCTCCTGCTCGGCGTCGAGCGCTTCGGCTTCGGCGGCGGCATCGAGCGCCTCGTCATCGTCATCGGCGACAGTCTCGGCCCTGAAGCTTGTCGGGATCACCCGGCCTTCATTGCCGACGAACTCGCCGCGCTCGACCTCGAAATAGCGGGTGCCGAGCAGAGTGGCATCGACTGTGACGCCGATCGAGATGGCGAAGCGGGTTTCGAGGTCGGTCAGGTGGGCGCGCTTCTGGTTGAGTACATAAAGCGCAACATCCGGCCGTGTCCGGACGGTGAGGTTGTGCGAGGCGCTCTTGATCAAGGCCTCTTCCAACGCCCGCAGGATCTGCAACGCGACGGACGGGATCGAGCGCATCATGCCGGCGCCGGCGCAGTGCGGGCAGGGAATGGACGAGCTCTCCAGTACGCCGGTCCGGATGCGCTGGCGCGACATTTCGAGCAGGCCGAAGGCGGATATGCGGCCGATCTGGATGCGGGCGCGATCGTCCTTGAGGCAGTCCTTCAGCTTCTTCTCGACGGCGCGGTTGTTGCGGTTCTCGTCCATGTCGATGAAATCGATCACGATGAGACCGGCGAGATCGCGCAGGCGAAGCTGGCGGGAGATTTCCTCCGCCGCTTCGATATTGGTCTTGAGGGCGGTGTCCTCGATATTGTGCTCGCGGGTCGAGCGCCCGGAGTTGATGTCGATGGCGACCAGCGCCTCGGTCTGGTTGATGACGATGTAGCCGCCCGATTTCAGCGTCACCGTGCTGGAGAACATCGCATCGAGCTGGCTTTCGACGCCGAAGCCCGCGAAGAGCGGCGTCTGCTCGCGATAGGCCTTCACGCTCTTTGCCTGGCTCGGCATGAGCATGCGCATGAATTCCTTGGCCTCGCGATAGGCTTCGTCACCGGCGACGTGGACCTCGTCGATATCCTTGTTGTAGAGGTCGCGGATCGAGCGCTTAACGAGGTTGCCCTCCTCATAGACCAGCGCCGGGGCGACCGAGGCCAGCGTGAGTTCGCGCACGCTCTCCCACATCCGCATCAGATATTCGTAGTCGCGCTTGATCTCGACCTTGGTGCGCGAGGCGCCGGCCGTGCGCAGGATGATGCCCATGCCGTCGGGCACCTCCAGCTCGGAGGCGACTTCCTTGAGGCGCTTGCGATCTTCCGTGTTGGTGATCTTGCGCGAGATGCCGCCGCCCTTGCCGGTGTTGGGCATCAGGACCGAATAACGGCCGGCGAGCGAGAGATAGGTGGTGAGCGCCGCGCCCTTGTTGCCGCGCTCTTCCTTGACGACCTGGACCAGGATGATCTGGCGGCGCTTGATCACCTCCTGGATCTTGTACTGGCGGCGTGACTGGCGCTGCGGACGCTCCTGGATGTCGTCGAGCGCGTCGCCGCCGCCAAGCTGCTCGGGCTCCTCGTGCTCGGCGTCGTCGCCGTGCTCGTCGCCATCCTCGTCCTCTTCGGCGGGCCTGCGGGCCTCTTGCGCCTCAGCGGGAGCCTCGGATTCATCGAGGGCTTCCGTCTCGAAGGTCAGGGGCGCCGCGTTCTCGACGGCGTCCTCGTTGTCCGATTCGGCGACGCTCGGAGCGAAGTCTTCGCCAAAGGCGGGCGCGCCCTCGTTGACCATGGCGGCTTCCTTGCCGTCGGTCTCGACGATCGCGGTCTCGCCATCGACCTCCGCACTGATCGTCTCGTCGTTCGCGGCCTTCTTGGCGCGTCCGTCACGGTCCCCCCTGCGGCCGCGATCGCGGCGGCCGCCGCGCTTCTCGCGCTTTTCCTCGGCGTGCTCGTCCTCGCGGTCGGCGCGGGCCTCCTCGGCGATCAGGGCCTGCCGGTCGGCAACCGGGATCTGGTAATAGTCCGGGTGGATTTCGGAGAAGGCGAGGAAGCCGTGGCGGTTGCCGCCATATTCAACGAAGGCGGCTTGGAGCGAAGGCTCCACGCGCGTCACCTTCGCCAAGTAGATGTTGCCCCGCAGCGGCTTGCGGCTGGCGGATTCGAAGTCAAACTCCTCGACGCGCGATCCGCGGACCACCACGACCCGGGTCTCTTCCGGGTGGGTGGCATCGATAAGCATCTTGTTGGCCATCAGAGGTTTCCATTGGCGCAGCCGTCGTCATGACCCGCCGGGCTGCGGACGGAAATCCGCTGCCGCGGGCAGGGACGCCGCGCTGAGGCCGGCTTTCGCCGGCATGTTGCAGGAGGGAGGCGAGTTTGATCGAGACAGATCTGCGGCTCGGGAAATCCGAACGGGCGCACAGCCCGTCACGGTCCCGCAGGTATGGACGAACCACCGATGCGATATGCGGCGTCGTATGCCCCGACATCTGTCCTGACCTGCGGCGCGCCTGCCGAAAAAGACGAAGCACGCCGCGTTTGCACGCTCGCGAGACTGGCCTTGCGTCGAACTTGCGTACTGACGCCGGCCGTCCGCGGACGATCCGTTACGGTTGACTGAAACCGGAACCCGGACGCCGACGGATCTTGACGATCCGGATGCGCACCATGGGCGGCTTCGCAATGCAACCAACTGCATTACAGACAGGTGACAGCGATTTGCAAGTCGGATCGTGTCGGGCAGGTCACATCGTGTTGTGATCAGGCCATCGCCGGAGTGGGCCGGTTCACGGCTCGACGGCGGCGTGGTAACCGACCGTTAATGGCTCGCGTCGTTATGGTTAAACTTCGGTGACGTTTTGGCCTCGATCACGTTGATAAGGACATTCGCCCTGACATTTCACACCCATTCCCGCGGCGCCGGCTCCGGCTGGTCCTTCTCACAGGCGCTGTCGCGCCTGGTGCTGGGCGCGTGGCTGGTGATGTGCGGCGTGGGCCCTGCCATGGCCAATCCCAAACCCGCCAGCGACTTTCCCGTCGCGACCGACGCCAGGCTCGAGCAGGCCGGCGAGATCGTGCGCCTGACCATGACGCTGTCGCAGCCGGTGGCGGTGGCGACGCTGGTCACGGCCGGGCCCGACCGCGTCATCGTCGATCTGCCCTCGGTGAATTTCCAGGTCCAGCCGGCCGCCGCGCGCAAGAGCGTCGGCTTCGTCGGCGCCTATCGATTCGGGTTGTTCACGGCCGAGCGCTCGCGAATCATCCTGGACCTGACGCAGCCTGCGCTGGTGGCGCGGGCCGAGGTGAAGCCGGTGCGCGGCGGTTTCGGCGAGCTGGTGATCGAACTCAGGCGCACGAGCCGCGCTGAATTTCTAGCCGCCGCAGCCCGCTCCGGCCCCGAGGCGGGGAGTCCGGCGCCGCCGGCCGTCGTGCCGGCAAAGCCGTTAGGGGAAACACGCAAGATCGTCGTGATCGACCCCGGCCATGGCGGCATCGACCCTGGCGCGGTCGTCGCGTCGATCGCCGAGAAATCGGTCGTGCTGGCGTTCGGGGCGCTGCTCAAAGAGCAGCTCGAGGCAGGCGGCCGCTACAAGGTGCTGATGACGCGCGACGACGACCGCTTCGTGGCGCTGGCCGAGCGTGTCCGCATCGCGAGGCAGGCGGGGGCCGATCTCTTCTTGTCGATCCATGCCGATTCGCTGACGCAGGCGCAGGATGTGCGCGGTGCGACGGTCTATACCGGCTCGGAACGCGCCACGGACGCGGAGGCCGCCCGGCTCGCGGCCAAGGAAAACCAGGCCGATGCCGTCGCGGGGCTCGATTCGAGCGAGGACGTCCATGACGTCGCCGGAATCCTGATGGATCTGGCCAAGCGAGAGACCAGAACCTTCTCCTCGGTGTTCGCGCGCAATCTCGTCGACAAGCTTGGCGGCTCGGTGAAGATGCACAAGGTGCCGCTGCGTTCGGCGGGGTTCCGCGTCCTCAGCGCGCCGGACGTCCCGTCCGTGCTGGTCGAGCTGGGCTACATGTCCAGCCCGAAAGATGCCGAACTGCTGAACTCCGCGGCATGGCGGCTGCAGGCGGTGAGCGCGGTGCGCGACGCGATCGAGAGCCACTTCCAGCCCGAGCGCCTCGTCGGCAAGGAGGCTGGAAACCGGCGCTGAGCTTGCGCTTGCGCTGTGGGCGATTGTGGTCGATAGGCCACGGTTCCGCCATTTACGGCATGTTATAGACATGAAATCTGCAAGGCGTCCGATTTGGGCGCGCCGGACGCTAATCACGAGGGCCGGGGCCTGAAATGCGGTTTGTTCTGCGAATCTTCGGATGGTTGTTCGCCGCAGGCGCGATCGTCTTCGTCATCGGCGCCGTCGCGGCCGCCGGGCTCGTCTGGCATTTCTCCAGGGACCTGCCAGATTCGGCGCAGCTGCGGAACTACGAGCCGCCGGTGATGACCCGCGTCCATGCCGGCGACGGCTCGCTGATCGCCGAATTCGCGCGCGAGCGCCGGCTTTATTTGCCGATCCAGGCCGTGCCCAAGCTGATCATCGACGCCTATCTCTCGGCCGAGGACAAGAATTTCTACAAGCATGTCGGCGTCGACCCCGAGGGTCTGGTGCGCGCCGCGATCACCAATTTCCGTAATCGTGCCGCCGGCCGCCGGCCGCAGGGCGCCTCGACGATCACCCAACAGGTCGCCAAGAACTTCCTGGTCGGCTCCGAGCAGAACATCGAGCGCAAGATCCGCGAAGCGCTGGTCGCGCTGCGAATCGAGTCGACCTATTCGAAGGACAAGATTCTCGAGCTCTATCTCAACGAGATCTATCTCGGCGCGCCAGCACCAGGGCAGGGCAGCTACGGCATCGCCGCGGCGGCGCTGAACTATTTCGGCAAGTCCGTGCATGAGCTGAACCTGCAGGAGGCGGCCTATCTCGCCGCCCTGCCGAAGGCGCCGACCGACCTGCATCCGTTCCGCAACCGCGAGCGGGCGATCGAGCGCCGCAACTATGTGATCGACCGCATGGTCGAGAACGGGGTCGTCAAGCGCGAGGCCGGCGACGCGGCCAAGAACCAGCCGCTCGGCGTCAATCCGCGCACGGTCTCGGCCAACAACATAGCGGCGGGCTATTTCGCCGAGGAAATCCGGCGCGAGCTGCAGGACCGCTACGGCGAGAAGAAGCTGCTGGAAGGCGGCCTCTCGGTGCGTTCCACGGTCGATCCGAAGATGCAGCTTTTGGCGCGCAAATCGCTCGTCGATGGGCTGGTGCGCTTCGACGAGGCGCGCGGCTGGCGCGGCGCGATTCAGAAGCTCGAACTCGGCGCGCGCGACTGGGGGTTGGCGATCGGCGAACTGCCCGTGCTCGGCGATGTCGCGCCGTGGCGGCTGGCAGTGGTACTCGAGGTCGCGGGCGACAGCGCCCGGCTTGGCCTGCATCCGCTGCGCGAGAACTCCGGCCAGCTCAAAAGCGACCGCGAGACCGTGACGCTGGCGGGCGAGGGCATCAAATGGACGCGGCGCGCCCGCGTCTCGCAGGCGGTCTCGACCGGCGACGTGGTCTATGTCGAGCCGATCGACGGCCGTGCGGGCCAGGTCCGTCTGCGGCAATTGCCGGAGGTCAACGGCGCCATCACCGTGATGGACCCGTTCTCGGGCCGCGTTCTGGCGATGGTCGGCGGCTTCTCGCATGATCAGTCGGAGTTCAACCGGGCGACGCAGGCGCTGCGCCAGCCGGGTTCGTCCTTCAAGCCCTTCGTCTATGCGACCGCGCTCGACAACGGCTACACGCCGTCGAGCATCGTGCTGGATGCGCCGATCGAGGTCGACCAGGGCGGTGGGCTCGGCATGTGGCGGCCGGAGAACTACGACGGCAAATCGACCGGGCCGCGGACGCTGCGTTACGGCATCCAGTTCTCCAAGAACCTGATGACGGTCAGGCTCGCCAAGGATGTCGGCATGCCGCTGATCGCGGAATATGCCCGCCGCTTCGGCGTCTATGATGACATGCTGCCGGTGCTCTCGATGGCGCTGGGTGCGGGCGAGACCACGGTGATGCGGATGACGGCCGGCTACGCCATGCTCGTCAACGGCGGCAAGCGCATCCGACCGACGCTGATCGACCGCATCCAGGATCGCTGGGGCGGCACGATCTTCCGGCACGACCAGCGTATCTGCGAAGGCTGCAATGCCGAGAAGTGGAACAGCCAGCGCGAGCCGCGCCTCGTCGACAACCGAGACCAGGTGCTCGATCCGCTGACCGCCTACCAGATGGTCTCGATCCTGGAAGGTGTGGTCAACGCGGGCACGGCGACCGTGGTCAAGACCGTCGGAAAGCCGCTTGGCGGCAAGACCGGCACCACGAACGATGCCAAGGACGTCTGGTTCGTCGGCTTTTCGCCGGACCTCGCCGTCGGCGTCTATATGGGCTTCGACAAGCCGAAATCACTCGGCACCTCGGCGACGGCGGGCCAATATGCCGCGCCGATCTTCCGCGACTTCATGATGGCTGCGCTGAAGGACAAGCCGGCCACGCCGTTCCGCGTGCCCGCCGGCATCAAGCTGATCCGCGTCGATCCCAAGACCGGGATGCGCTCGGGCGGCGAGGGGGGCATCCTGGAGGCGTTCAAGCCCGGGACGGCGCCACCCGACAGCTATTCCGTCATCGGCGCGGCGGGCGACGGCTCGGCTCCACTCAATGTTTCGCCCGGCGGGAGGGGCGTCAGTTCGGGGACCGGCGGATTGTATTGAGGGTTTTCGCATATAGCGCGAGGAACCCTCTCCCGGAGGGAGAGGGTAGGTGAGGGGTCGGACGTTTGCCGCGGTAAGCGAGACCTAACCGCCGCTAATCTACCCGTTGCGCTCGACTCATCCAGCGTCCGTCACCTCACCCCTGCCCCTCTCCTTACAGGAGAGGGGTTCCCAGCGCTTCCCGCGCCATTTACTTGCGCCGGCTTCCCCCCTATCCCAGCTTCAGAATCCACGAGGCCTCTCTAACATGCGTCCAGAAATCCAGACCCAGCTCGACAACGCCAAGCAGTCGATCGGACTGCTGAGGAGGCATCTTTGACTGGGATGTCGCACAGCGCCGTCTCGCCGAACTAAACGCCCTCTCGGAGGGACCCGATTTCTGGAACGATGCCGAGAACGCACAGAAGCTGATGCGCGAGCGGACCTCGCTGGAGGACCAGATCGAAGGCATCGGCAAGCTCGAGCGCGATCTCGAAGATGCCCTGACCTTCATCGAACTCGGCGAGATGGAGGGCGATCAGGATTCGATCGCCGAGGGCGAGGCCGGCATCAAGTCGGTCGAGGTCGAGGCGGCACGCCGGCAGGTGGAGACGTTGCTCTCCGGCGAGGCCGACATGCTCGATACCTATCTCGAAATCCATCCCGGCGCGGGCGGTACGGAGAGCCAGGATTGGGCCGAGATGCTCCTGCGCATGTACCGGCGCTGGGGCGAGCGTCGGAAGCTCAAGGTCGAGACGCTGGAATATCAGGACGGCGACACCGCTGGCATCAAGTCGGCGACGCTGCAGTTCAAGGGTCACAATGCCTATGGCTGGCTGAAGACCGAAAGCGGCGTGCACCGGCTGGTGCGCATCTCGCCGTTCGATTCGAATGCGCGGCGGCAGACCTCGTTCGCATCGGTCTGGGTCTATCCGGTCGTCGACGACCGCATCATCATCGACATCAACGAATCGGATTGCCGGATCGACACCTACCGGGCGCAGGGAGCGGGCGGGCAGCACATCAACACGACCGATTCGGCCGTGCGTATCACGCATATCCCGTCAGGGATCGCGGTCTCGTGCCAGCAGGAGCGATCGCAGCACAAGAACAAGGCCAAGGCCTGGGACATGCTGCGCGCCCGGCTCTACGAGGTCGAACTTAAGAAGCGGGAAGACAAGGCGAATGCCGAGCAGGCCTCCAAGACCGATATCGGCTGGGGCCACCAGATCCGCTCCTATGTGCTGCAGCCCTATCAGTTGGTGAAGGATCTGCGCACCGGCGTGAGCTCGACGGCTCCTAGCGAGGTATTGGACGGGGCGCTCGATCCGTTCATGGAGGCGTCTCTCGCTCAACGCGTGTATGGAACGGAAGTCGAGGTCGAAGACATCGACTAGCAAATCTGGTGCTGGACCTTTCGTTCTTCAGTAAAGCGCGCCGTCATCTCGGCCGGAGCGCCGGGATCCATTATAGAGGAGCGACGCTACCCTATGATGGATCCCGGATCTGCGCCGCTTTCGCGGCTTGTCCGGGATGACGCAGTGTTTCTCTGCGGAACAGAAAAGGCTCAGCCCTTTGCGGCAAGCTTCGCGCCGGCTTTCAAGAAGCGGGTCGGGTCGAGCGGTTCGTCGTTGATGCGGGTCTCGTAGTGGAGATGGGGGCCGGTCGAGCGGCCCGTGGAACCGATGCGACCCAGAACCGCGCCGGTCGCGACGGTCTGGCCGACCGCGACCGAGATCGCCGACATATGGGCGTAGCGGGTCGAGACGCCGCCGACATGCTCGATCTCGACCATGTTGCCGTAGCCGCCCGAGTATTCCGCTGTAACGACCTTTCCGGGTGCGGTGGCGCGGATCGGAGAACCGTGCTCGGCCCTGAAATCTACGCCGGTGTGCATGGCTGGGGCGCGCGTGAACGGGTCGACCCGGTAGCCGTAGTTCGAGGTGAAGTCGGCTTCGGCGTCCATCGGGCGACGCAGCGGCAGGCTGTCGACGAGGCCGCGAAGCCGGAAGACCGCGGCAATGCGGGGCTGGATTGCGCTCAGCGTCGCCTCGAAGGGGCCCGCGGAGGGATCGATCCTGAACGGGACGAATGGGCCGCCGACGCCCTTGGGGACATCGTTCGAGGTCATGCGCTCGGTGTCGAGTCCGGTCTCCGAGAGCGCGCCGCGCAGCTTCTTCTGCGTCTCGGCGAGGCTCTGGTCCATCTCGCGCAACGCGTCGAGCTGGGCGCCGCTGGTGTGGGAGATTGCCTGGGCGAGCCGGGCAAGCGTGGTTTCGATGCGTTTGGCGGGCGGCTGTGCCGTCTCGCCGGACTGCCAAGTCTCGTTCTTGCGATCTTCCGCTCCGCGCAGCGCCGGGCTGTCGGGCGCCGGCATCGGCTTCAGGTTCGGCGCGATCGGAGCGAAGCTGGTCACGCCGGAGGCGCGGATCGGCTCCTCGGGCTTGATAAGGCGCGAACGCAGCGGAATTTTCGATGATGGAGCGATGCCGCCGGCCTGCAGTGTGTCCGCGATCGCGGCGACCAGTGACTGCTTGGTTTCGAGATCGGCCTGCCGTGTCGCCAACTCGTCGACCCTGGCCTCGACGCCGTCCTGGTCGAGCAGCGCCCGGCTGGCCAGCCGGTCGATATCGGCGCGCAGCGATGCGATGCGATCCTCATAGGCGTATTGGCGGGTGGTCTCGCGGGCGATCAGCCGCGCCGCCAGATCGTCCTTGCTGAGGATGTACCAGCCGGTGGCGGCGCTCCAGGCCGTGGTCAGGATGAGACATCCCAGCCCGGCCAGGACCGTCATGCGGCTGAGCGTGTAGGTTTTGTGCGAGACGAGGCCCGTGACGGGGAGGGCCGGACCTGTCGAGGCGGAATGGGTCATACGCGATACCGGATGTTACGCTGCCGATGACGCGATCAGACATGATTAAGGTTAATCCTTCGCAAACCGCCGGGACTAGACCGGTGTTACAGCGCCTGTGCTGCCGCCAGCACATCCTCCGCATGGCCGGCAACCTTCACCTTCGGCCAGATCCGGGCGATCCTGCCGTTTACGTCGATCAGGAATGTGGTGCGCTCGACCCCCATATAGGTGCGTCCGTACATGCTCTTCTCGACCCAGATGCAATAGGCGCTAAGAATCGCCTGGGTCTCGTCGGCGGCGAGCGGGAACTCCAGCCCGTGCTTCTTCTTGAACTTGTCATGGCTCTTCACTGGATCGGGCGAAATGCCGAGAATCTCGGTGTTCACCTCGGCGAAGGCCTTTCGCAGTCCGTTGAAAGCGATCGCCTCCTGAGTGCAGCCGGGGGTGTCGTCCTTGGGGTAGGCGTAGAGGACGAGCTTGCGGCCTTTGAAGGCTGAAAGCGACGCTGTGCCGCCCCCGTCGCTGTCGAGGGTGAAGTCCGGGGCATCATCGCCTTCCTTCAAAGTCATGACTGCCTTCCTTTCGTCGCGTTCAGGCTGCATGCAGCGGATGCTGCGGGCCATTCGAGATATGGGGCGCCTTTCGGGGCCAGACCACCTATGGCTGAGAGTTGTCCCGCGGAATTCGCGACGAATCGGATAGGATTGACCGCGGCCTTCGCGACGGCCGTGTTGCAACGGCTTTGTCCGGCTTCCGCGGGATCGATCCGACCTGCCACTGACGAACACGAAGGCTGCAGGTGACAGATAAGTCGTCGGTTTCACAGCAAACGCCGATCGATGCGGCATCCCAGGCGGAGGCCTGTGATACGGCGGCCGTGGCGCGACGCGCAAAGGCCGGGCTGGTGACGATCGTCGTTGCAGTCGGCGTCGCCGCGCTGACACTGGCCGGCGCCGTTGCCACACTGCTGGTGACCGGGATCGTGCCGCTGTCGGGGCTGGAGGGACGGATCTCGACCGCGCTCGCCGAGCGGCTCGGGCCGGACTGGCAGGTCGACGCCGATTCGGCCGAGCTCGGACGGATCGACGGGCGCTCGCAGCTCAGGGTCCGGCAGGTCTCGTTCCGGCATCGCAACGGTACGGCTTTCCGTGCGCCGGAAGCCTTGCTCGGTTACGAACCGATGGCGCTGCTGCGCGGCGAGATAAGGCTGATCTCGGTGGATCTGCGTGGCGTCAATGTCAGGCTCGGCGTCAATCACGACGGTGCGCTGATCGTGAATGCCGATAGCGCCCCACCGGAGACGCCGCAGACGCCCGTGCTGCCCGACGGCGATCACTGGAACGCCTTCACCGCCGTGATGGGGGCGGTGACGACGCTGGCACAGGGCGATGGTCTGCTCGGAGCGCTGGAGACGGCGGGTATGCAGGGCGCGAGGCTGGCGCTGGTCGACCCGGATGGCCGGCAGAAGGCCGGGCTCGAGGATGTCGACATCAGGCTCTCGCGAAGCGGCGAGCGTGTCACCCGCCTGACCATGAGGGGGCGCACCGGAAGCCGCTGGAAGGAGATGGCCGTCGATCTCTCGACCGATCCGGACGGAACCCGGCGGGCCGACATCGACATCATCCGTTTCGAGCCCGCCGAGGTCGTGGCGCTCGCCTTCGGCACGGGGGGCATGTCGATCGATGGGCTGCCGGTGACGGGCAAGGCTTCGCTGCAGCAGAAGCCCAATGGCGATCGCACCATCAAGGCGCGCTTCGACGTGCGTCGCGGCACCATAAGATTTGCCGACGGGCCGATCGAACCGATGACGATCGACGGTGGTCATGTAGAGATCGAGAGTGGTGCCAACCTCAACGATCTGCGGATTCGCAGCGCTCAGATCCAGGCAGGAGCGACCAGGCTTTCTGGTGCGGGAACACTGCAGCAGGATCAGGGTGTCTGGCGCGCCACGATCGAGGCAAGCGGACAGGTCCGTGGTCTCGATTCCGATCCTCCCGTCGCCGTCGACGCGCTCAAAGCCAACCTGTCGGTGGACAACCGTGCGGGCGAGGTGACAATCGAGGCGATGTCGCTGAGCGGGCCGGCCATCCATGCCGACATGAGCGGCTATGTGCAGCAGGTCGGAACCTCCCCCACGCAGCGGCTGTCGATCAGGGCGACCGATTCCGATGCGCGCGCAGTGCTCGCGGTCTGGCCGCGCTGGACCTCGCCGGAGCTGCACATCACGCTGTCGCGCAAGGTCGCTTCGGGCCGTATCGCCAATGTCGAGGTCAAGCTCGACCTGCCGGCCGAGGACCACGCCCGGTTGGTCGGCGGCGCCGGTATGCCCGACGCCGCGCTCGCCGTATCGGTCGATGCGACAAATGTGCGGTTCCTGCCGGATCCCGGACTACCGCCTCTGATCGATGCCCGGATCGTCGGCGGCGCGACGGGGCGGACCGTGAACCTTGCCATTCCGCAGGCGACGGCCGATCTCGGCGGCGATCGCCGCCTGACGCTGAGCGAAGGCACGTTCGTTCTGCCGGAAATCTGGCTGCAGCGCGCACCGTCGCGCACGAGTTTTCGTTCGACGGGGCCGATGGAGGCGCTGGCGGCGCTCTTCGCCTTTCCGGCGCTGAAGGAGTTCTCGCCCGGGCAAATCGACCCCGCAGCTCTTCGCGGCAACAGCGATCTGAAGACAGTCATCTCGCTGCCGATGGCTGATGACCCCAGGCCGGGCGAAGTCGTCGTCCAGAGCAGTGGTGCGCTGACCAATGTGGCCTCGGACACGCTGCTGGGGACCGAGAAGCTCGATGGCGGCACAATGCTGGTCAGTTTCGACCGGGCCGGGCTCGTGATCAAGGGCGAGGCCCGCATCAGCGGGGATCGCAGCCAGATCGAGATCCGACAGAATCCGAAAGGGCAGGGCGAGGCGACGCTCTCTATGACGCTCGACAACGCAGCACGCCAGAAGCGTGGCTTCGGGCCGGAAGCGGGTATTTCGGGACCCGTGCAGGTCAAGGCGGTCAAGCAAGTGGGCAAGAGCGGCGATGGGCCGCCTAGGATCGAGATCGACTTGACCAAGGCCTCGATCGACGGGCTCATTCCCGGGCTGCTCAAGCCGGCCGGCCGCAACGGACGGATCAGCTTCACCTATGTCGCCGACCCAGACGGGCCCGATCTCGAGGATTTCACGCTGGATGCGGCCCCTGCCTTGATCAAGGGCCGGATCGAGCTGACCAAGCAGAATGGCCTCGACGTTGCGAGCCTGTCGCAAGTCAGGCTCTCGCCCGGCGACAATCTCAAGGTCGAGGCCAAGCGCGACGGCAATGTCGTCAAGCTGGTCGTGCGCGGTGCGGTCGCAGATGTCAGGCCGTTCATCCGCGATGCGCAGAATGCGCCGGGTCCGGCACCGCGCAGCGACAAGGCCGCAGCCAAGGGCGGCGACATCGACATCGATCTCGACGTGCCGATCCTGACGGGGTTCAACAACGAGGCGATCAGCAACGCGTCGCTGAAGCTCTCGAAGCGCGGCGGCGACGTGCGATCCGTGGCGTTTCAGGGAAAGATCGGGCGTGCCGACGTCACCGCCAAACAGGGCCAGAACAACGCTCCGCTGACGATCCAGTCCGAGAATGGCGGCGCGCTGCTGCGCTTCATCGATCTGTATCGGCGGGCCTATGGCGGCGATTTCTTCCTGAGCATCGGGCCCGGCGATGTGCGCCAGAGCGGCGAATTGCTGTTCCGCAATTTCGTCGTCCGCGACGAGCCGGCGCTGCGCCGCGTCGTTGGCGACGCCGGCGCGGGCGCGCCGGATCGGACCGGCGGAACGGCGCCGCCGGTCGCCATCGATGCCAGCGAGGTCGCTTTCACCAAGCTCAGGGCCGAGTTCACCCGCTCGGCCAGCCGGCTCGACGTGTCCGACATGGTGATCTGGGGCCAGCAGGTCGGCTTCACCCTGCAGGGCAATGTCGATTATGGGCGCGACCGCGTCGATATCGGCGGCACCTTCGTGCCGGGCTATGCGTTCAACAACGCCTTTGCGCAGGTTCCCGTCGTCGGCGCGCTGCTCGGCGGCGGCAGCCAGTATGGCGGGTTGTTCGCGGTGAATTTCCGAATCTCGGGCGCGGCGAGTGCGCCGACCATGTCGGTCAACCCGCTCTCGGCGCTTGCACCGGGCATCCTGCGCCGATTCGTCGATCCGCTTGGCGGCGCGCCAGAGCAGCGGCCGGTCCAGCCAGGACAGGCGCCGGCTGCGCCGACGCGCTGAAGTTCCGGCTCACTCCGGCCGCAGCAGGACGTGTTTCTTCTTCCCGAAGGAGAGCTTTATCGCGCCCTCCGACGTCAGATCGGCGCTGCCGAGTACGGCACGCTCGTCGGTCACCAGCACATCGTTCACCCGCAGCCCGCCGGCCTTGACCTGCCGGCGCGCCTCGCCGGTGGAGGGGACGAGACCCGCCTTCACGAAAGCCGTCAGAATGCCGAGATTTGAAGCGAACTCGTCGAGCGACATCGAGACGCTCGGCAGATCGGCTGCGAGCGAACCTTCCTCAAATGTCTTGCGCGCCGTCTCGAAGGCAGCCTCCGCCGCGGCACGGCCATGCAGCATCGCCGTGACCTCGGTCGCAAGCACCTTCTTGGCCTCGTTGATCTCGGCCCCCCCGAGCGCCGCCAGCTTCGCGATCTCGGCCATCGGCATCGTGGTGTAGAGCTTCAGGAAGCGCTCGACATCGGCGTCTTCGGTGTTGCGCCAGAACTGCCAGAACTCATAGGCGCTCATCAGATCGGCATTGAGCCAGACTGCACCGGACGCGGTCTTGCCCATCTTGCCGCCCGATGAAGTGGTCAGGAGCGGCGAGGTCAGCGCGTAGAGCTGGACGTTGCTCATCCGGTGGCCGAGATCGATGCCGTTGACGATGTTGCCCCACTGGTCGGAGCCGCCCATCTGCAGGATGCAGCCGGTGCGCTTGTTCAGCTCGACGAAGTCGTAGGCCTGCAGGATCATGTAGTTGAATTCGAGGAAGGAGAGCGACTGTTCGCGCTCGAGCCGGGTTTTGACGCTGTCGAAGGACAGCATCCGGTTGACCGAGAAGTGGCGGCCGACATCGCGCAGGAATTCCAGGTAGTTCAGGCCGAGCAACCAGTCGGCGTTGTTCATCATGGTCGCCGCACCGGCGAAATCGAGGTAGTTGGCGAAGACGCGCTTGATGCCGAAGAGATTGCGCTCGATGTCCTCGACCGTCAGCAGCTTGCGCGATTCCTCCTTGAAGGACGGATCGCCGACCATCGAGGTGCCGCCGCCCATCAGGGCGATCGGCTTGTGCCCGGTCGCCTGCATCCAATGCAGCATCATGATCTGGATCAGCGAGCCGGCATGGAGCGAGGTCGCCGTCGCGTCGAAGCCGATATAGGCGCTGATCGGCCCCTTCAGCGCGGCAGCATCCAGCCCCTCCGGATCGGAAATCTGGTGGACGTAGCCGCGCTCGGAGAGGGTGCGGAGGAGATCGGATTTGAAGGTGGTCATGGGTTCGCTCTAGTCGAAATCTGGCAGTTTCGCCTTGCCGCCGGAGCCTCTCAGGCCTCGTCCTGCTCCGCCTCGCGCTCTTCCTTCGGGATCTCCGGCCCGACCATGCGGTCGAGATAGGCTCCGACCTGCTCCATGAGCTGGTCGACCTTGCCGTCGAAGAAGTGGTTGGCGCCCTCGACCACGGCGTGTTCGATCTGGATGCCCTTCTGGGTCTTCACCTTCTCGATCACGGCCATGACCTCCTTGACCGGCGCGACGCGATCCTCCGAGCCGTGCACGAACAAGCCAGAGGACGGGCAGGGGGCGAGGAAAGAGAAATCGTAGCGGTTGGCCATCGCCGCGATCGACATGAAGCCCTCGATCTCGGGACGGCGCATCAGGAGCTGCATGCCGATCCAGGCGCCGAAGGAGACGCCGGTGATCCAGCAGCTCTTGGCCTCGGGGTTGAGCGCCTGCATCCAGTCGAGCGCGGCGGCCGCGTCCGAAAGCTCGCCCGCGCCATGGTCGAAATGGCCCTGGCTGCGGCCGACGCCGCGGAAGTTGAAGCGCAGCGCCGAGAAGCCACGGTTCACATAGGTGTAGAACAGGTTGTAGACGATCTGGTTGTTCATCGTCCCGCCGAATTGCGGGTGCGGATGCAGGATGATGGCGAGCGGCGCGCCGCGCTTCTTGGCGGGCTGGTAGCGGCCCTCGATCCGGCCGGCCGGCCCGTTGAAAATCACCTCTGGCATCGTTCTTTCGCCTTTTGCTTGGGCAAGGCCATGTGCGAGAGGCCATGCGAGGCCGCTGGCCTTGCGCAAAACACCCGTTCGCCCTTGACGGCCTCGCCGCTCGCGCCCTACATCAGAGCGCTTAGAATGGTTCTAACAGCCGTGAACGATACGGGAACATGCGGATCTGGCGCCGAATGGCGTCGCCGTTGCTCCTGCCTCCGGCTGGCTAGGACGGGCGGCTATAGCACGGTGCGGGGGTGCGATTTCAAGCCTTTCGTGCCGTCGCCGAAGATGCCACCCGACGAAGAGAGAGTCTGACGCAACGTGACCGGGCCATCCCGCGCCTATCTCGACCACAATGCGACCGCGCCGGTGCGTCCGGCCGTCGGCGAGGCGATGGCGCGCGCGATGGCGATGCCGGGCAATCCGTCCTCGGTGCATGGCGAGGGCAGGGCGGCGCGTGGCGCGATCGAGCAGGCTCGGGCGCAGGTCGCAGGCCTCGTTGGGGCGAAGGCTGCGAATGTCGTCTTCACCAGCGGCGGCACCGAGGCGAATGCGACGGTGCTGTCGCCGGGACTGATGGATTGCGGCGGCGGGTCAGCTTGTGTGCGTGTGCCGGCGTCGCTGCTGCTGCATGGCGCGACCGAGCATCCTTGCGTGCGGGACGGGCATCGCTTTGCTTCCGGCGCCGCCGAGGCGATCCCGGTCGATGCCGATGGGCTTGCCGATCTGGACTGGATCGAGGCGCGGCTGCAGCGGCTCGTCGCGGACAATCCCGGCGCCCGGGTGTTAATTTCGTTGCATCTCGCCAATAACGAGACTGGCGTGATCCAGCCGATCGCCGCGGTTTCGGCGCTGGCAAAGCGGTTCGGCGCCTTGGTGCATAGCGATGCGGTGCAGGCTGCCGGCAAGATCGCCATCGACATCGAGGCGCTGGGCGTCGATGTCTTGACGCTGTCTGCCCACAAGCTCGGCGGGCCGAAGGGTGTCGGTGCGATCGTGTTTCGCACCGGTGCGCTGGAACTCAGCGACAAGCTGCTGCGCGGCGGCGGACAGGAGCGCGGTTGGCGAGCCGGTACAGAGAACCTCCCGGGCATCGTCGGCTGCGGCATCGCGGCCGAACTGGCGGGCGTGGCTCTGGCCTCCGAGGCGCTCAGGCTGGCGGGCTTGCGCGACCGGCTGGAGGCCGGGCTACTGGAGCTGGCACCCGACACGGCGATCTTCGGCCGGCGAGCGGCGCGGCTGCCCAATACCAGCGCTTTCGCCACGCCCGGCATCAGGGCCGAGACCGCGCTGATCATGCTCGATCTGGCGGGGGTTGCATTGTCGTCCGGGTCGGCCTGCTCGTCGGGTAAGGTCAAGCGCTCGCATGTGCTGGACGCCATGGGCGTCGACCCTGCCATGAGCGCAGGGGCCTTGCGGGCCAGCCTCGGCTGGACCACTTGCGAGGCTGAGATTTCGCAGTTTCTGGCGGCCTATGCGAAAGCGCTGGTCGCGACCAAGAGCCGGGACGTCCAGGCAGCCGCCTGAGCCCTTTCGGCCATACGAAGACCAAACCGGCGGGCCTTGAACCCGCGACAGGAGAGTGAGTGATGGCAGCGGTCCAGGAGACCATCGATCAGGTCAAGTCGATCGACGTGACCGAATACAAATACGGCTTCGTCACCGAGATCGAGATGGACAAGCCCGCCAAGGGCCTGACCGAGGACACGGTGCGCTATATCTCGGCGCGGAAGAACGAGCCGGCCTGGATGCTGGAATGGCGGCTCGATGCCTTCAAGCGCTGGAAGACCATGACCGAGCCGGCATGGTCGCGGGTGAACTACCCCCCAATCGACTACCAGAACATCTATTATTATGCCGCGCCGAAGTCCGGGGCCTCGCCACAGTCGCTCGACGAGGTCGATCCGGCTATCCTGGAAACCTACAAGAAGCTCGGTATCCCGCTGCGCGAACAGGAGATCCTGGCCGGCGTCGCCCCGGAGAACCGCGTCGCGGTCGATGCCGTGTTCGACTCGGTTTCGGTCGTCACCACCTTCAAGAAGGAGCTGGCGCAGGCCGGCGTGATCTTCTGCTCTATCTCGGATGCCATCCAGGAGCACCCCGAACTGGTGAAGAAGTACCTCGCCACCGTCGTGCCGGTGACCGACAACTATTTCGCGACGCTGAACTGCGCCGTCTTTACCGATGGCTCCTTCGTCTACATCCCCAAGGGCGTGCGCTGCCCGATGGAGCTGTCGACCTACTTTCGCATCAACGAGCAGAATACCGGCCAGTTCGAGCGCACGCTGATCATCGCCGAGGAAGGCTCCTATGTGAGCTATCTCGAAGGCTGCACCGCGCCCAAGCGCGACGAGAACCAGCTTCATGCGGCGGTGGTCGAGCTGATCGCGCTGGATGATGCCGAGATCAAGTACTCGACCGTGCAGAACTGGTATCCGGGCGATTCCGAGGGCAAGGGCGGCATCTACAACTTCGTCACCAAGCGCGGCGACTGCCGCGGCAGGAACTCCAAGATCTCCTGGACGCAGGTCGAGACCGGCTCGGCGATCACCTGGAAATACCCGTCCTGCATCCTGCGCGGCGACGGCTCGCGCGGCGAGTTCTACTCGATCGCGGTGTCGAACGGGGCGCAGCAGGTCGATTCCGGCACCAAGATGATCCATCTCGGCAAGAACACGACCTCAAAAATCATCGCCAAGGGCATCGCAGCCGGGAAATCCGACTCGACCTATCGCGGCATGGTCTCGGCGCATCGCAAGGCGACCGGCGCTCGCAACTTCACCAATTGCGACTCGCTGCTGATCGGCGACCAGTGCGGCGCGCACACCATCCCCTATATCGAGGCCAAGACCGCGTCGGCGATCTTCGAGCATGAGGCGACGACCTCGAAGATCGGCGAGGACCAGTTGTTCTATTGCCAGCAGCGGGGCTTGTCCGAGGAGGAGGCGGTGGCGCTGATCGTCAACGGCTTCGTCAAGGAGGTGCTGCAGCAGCTCCCGATGGAGTTCGCGGTCGAGGCGCAGAAGCTGATTTCGATCTCGCTCGAGGGGAGCGTGGGGTGAAGAGTCCTGCGATCGTGCACCTTTCTGCTGTTATCGCAATCTGGGCGCTGGTCGATGGAGCGGAGAGTTCGGTAGCGGCTCAAACCTCTCTGGCCTGCACGTTCGAAACCGGGATTGGCTTAGATTTTCACTCGGCAAATGCATTGGCAACTGCATCGAAAAGATTGCCAGATTAGCGAAAATTCCAGTTCTCAGGTTTGTCAGGTCGAGAGCTTGGTAACTTTCGAAATGTTGAGAACGGCTTTGAAGGCGACATCTCCGTTTTTCGAGGTCTGTCAAAGATCGACATTATCGAAAGGGCCGATGGTGCAGACAATGGATTCTTTGTGACCATTTTCCTCGAACAAAAGATCAAAGGCAAGCTGGCAGCCGTCTTGTCGCAGCATAGCTTCATCCAAGGAATTGAATTTTATCGTCCTGAACAGCAAATCGGGACGTGTGAGTAAGGGAACTACAATGCTCGAAATTCGCAATCTCGTCGTCAAGATCGCCGACGAGGACAAGCAGATCCTCAATGGGCTGACACTCACCGTCAATGACGGCGAGGTCGCAGCCATCATGGGCCCTAACGGCTCCGGCAAATCGACGCTCTCCTACGTGATCGCCGGCAAGGAGGACTATGAGGTTCTCGACGGCGAGATCCTGCTCAATGGCGAGAACGTGCTGGAGATGGAGGCCGATGCGCGCGCGGCGGCCGGCATCTTCCTCGCCTTCCAGTATCCGTTGGAGATCCCCGGCGTCGCCACCATGACCTTCCTGAAGGCGGCGATGAACGCGCAGCGGCGCGCGCGGGGTGAGGCCGAACTGCTGACGCCCGACTTCATCAGGCAGGTCAACGCTGCGGCCGACAGCTTGAGCATCGACAAGGCGATGCTGCGCCGGCCGCTCAATGTCGGCTTCTCCGGCGGCGAGAAGAAGCGCATGGAGATCCTGCAGATGGCGCTGCTCTCGCCGTCGATGTGCATCCTCGACGAGACCGATTCCGGGCTCGATATCGACGCGCTGCGGATCGTTGCCGACGGCGTCAACCGCCTGCACGCCGCCAATCGCGGCTTCCTCGTCATCACCCATTACCAGCGCCTTCTGGAGCATATCGTGCCCGATACGGTCCACGTCATGTCGAAGGGCAGGATCGTGAAGACAGGCGGCAAGGAACTGGCGCTGGAGCTCGAAAAGAGCGGCTACGCAGCTTACGCGGACGCTGCGTGATGGCCATCGTCACACCCCTGAAGACAGCGGCCGAACAGGTTCTGTCGCAGCAATTCGCCGGCGCCAAGGGCGAGCTTTCGGGCACGTTGCCGGTGCGCAAGCTGCGCGAGGACGCCTTTGCCGGCTTCGAGGCCAAGGGCCTGCCGCATCGCCGGCTCGAATCCTGGCGCTATACCGATCTGCGCGGGCTGCTGCGCGAGGCCAAGCCGCTCGCGTCGGTGGCGACGGTCACGCCAGCCGTCACGGCGAGGCTCGCCGCGCTGCCGCTCGACGGCGTGCGCCTCGTGCTGGTCGACGGCATGTTCGCGCCCGATCTCTCGACGCTGGAAGGCCTGCCCGAGGGCGTGAGCATCAGGCCGCTGACGGATGCGCTGATCTCCGATCGCGGCGACCTGACCCGCGTGCTGGCCGGCCCGAGCATCGCCGACAGCGACACCGGGCTGATGCTGAACACGGCACTGATGCGCGATGGCGTCTTCGTCGAGATCGCGGAGGGGACGGAGCTCGCCCGGCCGATCGCGATCATCTCGCTCGCCTCGGGCGAGGAGGAGCGCGCGATCTTCCACCGCTCCGTCGTGCTGGCGGGCAAGGCCGTGAAGGCGACAATCGTCGAGATCAGCGAAAGCGCCGGCCCCAAGGCCTCCCAGATCAACGGTGCGATCGTGTTCGAGACCGGTGACGAGAGCGATGTCCAGCATCTGCGTCTCGTGACGCGCCATAGCCCTGAGACCGTGCAGGTGCTGAGCCTGCTCGCGACGGTCGGCGCGCAAGCGAAGTTCGAGAGCTTCTCGCTGGTCTGCAAGGCTGCGACGCTGCGGCAGCAGTATTTCGTCAAATATGCCGGCGAACACAGCGAGATCGGCCTGCGCGGCGTCAACCTGCTGAGCGCCGCCGAACATTCCGACGTGACGCTGGTGATGGACCATGCCGTGCCCCACGGCGTCAGCCGCGAGATGTTCAAGAACATCATCGGTGGCGAGGCGACCGGCGTATTCCAGGGCAAGGTCATCGTGCGTCCCCATGCCCAGAAGACCGATGGCGGGATGCGCAGCAACACGCTGCTGCTGAACGACGGCGCGACGATGTTCAACAAGCCGGAGCTTGAAATCTTCGCCGACGACGTGGTCTGCGGGCATGGCGCGACGGTGGCGCAGATGGACGGCGACCAGCTGTTCTATCTGATGGCGCGCGGGCTGCCGCGGACGGAAGCCGAGGCGCTCGTCCTGCAGGCCTTCGCCGGCGAGGCGGTCGCCTTCGTCGTCGACGAGGCCTTGCGCGAGCTGGTGATGAGCGAGATCGAAGCCTGGCTGGCGCAGCGCAAGGTGGAAGCGATCTCATGAACGCGCTGGCCAGACCCTACGACGTCGCGGCGATCCGCAAGGATTTCACGATCCTGTCCCGCGAAGTCTATGGCAAGCCGCTGGTCTATCTCGACAATGCGGCCTCGGCCCAGAAGCCCGAGGCCGTGATCGAGGCGATGACGCGGCTGATGCGCGAGGACTATGCCAACGTCCATCGCGGGCTGCATTATCTCGCCAACGCCTCGACCGAAGCCTATGAGGGCGCCCGCGAAAGCGCCCGGCGCTTTCTCAATGCGGCCCATCTCGACGAGATCGTCTTTACGCGATCCTCGACCGGCTCGCTGAACACCGTCGCCTCTTCGCTCGGGCGCCATCTCCAGTTGGGCGAGGGCGACGAGGTCATTCTTTCGATCCTGGAGCACCACTCCAACATCGTGCCCTGGCACTATTGGCGCGAGCGCAATGGCGCCGTGATCAAATGGGCACCGGTCGACGAGGATGGCAATTTCCTGATCGAGGAGTTCGAGAAGCTGATCACGTCTCGCACGAAAGTGGTGTCACTGACGCATATGTCGAATGCGATCGGGACGATCGTGCCGATCGCCGAGGTCGCCGCGATCTGCAAGGCGCATGGCCTGCCGCTCGTGGTCGACGGCAGCCAGAGCGCGGTGCACCTCCCGGTCGACGTGCAGGCGCTGGGCTGCGACTTCTACTGCTTCACCGGCCACAAGACCTATGGGCCGACGGGCTCGGGCATCCTCTGGGGCAAGCGCGAATGGCTCGCCAAGCTGCCGCCCTATGAAGGCGGCGGCGAGATGATCGTCACCGTGACCGAAGACGATGTGACCTATAACGACCCGCCGCACCGCTTCGAATCCGGCACGCCGGCGATCGTCGAGGCCGTGGGCCTGGGCGCCGCGCTCGATTACATGATGGCGCTGGGCGCCGAGAACATCGCGGCCCACGAAGCCAGGCTCGGCGCTTATGCGATGGAGCGGCTCGGCGAGATGAACTCGATCCGCATCTTCGGCAAGGCCAGGAACAAGGGCGCGATCGTCGCCTTCGAGATGAAGGGCGCCCACGCCCATGACGTCGCGACCGTGATCGACCGGGCGGGCGTCGCGGTTCGGGCCGGCACCCATTGCGCCATGCCGCTGCTCGCACGATATGGCGTGACATCGACCTGCCGTGCTTCGTTCGGCCTCTACAATACGCTGGAAGAAGTCGATAGACTGGTCGAAGCCCTGCGGAAGGCTGAGACGCTGTTCTCCTGAAGTTTTTGACGGAACCACCATGTCATTCCGGACAGGCCGCGCAGCGGCGCCGATCCGGAATCCATGCCTGAGCACAGTGTCGTTGCGTTCCGGCATGGATTCCGGGTCTGCGCTGCGCTCCGCCCGGAATGACGGCGGTGTTTCCTGCAAGGATGACGGCACCGGTGGGATCGCTGTATAACCGCGGCCAAACCAAGTTCGTGAACTGGATGTTGCGATGACCGATACCGTCGAAGACCTGAAGCCGAACGCGCCGACCATGGGCGCCAGTTCCGCCCTGCCGCCGGAGGAGATCGACCGCCTCACCGACGACATCGTCGCCGCGCTGAAGACGGTCTATGATCCCGAAATCCCCTCCGACATCTACGAGCTCGGCCTGATCTACCGCGTCGATATCGGCGACGACCGCATGGTCGCGATCGACATGACGCTGACCGCGCCGGGTTGCCCGGTCGCCGGCGAGATGCCGGGCTGGGTCGAGAATGCCGTCGCCACCGTGCCGGGCGTCTCGGGCGTCCAGGTGACGATGACGTTCGATCCGCCCTGGGACCAGTCGCGCATGTCCGACGAGGCGAGAGTCGCGCTCGATATGTGGTGATGCTGGACGGACGTCCGGTTAATTCGCATGATCGTCGGATGCGCTTCACAAAATGGGACTATGTCGCGTTTCCCGTCCTTGCGGCGATCGCGATCGGCGTCGTTTATGGCGCGTTGCGTCTGGTCGGCTTTTTCGGCCTAGGCATCCTCGGCCTTGTGATCGGGTTCATCGCCGTGCGGATGGATCTGGAGCGTGACGGAGCGAGCCACGATCCCCGGGTTCTGGAGGAGCAGTTCAAGGCGCGCGACCGCATGTCCCGTGCCGAGAGGGCCGAGTTTCAGGCCGGCCAGCTGGCGAGGCTGAAGCCGCTCTTCATCGCGCAAATCGTGGCGGCCGGGCTCGTCATCCTCGGCTTCGGCTTTCATTTTCTGCTGTGACGGGCGAACCCTTGGCTCAAGGCGCCGCCGTCGCGCGCGCCTATACCCTGACGATCTGGGGCATTGCGCTCGGTATTCTCGTCTTCGCATCGGGCGTCGTCGCGGTCGCGCTGTGGCTCGGCAATCCTCAATTGTTCAAGGACGGCGTCGACTGGGTCTACGACGTCGCGCTCTACGGCATCGCGGCGCTGGTCTTCGGCCGGGATGCGCGGGCCGAGAAGGTCGCCGCGCTGGCGATCGGCGTGGTGATGGCGGTGGCCGGGCTGCATACGCTCTATGACCTCTGGGCCAAGATCGCGAACCCGCGCCCGATCGAGATCTGGGCGCTGGGGTTTTCGGCGGCGAGCGCGGTCGTCGTCGCGGTGCTGATCGTGGGCCTGCTCTGGCGCTTCCGGGGCGAGGCGAACCCGGTGATCAAGGCGACCTGGCTGTCCTCGCGCAACGACGTGATCTCGACCACGGGCTTTGCGCTGATGGGGCTGTTCGCGCGGCTGGCGCCGGTGCGCTGGCCGGAATATCTGTTCGACCTGCTGGTGGCGGGGCTGTGCTTCCAGGCAACGTGGGCGATCTGGCGTTCGGTCCGCAAGGCGAAGGACGGGGACGCCGCACAGCCGGATTTGCACAACAAGGCCGCGACAGGGACGGCGGGCCCGCTATAAAGGCGGCTCGGTTCTCAGGACTTGTGCCCATGTCGATCGCCGCCAAACTGCCCTCCATCCTGATCGCCAATCGCGGCGAGATCGCCTGCCGGGTGATCCGCACGGCGAAGCGGCTGGGCTTGCGGACCATCGCGATCCATTCCGATGCCGACACCGATGCGCTGTTCGTGCAGATGGCCGACGAGGCCTGGCATATCGGGCCGTCGCCGGCGCGCGAGAGCTATCTCGACGCCGACAAGATCCTGGCCGTCGCCAAGGAGAGCGGCGCGGCCTGCATCCATCCGGGCTACGGCTTCCTCTCCGAGAACGCCGATTTCGCCGATGCCTGCGCGGCCGCCGGCATCGTCTTCGTCGGGCCGCCGGCCTCGGCGATCCGGGCGATGGGCCTGAAGGACGCCGCCAAGGCGCTGGTCGAGAAGGCCTCCGTGCCGGTGGTGCCGGGCTATCACGGGGCCGAGCAGGGGGGCGATTTCCTCAAGCGGGAGGCCGACCGCATCGGTTATCCCGTGCTGATCAAGGCGGTCGCGGGCGGCGGCGGAAAAGGCATGAAGAAGGTCGACCGGCCGGAAGATTTCGCCGATGCGCTGTCGAGCGCCCAGCGCGAAGGCAAGAACGCCTTCGGCGATGCGCGCGTGCTGGTCGAGAAATACGTGCTGTCGCCGCGCCATGTCGAAATCCAGGTTTTTGGCGACAGCCATGGCAATGTCGTCCATCTCTACGAGCGCGACTGCTCGCTGCAGCGCCGCCACCAGAAGGTGATCGAGGAGGCGCCCGCGCCGGGCATGAGCGACGAGGTCCGCGCCGCCATGGGGAAGGCCGCGACCGAAGCGGCGAAGGCCGTCGGCTATGTCGGCGCCGGCACGGTCGAGTTCATCGCCGACGGGCGCGAGGGGCTGCGCGCCGACCGCTTCTACTTCATGGAGATGAACACGCGGCTGCAGGTCGAGCATCCGGTGACCGAGGCGATCACCGGGCTCGATCTGGTCGAGCTGCAGCTGAAGGTCGCGGCCGGCGAGCCGCTGGGGTTTTCGCAAGGAGACGTGACCGCGAGCGGCCATGCGGTCGAGGCGCGGCTTTATGCCGAGGACCCGGAAAAAGGCTTCCTGCCCTCGACCGGCAAGCTCTGGGCGCTGCAGTTCCCCGCGGGCGAAGGCATCCGCATCGATACCGGCGTCGAGGCCGGCGATACGGTGACGCCGTTTTATGATCCGATGATCGCCAAGGTGATCGCGCATGGCGCGACGCGCAACGAGGCGCTCGACCGGCTGGCGCAGGCTTTGGGCGAGACGGTGGTCGCCGGGCCGCGGACCAATCTCGCCTTCCTCAAGAAACTGGCCGAGTCGCCGGGCTTTCGCGAAGGGCCGTTCGATACCGGCTTCATCGAGCGCAACATCTCCGCGCTCGGGGCCGAGCCGCAGCCTCTGGATGCGGCCGCGGTCGCTGCGGCTGCGCTGCAGCTGGAGGAGGAGCGGCAGTTCGCTGGCCTGACCCAGGCAGCCGAGCGTGCCGATGGCGAGCATCGTTCGCCCTGGCTCGTCGCCGACGGGTTTTCGCTGATGCCGCCGCCGGCGTTGGGGCTCCCGCTGCTGGTCGATGGCGAGCGGGTCGAGGCCCGGATCGAATGGCATGACGAGGGCGCCCGCGTCAGCCTGCCCGGCCATGAGATCGGCGAGGGCGAGCACGAGATCACATTGGCGCAGGGCGAGGGCGGCACCTATCTGGCGCTGCATCGCGGCCGGCAGACGGCCGTGTCGCTGTTCGATCCGTTTAGCGTCGATCTCGACGCGGCGGCAGGCTCGGGCGGCGTCGTCAAGGCACCGATGCACGGCAAGCTGATCGCGCTCTTCGTCACGGCGGGTGAGGCGGTGGTCAAGGGCCAGCGGCTCGCCATCGTCGAGGCCATGAAGATGGAGCATGTGCTGGTCGCCCCGCGCGACGGGACGGTGACGGAGGTCGCGGGCGAGGCCGGCGGGCAGGTGGCCGAGGGGGCGAAGGTGGTGGTGCTGGGGGAGTGAGCCCACGCTTGTCATTCCGGGGCTCGCGTAGCGAGAACCCGGAACCCACGACCGGGTGTGACCTCTACCAACCCGATTCGATCGCGCTCGCCCCGTCGTGGGTTCCGGGTTCTCGGCTGCGCCGCGCCCCGGAATGACAGCCGCTCAATCCGCCGTTCGTCCGCGCCCGATGACCGGAAACTGCTCGACTTCGTAGATCTGGCCCGAGACCGGGGCGCTGTCGTCGGAGAGCCAGAAGGCGGTATGGGCGGCGACCTCCTCGGGCTGCATGATGCGGCCGGTCGGGGCGAATTCGAGCGGGACATGCTTTTCCCAGCCGGGCTTCCTGCCCTCGCGCTGCTGCGTGGCGTCCTCGTTGGCGGTGAAGGTCCAGCCGACATTGAGCTGGTTGGCCCGGATCTTCTCGCGGCCGAGTTGATTGGCGATGTTGCGCGTCATCGTCATCAGCGCGCCCTTCGACATCGAATAGACGGTTAGGTTCGACTGGCCGCACCAGGCGTTGATCGAGCCAACGGTGACGATGGCGCCGCCCGATTTCTGTAGGCGGAAGGCGCGGATCGCGGCCTCGGCGCAGAGCAGCGGCGCGCGGGTGTTGATTGCGAAGACATGGTCGAAGAAGGCGGCCGTGGTTTCGCCGAGCACGCCGCGCGGATAGATGCCGGCATTGTTGACCAGCCCGTCGATGCGGCCGAAGGCAGCGACGGTGGCATCGACCAGGGCCTGGGCCGTGGCGGGATCCGTGAGATCGCCGGTGGTGGGTGCGGTGGATGCACCGAGTGCGGCACAGGCGGCGGCGACCTCCGCTTCGTCGCGGCCATGAACGAGCACCTTCGCTCCCTCGGCGACCAGCCGCTGCGCCATCGCGTAACCGATGCCGGAGGAGGAGCCGGTGACGAGGATGGCCTTGCCTGCAAGTCCGTGCATGGGTTTTCTCCGGTGTGTCGCGTCTGGATTAGGGCTTCGGCGCGGCGTCGTCACCCCCGCTATCCGAGAGGCGGCCTGTGGAGAAGCGCTGCCGGTGCTGGCAGGCTCGCCCGGGCCGCACTAGATTGCCGGCCATGCCGCTTCACATGCTCAAGCTCTGCGTCGGAGCCGAATCGATCGCCGACCTCGAGGAGTGGATCGAGGAGCAGATGCTGATGCGCCGGCGCATGGGCCGGCCCGAGGAGCAGACGCACACCACCCGCATGGTGCCCAAGCGCCTCGACGAGCTGATGGACGAGGGCTCGCTCTACTGGGTGATCAAGGGCCAGGTCTCGGCGCGGCAGAAGCTGACGGCGGTCCGGCCCTTCACCGATGCGGACGGCATCGGCCGCTGCCATCTCGTGCTGGAGCCGGTGGTGGTCCCGGTTGCGCCACGTCCGTGCCGGCCGTTCCAGGGCTGGCGCTATCTGGCCGACGCCGACAAGCCGAAGGATCTGGCCGAGCGCGGCAGCGATCTGGGCGTGATGGCGGAGGCGATGCGGCGGGAGCTGGCGGAGCTGGGGTTGCTGTAGCGGCCTCTCCGCGCCGTCATTCCGGGCGCAGCGAAGCGAAGACCCGGAATCCATGCCCGAGCCTTGAAACCGGGCGTTCCGGCATGGATTCCGGATCGGCGCCGCTATCGCGGCTTGTCCGGAATGACGGCGCCTCTGGAGCGGTCGATGCCCGCTCACACCGCGATATTGTCGATCAGTCGTGTCGCGCCGAGCCTTGCCGCCACCAGCAGCCGGACGGGCCCGTCGCCGAGGCCGGTGACCGGTGCGAGCGTCTGGGTGTGGCGGGCTTCGAGGTAATCGAGTTCGAAGCCGGCCGAAATGATCTCGCCTTGCGCCTCGGCCACGGCCTTGAACAAATCCTCGCCGTTGCGCAGGCGGGCGGCCAGTTCCTGCATGACCTTGTGCAGCAACGGGGCGCGCTCGCGATCCTCCGCCGAGAGGTAGCGGTTGCGCGAGGACATGGCGAGGCCGTCGGGCTCGCGGAAGGTCGGCAACGGGACGATCTCGATGCCGAGGTCGAGATCGGCGGCCATGCGCGTCACCACCTTGAGCTGCTGATAGTCCTTCTCGCCGAAGACGGCATAGTCGGCGCGCGACTGGGTAAAGAGCTTGCAGCAAACCGTGGCGACGCCCTCGAAATGGGTCGGGCGGAACCGGTCGTCGAGGCCGACGGCGGCGGGGCCGAGCAGCAGGATGCGCGTGGCAAAGCCGGCCGGATACATCTCCTCGACGGAGGGGTAGAAGATCGCGTCGGCGTTCGCCTCGGCCAACAGGGCGCGGTCGTTGTCGAAGGTGCGCGGGTATTTCTTGAAGTCCTCGTGCGGGGCGAACTGCGTCGGGTTGACGAAGATCGAGACGATGACGCGGCGGGCATGGCGCTGCGCTTCCGTGACCAGCGCGATGTGGCCCGCGTGCAGCGCGCCCATGGTGGGCACCAATGCGACCTTTTCCCCAGCTGCGTGCCAGCCCGCGACGGCGGCGCGCATGGCGGAAACGGTTTCGAATATTGCGACCTGCGTCATTGCGCGTGCACTCCCATTGCGCGGACGGGTAGCAAATGCCCGGGCAATGGCCAATATCAGATGCATGAACGACAAGACCGACAGGGCCGTCCAGAAGGCGGCTGGGAACGCACCTGCCACTGCAGGCCGTTCCGCCCCCGGCGAGATCGACCGGTTTCTCGGCGCGGCGAAGCAGCTCGCGCCGCTGGCCAGCGGGCAGGCGGGGCGGCTCGTCTTCGCGCTCGACGCGACGATGAGCCGGCAGCCGACCTGGGATCTCGCCTGCTCGCTGCAGGCGCGCATGTTCGAGGTGGCGGCCGCGAGCGGCGGGCTCGCTGTGCAGCTGGTCTATTTCCGCGGATTGATGGAGTGCCGCGCCTCGGGCTGGATCGGCGAACCGCAGCGGTTGAACGGGCTGATGCGCGGCATCGCTTGCGAGGGCGGGCAGACGCAGATCGCGCGCGTGCTCAGGCATGTCCGCGACGAGGCGAAGACGGTGCCGGTGCGCGCCTTCGTCTTCGTCGGCGATGCGATGGAGGAGGATGTCGACCAGCTTGCGGCGCTGGCCGGCGAACTCGGCCTGCGCGGCATCCGCGGGTTCCTGTTCCAGGAGGGGCATGACGCTGCCGCCGGCCAAGCGTTTGCGACGATGGCGCGGCTGACCGGCGGGGCGCATGCGCGATTCGACGCGGCGGCGCCCGACTCGCTCCTGAACCTGCTGCGCGGGGCCGCGGCCTATGCCAGCGGCGGGCGCGAGGCGCTGCTCCGGCTCGCGGGCGGCAGTCCCGTCGCGAAGGGCCTGCTCGCCGCGATGGATGGAGGCCGCCGGTGACGCTGCTCTATGGGATCTGCGTCGCGATCCTGGTCTGGTGGGTTTCGAAGCTGTTTGCGGGCACGAACCCGAAGCTGCTCGCCAAGGTTCTCAAGACCGGCGGCGGCGTGCTGTCGCTGGGTGTCGCGGCGGTTTTGATGCTGCGCGGGCGGCTGGACATGGCGGTGTTCGTGGGCGGTCTCGGCGCCTGGCTGCTGGGCTGGAGCGCCTATGGGCCGGGTGGAATGCGTTTTCCCTGGGGCGGCGGCAAGGTCGAGACGCCCGGCGCCCGCTCGAAGGTGGTCTCGGCGCTGCTGGAGCTGGAACTCGACCATGACAGCGGCGGCATGACCGGCAAGGCCGTCGCCGGCAGCTTTGCGGGGCGCCAACTGGACGCGCTCGACCTGCCGGAGCTCGGCTTGCTGATGCGCGAATGCCTTGCCGGCGACCCGGAGGGCGCGCGGCTGCTAGAGGCTTATCTCGACCGCCGGACGCCCGGCTGGCGTGAACACGCAGACGGTCACGGCGACACGGGGCAGGGACGCGCGCCGGGCACGGGCGCGATGCCGCAGCAGGAGGCCTACGAGATCCTGGGGCTTCAGCCGGGGGCGGGCGAGCAGGCGGTCCGCGAGGCCCATCGGGCCTTGATGAAGCGCATCCATCCGGATGCCGGCGGCACCAGCGGCCTTGCTGCCCGCGTCAACCAGGCCAAGGACGTCCTTTTGAAGTGAGCCCGAGGCTTGCTGAAGTGAGCCGGAGGCTTGGGGAAAGGTGTGCGGCTGGAGTGTCATGGCTGCGATCCTTTCCGTTGGTCAGCTGCGGGTGGCGAAGCAGGCGAAGCCGTCGCGCTTGAGCCTGGCGCAGGCCTTCTCGGCGTCCTTGGGGTCCTCGAAGCCGGCAAAGCGGGCGCGGAACAGGGTGGAGCCGCCCTTCTCGACCTTCTCGGTGAAGCCCGAGGCGTCGGCGAGCGGACCCGAGGCCTTGGCGCGGGCGCGGACCAGAATGTCCTTGGCCTTGGCCTCATCATCGGTGGCACCGAGCTGGATGATCCACCTGCCGGTCGGGACGACTGCTGCGCTGCGGGCGTCGCTGGCCTTTGTATCGGCGGCGGCCTTGGCGAGCGTGGTGATGCCGCTCTCCGGCTTCTTCTCGGCGATGGCGGGGGCCATCTCGGGCTTGCGCAGTTCGATCTTGTGCTCGGGAGCGGGCGCGGCAGTCTTCTCCTCCGGCTCCGCGACTCTGGCGATCGACGAGGTGACGTCGACATTGGCCGGCGGGCGCAGGATCTTGCCGTCGGCGGCAGGCGCGCCGATCGACCAGCGCATGGCCGAGGGCGTCGTCGTCGCGGTGACGGGGCGCACGCCGGAGAGCTGCAACTGCTGCGGGGCAGCGTTCAGCGGACGCGGCGGGGCGATCGGAGTCGTGGTCGGCGCAGCCGGGGCCGCATAGGCGCGGGCGGCGGCGGGAAGCTGAGGTGCCTGCTCGATGCGGGGACGCGGCACCGGCAGCGGAGCGGGCTCGATGGCGGCGACGGCGACCGGCTGCGGGGCCGCCGCGACCGGAGCGGCCTGGCGCGGACGTTCCTCGGGCTCGGGCGCTTCGGCGATCTGGGTGGAGGCGCGGCCGCTGGTGGCGGCGCGGGGCAGGCTGGCGACGACGAGATCGGCCATGATCTTGTCACGCGAGGCGCCGGAGCGGCCGCCGAGCACGACGGAGACGATGTGGCGGCCATCGGCCTTGGCCGAGGTCATCAGGTTGAAGCCCGACAGGTTGGTGTAGCCGGTCTTGATGCCGTCCACGCCCTCGATGCGGCCGAGCAGCTTGTTGTGGTTGCGATAGGCGCCGCCGGCATAGTTGAACACCCGCGTCGAGAACATCGGGTAATAGCGCGGGAAGCGCTCCTGGATGGCGCGGGCGAGAATGGTCAGGTCGTGCGCCGTCGTGATGTTGGGCGGGTTATGCGGCAGGCCATGGGCATTGTAGAAACTGGTGTTGCGCATGCCGAGTGAACGCGCGCGGCTGGTCATCATCCGGGCGAAATCATCCTCGGAGCCGGCGATGTTCTCGCCGATCGCGGTCGCGACATCATTGGCGGATTTGGTCACGATGG
This sequence comes from Bosea sp. PAMC 26642, assembly GCF_001562255.1. Classification (NCBI taxonomy): domain Bacteria; kingdom Pseudomonadati; phylum Pseudomonadota; class Alphaproteobacteria; order Hyphomicrobiales; family Alloboseaceae; genus Allobosea; species Allobosea sp. PAMC 26642. The sequence goes on along the minus strand of NZ_CP014301.1, from coordinate 1,694,890 downwards.
CGAGGATTGCGTCGCGTACCTCGATCGTCTCGCCCGGCTTGAAGCCTATCTTGGAGGGGGATTCGCGGGCGGCGTTGGCCGAGACGGTCAACTCCGAGTTCATGTTGAACTTACCGCGCTCGAGCTGCTCGAACAGGAGATAAAGCGTCATCACCTTGGTGATCGAAGCCGGGATGCGCGGCGCATCCTCGTTGACGGCGTGCAAAGTGCGGCCGCTCTTCACGTCCACGACCATCGCGGCATAGGGCGGGGCATAGCCGCCGCCGACATGGCGCCGCTTCTTGCGCGCCGCCTCCGCCGGAGACGCGGCCACGCTGAGCGCGATCGCGACGACACCGATCAGGCCGACAAACGCACGAATCCGCGCGCGCCGGGAACCAACGCAACCAAAAGCCATGCAACCCGCCTCAACTAAAACGCGTGTCCCTGGTCCATCCCGCCTCTCGAAGCGTGGCGTTCAGGACACAGTGAGGGAGGCTAGGGGAATGCAGTTACGGAGCCGTTAAAGATCGCGAAGGTCCACTCCTGAACCTTTTGCGTTGGGTGCATCGCAATGTCGCCTTGACATTTATGTTGCGGTGCACAATATCAAAGCAGTCCCGGTGATGACCTCTTCATCCGACCTTGGGACGAGAAACCTGGGCCCGCATGGGCTCGTCACCAGAGGCGGCATCACGGTGCCGAGGGAAGAAACATGATCCAGCAGTTCGAGACGATCCAGAAGGCCTCCAAAGAGAACGTCGATGCGGCCCTGAAGGCCTTCGGCGTCACCTCCAAGGGCGTGCAGAGCATCGCCGTCGAGGCCACCGATTACGCCAAGAAGTCCTTCGAGGCCGGCACCGCGACCATCGAGAAGCTCGCTGGCGTCAAGACCCTCGACAAGGCGCTCGAGATCCAGACCGACTACGTCAAGACCGCTTTCGAGGGCGCCGTTGCCCAGATGACGAAGATGGGCGAGCTTTACCAGGCCCTGGCCAAGGACGCCTACAAGCCGTTCGAAGGCATCGTCGCCAAGGCCGTTCCGGCCACCAAGTGATCTAGACGGAAGCCCGCGCCGCCCGCCGGCGGCGACAGGCTCCCGATGTTGCGTTGTGTCATACGAGAAGCCCGGCCGTCTGGCCGGGCTTTTTCGTTGCGGATGGTACCCGCAGGGCAGGCTGTCGTTTCAACCGATTGAAAACTGACGCCGGGAGGCGCATTGCTTAGTTAGTTTGCTGCGGCCTCCGCGGTGCTCAAGCCAATGGTTTCCCATGCTCGACAAGATCACGCCGCCACGCACCCTCAGGCTGAACGCGATCGACAATGTCGCCGTCGCGGTCGATCCGATCGACCTCGGCGTCACCGCTGCCGGGGTGACGGCGCTGAAGCGGATTCCGCGTGGACACAAAATGGCGCTCAGCCTGATCGTCAAGGATGAGCCGATCCGCAAGTTCGGCCAGATCATCGGCTTTGCCACCGTCGATATCCTGCCCGGTGAATGGGTGCATGAGCACAATACCGGTTTCCACGCTTTCGAGCGCGATTATGCCTTCTGCGCCGAGGCCAAGCCCGAATTCGTGCTGCCGGTCGAACAGCAGGCGACCTTCGAGGGCTTCCGCCGGGCAAACGGCAAGGCCGGCACGCGCAATTATGTCGGCATCCTGACCTCGGTGAACTGCTCGGCCTCCGCGGCGCGCTTCATGGCCGAGGAGGTCAAGCGTTCCGGGTTGCTCGCCGACTATCCGAACGTGGATGGCGTGATCGCTCTGACCCACGGCACCGGTTGCGGCATCGACTACAACGGCGAGAGCTTCGAGGTGCTGAAGCGCACCACCTGGGGCTATGCCTGCAACCCCAACATGGCGGCCGTCCTCGTCGTCGGGCTCGGCTGCGAGGGTTTCCAGATCAAGCGGATGAAGGAGGCCTATGGCGTCGAGGAGAGCGACGTCTTCCGCACCCTGACGATCCAGGAGACCGGCGGCACCCGCAAGGCGGTCGCGGCCGGTATCGATGCGCTGAAGGTGATGCTGCCGATCGCCAATCGCGCAGTGCGCGAGACGGTGCCGGCCTCGGAGCTGATGCTCGCGCTGCAATGCGGCGGCTCGGACGGCTATTCCGGCATTACCGCCAATCCGGCGCTCGGCAAGGCCGTCGACCTCTTGGTCGAGCATGGCGGGACGGCGATCCTGTCGGAGACGCCGGAGATCTACGGCGCCGAGCATCTGCTGACGCGGCGTGCCGCCACCCGCGAGGTCGGCGAAAAGCTCGTCGGCATCATCAAGTGGTGGGAGGATTATACGGCGCGCGCCCGGATGGACATGAACAACAACCCGTCGCCCGGCAACAAGGCCGGCGGTCTCACGACCATCCTGGAGAAGTCGCTGGGCGCGGCCGCCAAGGGCGGCACCAAGACGCTTGCCGCCGTCTATCACTATGCCGAGCCGGTCCGGTCGAAGGGCTTCGTCTATATGGACACGCCGGGCTACGATCCTGTTTCGGCGACGGGGCAGGTCGCGGGCGGCGCCAATATCCTGGCCTTCACCACCGGCCGCGGCTCGGCCTATGGCTGCAAGCCGACGCCCTCGGTCAAGCTCGCCACCAACACCCCGATGTATCTGAAGCAGACCGACGATATGGACATCAATTGCGGCGATGTCCTCGACGGCGTGACGCTGGAGGACAAGGGCAAGGAGATTTTCGACTATCTGCTGCGCGTGGCCTCGGGCGAGCATTCGAAATCCGAGGCGATGGGCTATGGCGATGCCGAGTTCGTGCCCTGGCAGATCGGCGCGACGATGTGAGGACGGTCGCCGCGAAAGCGGCTCTGCCGGCGCCAAGGGGCGGCGGTCGGCCGCTCCGGCCGTTCTTCCCCAGGCACTTCACAGGTTTTCAATGCGCAATTTTCTCATGGTGGCGCTGCCGCGCACCGTTCTCGGACTTCTCTTCCTCGTCAGTGCCATCGATGGCTTCTGGTGGCTGGCGACAGGCGCTCACCTGATCCACCCCCCGACCAGCGAGCGGGGCCTCGTCTTCGAGGCGGCGCTGCAGAATTCCGGCTTCTTCTGGCCGCTGCTGAAGACCGTCAATCTCGCCGGGGCGCTGAGCCTTCTGCTGAACATCGTGCCGGCTTTCGGGCTGGCGCTGATCGCGCCGGTGATGACGGTGATCGTGGCGTTCCATTTCGCGATCAACCCGCAGGGCATCCCGGTCGCAGTCATCCTGATCGTCACCGGTGGGTTGCTGGTCTGGGCCTATCGCGAGCGCTACGCGGCGATGTTTCGCTGAGAGTTCCCACTTTCTCGCGGAAGCGGCGTCATTCCGGACAAGCCGCGTAGCGGCGCCGATCCGGAATCCATCATAGAGCGCTGACGGTGCCTTATGATGGATTCCGGGTCTCCGCTTCGCTCCGCCCGGAATGACGGCGGTGGTTCGAATGAAAGTTTCCGAGAGTCAGATGGCGAACCCGCGCAGCCTTTCGCCCAGCCCCGCGATCTTGTCGGCGGCGACATTGGCGATGGCGATGCGCAGATGGCGTTCCTGCCCGGGGCCGAAATAGGGGCCGGGCAGGGCGAGCACGCCGCGCTCCCCGACCAGCCTTTGCACGACATCGGCCGCCGACACATCCTCGAAGGGATGGGCGACATAGGCAAAATAGGCGCCGGCCGCGAGCACGCGCCAGCCGTTAAGCGGCGCCATCGCCTCGCGAAACAAGGCGGCGCGGGCGTTGATCTCGGCGCGGTTGGCCTCGCGCCAGTCGCGGATGCCGTCGATGCCCCAGGTGATGGCGGCCTGGCCGGCGCGCACCGGGCTGATCTGGACGCAGTCGAGTACCTTTGCGATCTGCTCGACGATCTGCTCGCCGACCGTGATCGCCCCTAACCGCCAGCCCGGCACGGCATAGGCTTTCGAGAAGCTGTAGAGCCCAATGACGGAATCCTGCCAGCGGCTTGCGGCAAAGACTTCATGGGGCCTGGCAACGCCCTCGGGCAGGAAATCGCGATAGGTCTCGTCGAGCACCAGCCAGATCTTCCGCCTTGCGCAGAGCGCGGCGAAGGCCGCGATCGTCTCAGGCGGATAGACCGCGCCGGTCGGGTTGTTGGGTGTGACCAGCACGATGGCGCGGGTGCGCGCGTCGATCAGCGCCTCGGCCTGCGCGACGTCGGGGACGAAGCCGGCGGCGGGCTCGCAGGGCAGGGGCCGCGATGCGATGCCGAGCATGGTCAGCGTCATTTCGTGGTTGAAGTACCAGGGTGTCGGCAGCAGGACGTTGTCGCCGGCGCGGGCGAGCGCCATCATCGTCACCACATAGGCTTGGTTGCAGCCCGAGGTGATCAGGGTCTGAGCGGGTGCGATCGTCGTGCCGTAGATGCGCGAGATTTCGGCTGCATAGGCCTCGCGTAGCCGCATGTCGCCGGTGATTGCGCCATAGCGGGCGCTGTCGGGCATAGCGGCTGCCTCGCCGAGCCGCCGCAGGAGTTCGTCGGGCGGGGCGGAGCCCGGCACCGCCTGCGACAGGTCGATCAGCGGGCCGTGGCGGCCGTCATAGGCCCGCGCCCAGGCTTGCGCCTGCGGGATCGGCGGCGTGCCGGTGTCGAGGAGATCGGGATTCAGGGCGGCGTGCGACGGCTTGAGCATGGTCCGCAGCTTTGGGATCTGGCGCCGTGTCCGTCAATCGCTTGGACAGCCCGCCATTGCCGCCCCATATCTATAAGGCTGGGGCAGGCCGGAGCCGGACGAGCGGATGCAGGACGAGACCAACGACGCGATCGACGAGCTTCATGCGCTGCTCGACCGGGCTGCTGCGATCGTCGGATTCACCGGGGCGGGCATCTCGACGGAATCGGGCGTGCCGGATTTCCGTACGCCGGGTTCGCCCTGGATGGTCAACAAGCCGATCCCGTTCCAGGCCTTCACCGCCAGCCGCGAGGCGCGCATCGAGGCGTGGCGGCGGAAATTCGCGATGGACGATCATTATCGGGGCGCCGGCCCCAATCGCGGTCATCGCGCGCTGGCGCGATTGATCGCGCAGGGCCGCTCGCCCGGTCTCATAACCCAGAACATCGACGGGCTGCACCAGGCGTCTGGCATTCCCGACGACCGCATCGTCGAACTGCACGGAAACGGCACCTATGCGACCTGCCTGAATTGCGGGTGGCGCCACGAACTCGACGCGATCCGCCCGGCCTTCGAGGCGACGGGCGAGCCGCCCGCCTGCACGATGTGCGCCGGGCCGGTGAAATCGGCGACGATCTCGTTCGGGCAGGCGATGCCGCAGGCGCAGATGCACAAGGCGCATGCGCTGACCTTGCAGGCCGATCTCTTCCTCGTCGTCGGCTCCTCGCTGATGGTGTTCCCCGCCGCGACCTTCCCGCTGATCGCCAAGCGCAGCGGGGCGAAGCTCGTCATCGTCAACCGCGAGCCGACGGAGCTGGACCCAGTCGCCGATCTGGTGGTGCGGGCGGAGATTGGGGAGGTGCTGGGGCGGTTGGCGGAGTAGGGGCGTCGGTGGGCTGCAAAGGCCGGTGGCGACCTGGTGGTGATGTTCGTCGATACATAGGCTCTAAAGTGCGAGCGTTAATTTACGTGACCGCCCGTATAACAATCATAACAGCTAGAGACAGCAAGGTCGAAGCTGCCCACAGAAAGGTAGCTGCGGCCACAATGACCGTAACCAAATTGATGTGAACTTGATCCGTCAAACCAAACAGTGAGCACCACCACTGGAATATCCGCTTCGAGTTAGCCTTCATTTGTCATCTTTCGGGTGAGCAATTCTCCGATCTTACTATTAAGCAGCGTTGATTAAGAATCGTAGACCAATTGAAAATGCGATCACTCCCGCGATGACAACGCCAGCCTCACCGCCAGCGCGCCGAACACCGCGCCCATCAGCTTCTGCGGCCAGCGGGCCAGATGCGGGCGGCGGGCGAGCGCCTGGCCGAGGCGGCTTGCCGTCAGGATGACGATGCCGTTGGTGACGAGGCCGGTCGCGTTGAGAATGGTCGCTAGCACGATGACCTGGAGCGCTATGGAACCCGTCTCGGGCCGCAGGAACTGCGGCAGCAGCGCCAGCATGAACAGCGCCATCTTGGGATTGAGCAGGTTGGTCAGCAGGCCCTGGACGAAGATGCGGCGCATCGGCAGCCGGGCTGCGCCCGTCGTCGGCGAGAACAGCGGCGCTGCCGAGCGCAGTGTCGTCCAGGCCAGCCAAGCGAGATAGGCCGCGCCGGCCCAACGCAAGATCTCATAGGCCGCCGGGACCATGATGAAGAGCTGTGACAGGCCGAAGGCTGCGGCAAAGGCCTGGAGATAACTGCCGGCCGCAATGCCGGCATAGGTCATCAGCCCGGCCATGCGGCCCTGGCTCAGGCTGCGCGAGGCGATCAGCAGCATGTCGGGGCCGGGCGTGATCGTCAGCACGATGGAGGCTGCCGTGAACATGGCGAGCGTCGCAAGATCCGCCATAGAACTCTCCGTCAGCTATGGGCCTCGGCCTTGTGCAACAACCTTGTGCAGGTCCTCGACTGTGTCGCAAAGATGTCTGTCTCAGTTTTTCCGCCTCGCAGATGTGGATGAGGCTTGCCGGGCTGTATCGCGACTCGGCAGCGATGCTATCGTGACTTTCACGAATCAAGCCATTCGCGTGGGGGTGAGCGGCATATGTCCGATGAGTTCGGTGAGAGCGGGCGGCCACCGATGGGTCCGATCCAGTCGCTCAATCGCGAGATCCGCTTCGACGGCTCCGACGGGCTCGGCCATGAAGCCGGCGTCGAGGTCTCCGGCTATGTGAAGTGGTTCGACGTCAGCAAGGGCTACGGCTTCGTCGTGCCCGAGGATGGCGGCGCGGACGTGCTGGTGCATGTGACGATCCTGAAGCGCGATGGTTTCACCGCGATCGCCGAGGGCGCCCATATCGTGCTGGAGGCGATCGAGAAGACGCGCGGCCGGCAGGCGGTGCGCGTGCTCTCGATCGACACCAGCGCGGCGCGCCATCCCTCCGAACTGCCGATGGCGCGCACCAATGTCGCGGTGACGCCGACGAGCGGGCTCGAGCGCATGGTGGTGAAGTGGTTCAACCGCCTGCGCGGGTTCGGCTTCGTCTCGAAGGGCGAGGGCTCGCCCGATATCTTCGTCCATATGGAGACGTTGCGGCGCTACGGAATCGTCGAGTTGATCCCGGGCCAGACGGTGCTGGTGCGCTACGGGCCGGGGCCGAAGGGCCTGATGGCCGCCGAGATCAGGGTGGAAGAGGGCGGCGTCCCGAGTTCTCACTGAGGGCTTCCGCCGTCATGGTCGGGGCGCTGCACAGCAGCGAGCCCGGAACCCATACACACCGGTTTATGAAAAGAAGGCTCGGACGTTTCGTTTCGTCCCGGGAGCCTGGCGCGATGAATTGAACAATTTCAGTGTCTTCTCATATCTTTCACCCAACGGACCGTCATTCCGGACAAGCCGCTTTAGCGGCGCCGATCCGGAATCCATGCCGGAACGCTGGTCTTGAGAGGGTCAGGCATGGATTCAGGGTCTCCGCTGCGCTGCGCCCGGAATGACGACCCTCGGACGACAAACACGAAGCCGTTGAAATCACTCAGTCATTTCGGGCCGGGTTCTGAGAGCATTGTGGTTATGGGTTCCGGGCTCTTCGCTTTGCGAAGCCCCGGAATGACAGCTCCTCGTCACACCGCAAACGACGTCCCGCAGCCGCAGGAACTCGTCGCGTTGGGATTGGTGATCCTGAACGATTGGCCGACGAGGTCGTCGACGAAGTCGATCGTGCAGCCTTCGAGCAGATCGAGCGAGGTCTCGTCGATCAGGACGGTGGCGCCGTCGCGCTCGATCACGAGGTCGCCGGGCGCCTGTTCATGGTCGACGTCAAAGATGTACTGGAAGCCGGAACAGCCGCCGCCGGCGACGCTGACGCGCAGCATCGAGCCGGGCGCCTCCTTCTCCATCACCGAGAGAATGCGGCTGGCGGCCTTATCCGTAACGGCGACGCCGCGCGGATTGGCCTGGATGTCGAGCGACATGGTGATGTCTCCTGAGAGATGCAGCTTGCACCCGTGTTGTGCGTAAAGGTAATTGCGCGGCATCGCCTTCACAAGCCGGGCGAGGCGACGGGTCTGCCATGCCGCATCCACAGAGCCCCGACAACTTTGGCCCCGACAACACTGGCCCCGACGACGGGGCCGGGCGCGAGCCGGGCGAGCGTTGGCGGGCGGCCTATGCCTGCCGTTCGTCGCAAAGTCGCGGCCGGCTGGTCGAGGAGCCGGGCTCGGCAACGCGCAACCAGTTCCAGCGCGACCGCGACCGGATCATCCATTCGACCGCCTTCCGCCGGCTCAAGCACAAGACTCAAGTGTTTGTCGCGCATGAGGGCGACCATTTCCGCACGCGGCTGACGCATACGATCGAGGTGGCGCAGATCGCGCGCTCGCTGGCGCGGGCATTGGGGCTCGACGAGGATCTGGCCGAGGCGCTGGCGCTGGCGCACGACCTCGGACACACGCCCTTCGGCCATACCGGCGAGGATGCGCTCGACGACTGCATGGCGGGCTTCGGCGGCTTCGACCACAACGCCCAGACGCTGCGGATCGTAACGCGGCTGGAGCGGCGCTATGCCGGTTTCGACGGGCTGAATCTGAGCTGGGAGACGCTGGAGGGGCTGGTCAAGCATAACGGGCCGCTGATCGGCGCCGACGGCAGGCCGACCGCGCGCTATGCCAAGGCCGGCATCTCGGCGGCCATTCTCGAATACAATGCCAGGCAGGATCTCCGGCTCGACAGCCATGCTTCGGCCGAGGCGCAGGCTGCGGCGCTCGCCGACGACATCGCCTACAATGCGCACGATATCGATGACGGGTTGCGCGCCGGTCTGTTCGAGTTGGCGGACCTGCGCGCCGTGCCGTTCCTGTCGGGCCTCATCGATGAGATCGAGTGGCTGCATCCGGGGCTGGAGGCGGCGCGCGGCGCCAACGAACTGGTGCGGCGGGTGATCACTTGCTTCGTCGAGGACGTGATCGCCCAGTCGCAGGCGCGGATCGCGGCGCTGGCGCCGGCCGATGCCGACGCGATCCGGCGCGCCGGCCATCCCGTCATCGCCTTTTCGGAGGCGATCGAGACCGCCGACCGGGAGATCAAGGCGTTCCTTTATCCCAACATGTATCGCCACCCCCGGATCGCGCCGATCCGCGCGCAGGCGGCCGAGGTGGTGCGCGAGCTGTTCGGGCGCTTTCTGGCCGATCCCGCCGCGATGCCCGGCGAATGGGCTACCGGCTGCGAGGGGCTCGAGCTGCCGCGGCTGGCGCGCCGGATCGCCGACTACATCGCCGGGATGACCGATGGATATGCGCAAGGCGAGCACCGCCGGTTGTTTGACGAGACCCCGTCGCTGCGATAGGGCCGGGCTCCTCCCGCCCGCAACGTCGACCGCCAGAATGACCGCTATGAACCTGTTCGAGAGCTATTCCGCCCGCCTGAACGCGGCTCTGGCGCGTCTTGCCACGCGCGGCGCTTTGCCGGCGAGGCTCGATCTCGGGCGCGTCGTGGTCGAGCCGACGCGTGATCCCGCCCATGGCGACCTCGCCACCAATGCGGCGATGGTCCTGGCCAAGGAGGCCGGCACCAATCCGCGCGCGCTGGCCGAGCTGATCTGCGCCGAGCTTGCCGGTGAGGCGGATATCGTCAGGACCGCGATCGCGGGGCCGGGCTTCATCAACCTGACGCTGAAGCCCGAGGTCTTCACGGCGATCCTGAAATCGGCGGTCGAGGCCGGGCCGGACTACGGCAAGGGCGCGTTCAAGCCGGCGCCTAAGATCAATGTCGAATATGTCTCGGCCAATCCGACCGGGCCCATGCATGTCGGCCATGGCCGCGGCGCGGTGTTCGGCGACTCGCTCGCCAATCTGCTCGCCTTCGCCGGCCAGGCCGTGACGCGCGAATACTACATCAACGATGCCGGTGCACAGGTCGACGTGCTCGCGCGCTCGGCCTTCCTGCGTTATCGCGAGGCGCTGGGCGAGACGATCACGATCCCCGAGGGCCTCTATCCCGGCGATTATCTCGTCTCCGTCGGGCAGACGCTCGCGAAGACGCATGGCGACGCGCTGCTGGGCAAGCCGGAGGCCGAGTGGCTGCCGCTCGTGCGCCATGTCGCCATCGACGGGATGATGGCGATGATCCGCGACGATCTCGCGGCGCTCGGCGTCGAGCACGACATCTTCTTCTCGGAGCGGTCGCTGCAGGTCGTCGACGGCAACAAGGATGCCGTGCGCGCCACGATCGAGGATTTGCGCGCCCGCGACCTGATCTATGAGGGCCGGCTGCCACCGCCCAAGGGCCAGAAAGACGAGGATTGGGAGGATCGCGAGCAGACGCTGTTCCGCGCCACCGCCTTCGGCGACGATGTCGACCGGCCGCTGCTGAAGTCAGACGGCAGCTATACCTATTTCGCCAACGACATCGCCTATCATCGCTCCAAGTTCGCGCGCGGTTTCAGCCAGATGATCGATGTCTGGGGCGCCGACCATGGCGGCTACGTCAAGCGGATGCAGGCAGCGGTGAAGGCGGTCACGGCGGGCGAGGGCGGGCTCGATGTCAAGCTCTGCCAGATGGTCAAGCTGCTGCGGAACGGCGAACCGGTGAAGATGTCGAAGCGGTCGGGCGATTTCGTCACGCTGCGCGAGGTCATCGACGAGGTCGGCCGCGATGCCGTGCGCTTCATGATGATCTTCCGCAAGAACGACGCGACGCTCGACTTCGATCTCGCCAAGGTCGTCGAGCAGTCGAAGGACAACCCGGTCTTTTACGTTCAATACGCGCATGCGCGTTGCTCCTCGATCTTCCGGCAGGCGCGCGAGGCCTTCCCCAGCGTCGATCTCAGCCCGGCGAGCCTGGCCCAGGCGGATCTCGCGCGGCTGACCGACGAAGCGGAGATCGGCATCGTCAAGATGATCGCCGCCTATCCGAGGATGATCGAAGGAGCGGCCGCCGCTCATGAGCCGCATCGCGTGGCCTTTTTCGTGCATGAGCTGGCGAGCGCTTTCCATTCCTTATGGAACAAGGGCAAAGACTCGCCGCAATTACGGTTCGTTAATCAAACTGATCGAGAGTCGACCTTGGCAAGATTGGCGTTCGTGCATTCCGTGCGCAGCGTGCTTGCCTCCGGTCTGGCTGTCGCCGGAGTTGCGGCGCCGGAAGAGATGCGCTGACGGCCACGTTTAGGCTGGCAGTGCGCACGAGGTCAGATTGACCGCGCGAGGCATTCGGCGTTCCTTATCGTCGGGTCTGTCCGTGCTGGAATGGATCATGCCATGAGTGAGCCAGCTAGAAACCGTTTCGCCCTCGACCTCGACGATCTCGAGCGTCAGTTGCGTGGCGCCGCGCAGGCGCCGAGGCCCGGCCAGTCCGTCGATCCTCTCGCGGAGCTGACGCGCATCGTCGGCCAGGACGATCCGCTCAAGGACCTGTTCAACGGCCGGGCCCAGCCCGCCCCAGCGCAGGTCGCCCCTGCCGCGTGGCAGCAGCCGGTGCGCCACGAGCCCACCTTCGAAGCGGCGTCGGAGTATGAGCCGGCCGCCGTGGCGAAGGCGGCTCCGCCTGCCGAGCTGCGCGGCGCGCTCGACGAGTTCGAGGCGCTGCTGCGGCGGACCGACGATCCCCGCCCGGCGATTGCGCCAGCGGCCTTCGTGCCGGCAAAGGCGGATGCCTATGCCGGTCAGGACGAGGCTGATTTCGACCTGCCTGAGCCGCTGCCCTATAGCCGCCCGGCACCGGCGGCCGCTGATTTTCCCGTGCCGCGCGATCTGGATCAGGATGGCGGCCATTATGGCTATGCGTCTCACGGCCAGGATCACGAGGCCTTCATCCAGTCGGATGCGATGGATGACCAATACGAGCCGGAGCCTGAGCCCCGGCGCTCGCGCAAGGGCCTGTGGACGGTTGCCGCTTTGCTGGGCGTCGGCGTGATCGGCGCGGGTGCGGCGATGACCTTCCGGGGCTCGGAGAAGACCATCGACGGCCAGCCGCCGGTGATCAGCGCCAATACCGGACCGACCAAGGTGCAGCCGGCCAATCCCGGCGGTGCCGAGATCCCCAATCAGAACAAGCAGATCTACGATCGCGCTGGCGACACGCCCGCCGCCGCCACGAAGGTCGTCAGCCGCGAAGAGCAGCCCGTCGACGTCCAGCAGGCGGCACGCGCCATGGCGCCGCGCGTCGTGCTGCCTGGACCGAGTTCGGCCACGCCCGAAACCAGCACCAGCAGCAACCCGCTGGCGCAGGCCCCGGCCGCTCCCGAGCGGGTCGCTGCCGCCGCCGATCCCGTATTGACGCCGGTTCCGCAGGTGCCGGGCCTCGGCGAGCCGCGCCGCGTCCGGACGGTCTCGATCAAGCCCGACGGTACGCCCGCGCCGGCCACTGCCGCCTATGCCAATGGCTCGGCTGCGCCGGTGACGGGCTCGGCGCCGACGCGGCCGGTCGGCAGCCTGCCGACCGCAAGCGCAACGGCTCCGGCATCCGTGCCGCCGATCCCGACTGCAGGCACGAATCCGCCGCCGCGTCCGCGCGCCGCCGCTACACCGGCGACGACGCCCGAGTCGGCCAAGGTGCAGGAGCGGGTCGCCGCGCCCGCCGCCGCGACGACGCCGGCCCCCCCGTTGCGCATCGCCAATGCGGCGCCTGCCCCTGCCGTGTCGCCAGTCGCTTCCACCGGCGCGATCCGCAGCGGCACCGGCGACTTCGCGGTCCAACTCGCCGCTCCCGGCAGCGAGGCTGAGGCGCGGGCAACCTACTCGGCCCTGCAGCGGAAATATCCCGATCAGCTCGGGTCCCAGAACCCGATCGTCCGCAAGACGGATCTCGCCGGCGGCAAGACCGTCTATCGCTTGCGCGTCGGTCCCTATTCGCGCGACGACGCGACGACGATGTGCACTGCGCTCCAAGCCGCCGGCGGCCAGTGCTTCATCGCCAAGAACTGAGCAGATGAGCTGAATTCGCCTTTCCCAGGTCGACCCTTCAACCCCCGTCAGCACAGCTGGCGGGGGTATTTTATTTGTCGCGCACTGCGTGCATGACGGTCACACGCCGATGGGCTTCTTGCCGGTTCGTCGCCCCGGTAGCTTTGCCGGATGGTCGGTGGAGCAATTCCGACGGCATCATAAAAAATTCGAGGAAACCCATGGATCGCCGCAACTTCGTCAAGGCCGCCAGTGTCGGCGCCGGTGCCACCGCCATTGCCTCGCCCGCGCTCGCCCAGTCGCAGCCCAAGATCAACTGGCGCCTGACCTCGAGCTACCCCAAGAGCCTGGACACGCTGTTTGGCCTGTCGACGCAGGTTTCCAAGCGCGTCGCCGAGGCGACCGACGGCAATTTCCAGATCCAGATCTTCGCGCCCGGCGAGATCGTGCCCGGACTGCAGGCGCTCGACGCGGTGCAGAACGGCACGGTCGAATGCAGCCACACGCTGTCGAGCTTCTATATCGGCAAGGACCCGGCCTTTGCCTTCGAGACCTCGCTGCCCTTCGGCTTCAACACGCGACAGCAGAACGCCTGGCTCTATTCCGGCGGCGGGCTCGAATTGTGCCGCGCCTTTATGCGGAAATTCAACGTCCACACCATTCCGTCCGGCAACACCGGCGCGCAGATGGGCGGGTGGTACCGCAAGGAGATCAAGTCGCTGGACGATCTCAAGGGCCTGAAGATGCGCATTGCCGGTATGGGCGGGCAGATCATGGCCCGTCTCGGCGTCGTGCCGCAGCAGATCGCCGGTGGCGACATCTATCCGGCGCTGGAGCGCGGCACGCTCGACGCGGTCGAGTTCTCCGGCCCGCTCGACGACGAGAAGCTCGGCTTCCAGAAGGTCGCGAAATACTACTACTACCCCGGTTTCTGGGAGGGGAACGCCAATGTCAGCTTCCTCGTGAACCTCGAGAAGTGGGACGCATTGCCGGCCTCCTACAAGGCGATCGTCGAGGCGGCCTGCGCCGAGGCGAACGCGCTCTGCGTCGCGAAATACGACCACGGCAATCCTGACGCGCTGCTTCGTCTCGCCGGGTCCGGTGCCGAGCTCAGGCCGTTCCCGCAGGAGGTGATGCTGGCGGCCTTCAAGGAGGCCTTTGCGCTCTATGGCGAGCTCGCGGCCAGCAACCCGGCCTTCAAGACCTTCTACGATTCGTTCCTTCCCTACTGGAAGAAGGAGAATCTCTGGTTCCGCGTCGCCGAGCTGCCGTTCGATGCCTTCAATGCGCAGATGTCGGCGCAGATGCGCTGAGGTCTCTAACCTCCTCCATTGAGCGCGCCGTCATTCCGGACGCAGCGAAGCGGAGATCCGGAATCCATCGTAAGGCACTGAACTTGCAAATGGATTCCAGATCGGCGCCGCTTCGCGGCTTGGCCGGAACGACGGCGTTGCTCCTGAGATTTTCGACAAAAAGAGGACTGTGCTTGACCCCGCACGCCGCGCTTCCTACCCCATCACCATGACCTCGCGCGCCTTCATCGCCGGCTGCCTCGGCACGAGCCTGACACCCGACGAGCGCGCCTTCTTTCGCGAGGCCCGGCCCTGGGGCTTCATCCTGTTCAAGCGTAATACCCAGAGCCCCGCGCAGATCTTGGCCCTGACTTCGGAGATGCGCGATTGCGTAGGCTGGCACGCGCCGATCCTGATCGACCAGGAGGGCGGGCGGGTGCAGCGGATGGGGCCGCCGCACTGGCCAGCCTATGCGAAGGCGCGTGCGTTCCTCGGGATCAACGATCCCGTGCAGCAGCGCGAAATCGTTCGGCTTTCCGCCCGACTGATGGCGCATGACCTGAAAGGCGTCGGCATCGATGTTGACTGCGTGCCAGTGCTCGACGTGCCAGTGGCCGGCAGCCATGACGTGATCGGCGACCGGGCTTATGCCCATGATCCCGACATGGTGGCGCGGCTCGGGCGCGCCGCCGCCGAGGGACTGCTGGCGGGCGGCGTGTTGCCGGTGATCAAGCACATGCCGGGCCATGGCCGGGCGAAGGCCGACAGCCATCACAACCTGCCGATCGTCGAGGCGACGCTCGATGAATTGCGCGCCCATGATTTCCGGCCGTTCCGGCATCTCGCCGACATGCCGATGGCGATGACGGCGCATGTCGTCTTCGCCGCGCTCGATCCGGAGAAGCCGGCGACGATTTCGCGCAAGATCGTGACGGAGATCATGCGCGGCGAACTCGGATTCGACGGCCTCATCATGACCGACGACATCTCGATGAAGGCGCTGTCGGGCGGTTTCGCGCAGAAGTCGCGCGCCGCCATCCGGGCCGGCGTCGACGTCGTGCTGCATTGCCACGGCATCATGGACGAGATGGTGGCGGTCGCAGGGGCCGTGCCGGAAATGCGCGGTGCGCGCGCCCGGCGCGCGGCGATGGCGCTGGCGCGTATCCGCCACGAGCCGGAGCCATTGGATGTGGACGAGGCGCGCACACAGGTCAATGCTGCCCTTGCTTTGGGCGCCTGAACCGTCGAACCTGTCGGTGGGGTTGCGACGAGGGGGCGGGCCGTCCATGGCCGCTGAACTGCCATTCGAGGACGAGAAGCCCGGGCGCGAGGGCGAGCCTTCGCTCGTCGTCGATGTCGATGGCTATGAGGGGCCGCTCGACCTGCTGCTCGATCTGGCGCGCCGGCAGAAGGTCGATCTGCACCGGATCTCGATTCTGGCTCTGGCCGAGCAGTATCTCGTCTTCGTCGAACAGGCGCGGGCGCTGAGGCTCGAACTCGCGGCCGACTATTTGGTGATGGCGGCGTGGCTGGCCTATCTGAAATCGCGGCTGCTGCTTCCCGAGCCGCCCAAGGGTGAGGAGCCGAGCGCGGCCGATCTTGCGACCGCGCTGGCGCTGAGGCTGCGCCGGCTGGAGGCGATCCGGGCGGCGGCGCGGCGGCTCGCCTCGCGCGAGCGGCTGGGTCAAGACGTCTTTGCGCGCGGCGCGCCCGAGGCGATCGTTGCTGGGGCCCGGCCGATCTGGGAGGCGGAACTCTACGATCTGCTGGCGGCCTATGCGCAGCAGCGGCAGAAGCGGGTGCAGGGCCATATCTCGGTCGGCCATCGCGTGGTCTGGTCGCTGGTCGAGGCGCGCGATGCGCTAAAGCGGCTGGTGGGAGAGGCTGGCGACTGGACCGCGATCGACCCTTATCTGCAGCGCTATATGAATTCGCACGGTCTGCCGGCACGCGAGATGAGCGCGACGGTGCGGGCCTCGGCGTTGTCTGCGATGCTTGAGATGGTGCGGGAAGGGGTGCTCGACCTGCGCCAGGACGAGGCGTTTTCGCCGCTCTATCTGCGCCGCCGCTCGGCCCGGCCGCCGGTGCTGCCGCTATGATCGGAGAGCAGGCGGCGGTGTTGTCCGAGGAAAGCGAGGACGAGGATGGCGGCGAGGTTGATGCCTTTGCCCTGGCCCTGCGGATCGTCGAGGCGCTGCTGTTTGCCTCTGCCGCACCGCTGAGCGCCGAGGAAGTGGGGCGTTCGATTCCTGCCGGCATCGATGTGGTGCAGGTGCTGGCCAAGCTGGCCGAGCATTATGCCGAACGCGGCGTGACCCTTCGTCAGGTCGCAGGCGGTTATGCCTTCCGGACCGCGCCCGACCTCGGATATCTGCTGGCGGCGGAGGCGCAGCCTCCGCGCAAATTGTCGCGGGCGGCGCTCGAGGTGCTGGCGATCATCGCCTATCACCAGCCGGTGACGCGGGCCGAGATCGAGGAGATTCGCGGCGTCGCCACGGCGCGCGGCACGCTCGACATCCTGCTGGAAGCGGGCTGGGTGCGGCTGCGTGGACGCAGGCGTTCGCCGGGACGGCCTGTCACCTACGGCACGACGCCGGGCTTCCTTGACCATTTCGGGCTCGACCGCATCGACGACCTGCCCGGCCTCGACGAGTTGAAGGGCTCCGGCTTCATCGAGGGGCGGCTCAGCCGCGACCTCACCGTGCCGGTGCCCGACGACGATCCAGACCTCCGCGCCGACGAGGACCCGCTCGGCGATCTCTTCACCCCGCTTGACGATGGCGATGGTGGGCCGCATGGGGCGGACGGGTAGGCGGGTTCCATTGCGCGCCGTCATTCCGGACAAGCGGCGCAGCCGCGCCGATCCGGAATCCATCATAGAGCACTGTCTCGCTTTACGATGGATTCCGGGTCTGCGCTGCGCTTCGCCCGGAATGACGGCGCGTGTGCGGCAGGCAGTTCGGAGTAGATAGTGGCTCGCAGCGAGAGCGTCGCGCGGTGGTTGAGTTGGGGGCGGCGGGGGACCGCCGGCGCCGCGATTCCGATGGCGCTCGGTTTCGATGGCGTCACCCAGCGCTTCGGAGACGTGACCGCGCTCAGCGAGGTGTCGCTGTCGATCGAGCCCGGCGAGATCGTCGCGCTGCTGGGCCAATCGGGCTGCGGCAAGACGACGCTGCTGCGGCTCGCGGCCGGGGTCGAGCGGCCGAGCGCGGGGAGGGTGCTGCTGGAGGGGCAGGATGTCTCTTCGCCCGACAACTTCGTCGAACCGGAGCATCGCGGCATCGGGCTGGTCTTCCAGGATTATGCGCTGTTTCCGCACCTTACCGTGCGCGAGAATGTCCGCTTCGGACTGCGCGGCTATGACGAGGCCTCGGCCGAGGCGACGGCGATGCGGGCCATCGCCCGGGTCGGCCTGAGCGACCTGGCCTCCTCCTACCCACACATGCTGTCTGGCGGCGAGCAGCAGCGGGTGGCGCTGGCGCGCGCGGTCGCGCCGCGGCCCGGCGTGCTGCTGATGGACGAACCCTTCTCCAATCTCGACCGGCGCCTGCGCGACGTGGTGCGCGATGAGACGGCGGCGCTGCTGCAGGAGACCGGCGCCACCTCGATCATCGTGACGCATGATCCCGAGGATGCGATGCGAATCGCCGACCGGATCGTGCTGATGCGGGCCGGCAGTATCGTGCAGGTCGGGTCGGGCGAGACACTGTACCGCCGGCCCGCCAGCCTCTTCGCCGCCCGGTTCTTCTGCGACTTCACCGAGATCGCGGGTCTCGTCCTGCGCGGTGCGGTCGATACGCCGGTCGGGCGGTTCGCTGCGCCTGGTTTGGCAGAGGGTGCGCCTGCGATCGTCTGCGTCAGGCCCCATGCGATCAGGCTCGTGCCGAAGGGGTTCTGCCTGCCGGGCCGGGTGTTGACGCGCCGCTTCCTCGGCGAAAGCGACCATGTCCTGCTCGCCGTCTCGGGGCTCGACAAGCCACTGGCCGCTCGCGTTTCTCTGCCCGGCGCGGCCGGCGAGGGTGATGAGGTCGGCATCGACATTAGCTCGGACGAAGTTCTTGTGTTCCCTGCGGGGGACACATAGGTTCCGCCACAAGCAAGAGGCGAGGGTCCGATGGCCTTCGTCGCACGGCATTTTCGGAGGAGTTCGCCATGGGTGGCGTCAGTATCTGGCACTGGATCGTCGTCGGCGTCATCGTGATGCTGCTGTTCGGGCGCGGCAAGGTTTCCGAGCTGATGGGCGACGTGGCCAAGGGCATCAAGTCCTTCAAGAAGGGCATGGCCGACGATGACGAGACGGCCGCCAAGCCGGCTGCCCCTGTCGATCCCAAGGTGATCGAGCAGACGCAGGCAAGCAACGCAGCCGCTGTGGCCAAGGCCGAGCACAAGGCCTGAGGGCGCGCCGGGCGCCGGGGTTCCGGCGCGCGGTCGAGGGGACTGACCGTCGATGTTCGACATCGCCTGGAGCGAATTCATGCTGATCGGGGCGGTCGCGCTCGTCGTGATCGGCCCCAAGGACCTGCCCAAGGCCATGCGGACCGTCGGCCAGGCGGTCGGCAAGATCCGGCGCATGGCGAGCGAATTCCAGGGCCAGTTCAACGATGCGATGCGTGAAGCCGAGCTGCACGACCTGAAGAAGCAGGTCGAGGAGGTCGGAGGGTCGGTGTCCAGCGCGATGAATACCGACTACAAGCCGATCGAGATGCCCAAGGATGATTTCGGCATCACCGATCCGCCGGTTTCGACCACTCTTGACGACGCTGCGCTGAAGGAAGCCGAGGCGAAGCTCGCTGCGCTGCCGGGGCCTGAGCCGCTGCCCGAGATCGTGTTCGACCCCGCGCCGGTAGCCGCACCTGCTGTGGACGAGAAGCCCAAGCGCAAGCGCGTCGCCAAGGTCGAGGCCGTGCCTACCGCTGACGAGCTGCCCGAGCCGGTCAAACCCGTGCGCAAGCGCAAGGCGAAAGTTAGCGAACCCGACGATGGGAGCGCGACATGAGCGTCGCCAACCCTCGCGAGGGCGAGGACGAGATCGAAGCCTCGCGCGCACCGCTGCTCGACCATCTGATCGAGTTGCGCTCGCGGCTGATCAAGTCCCTGATCGCCTTTCTGCTGATGTTCTTCATCTGCTTTGCCTTCGCAACGCAGATCTACAACATCCTGGTGCAGCCCTATGTCTGGGCGGCGGGGCCGGGCGCCAATGTCCAGCTGATCTACACCGCGCCGCTGGAATACCTGTTCACGCAGATCAAGATCGCGGCGTTCGGGGCGGGGTTCTTCGCCTTCCCGGTGATCGCGACGCAGGTCTACAAGTTCGTCGCGCCGGGGCTCTACAAGAACGAGCGCTCGGCCTTCGCACCCTATCTCGCGGCGACGCCGATCTTCTTCCTGGCGGGCGCGGCGATGGTGTTCTTCTTCGCCATGCCGGTGCTGATGAAGTTCTCGATCGGCATGCAGCAGGCGGCGACGGACGGGCAGGCGGGCATCGCGCTGCTGCCAAAGGTCAGCGAATACCTATCGCTGATCATGACGCTGATCTTCGCCTTCGGCATCTCCTTCCAGCTGCCGGTGATCCTGACGCTGCTGGGGCAGGCCGGCATCATCGATTCGGCCTTCCTCAAGGACAAGCGCCGCTACGCCATCGTCTTCGTCTTCGTGATCGCGGCCGTCCTGACCCCGCCCGACGTGATCTCGCAACTGATGCTCGCCGTGCCGATGCTGCTGCTCTACGAGCTCTCGGTGTTCTCGGTGCGCTATGTCGAGAAGAAGCGGGCCGCGAAGAAGGCGGCGGAGGATGCGGCTGAAAAGGCGGCAGAGTAGCAATTCCGTCTTTACGCTACCGCTACGTCATCCCGGACAAGCCGCAATGCGGCGCAGCTCCGGGATCCATCGTAAAGCTGGACAGCACTTTTTGATCGATTCCGGCGCTTGTCGGCGCTATGGCCGGATGTCAGGGAGCGGGGCGACAGCGATGTGGCTCTACATCATGGCGAGCGGCTGGAACGGAACGCTCTATGTCGGCGTGACCAACAGTCTGAGCCGCAGGATCGATCAACATCGAGAGGGGCGGGGATCGGAGTTTGTCCGGAATTATGGCGTCGTCCATCTCGTATACGCGGAGAAATTCGAAAGCGTTCGTGATGCGATCGAGCAAGAAAAACGCGTCAAGCGCTGGCGTCGGGACCGCAAGATTGCCCTGATCGAATCGGGCAATCCGAATTGGCGAGACTTGTACGATACGGTCCACCTCGATTGACGCTCGTACTGATCCTGGCCTTGGGAAAGCGAAATCCAAGGACCCCTTACTAGCCTCGTCGAACTCTACGATGGATCCCGGAGCTGCGCCGCTTTGCGGCTTGTCCGGGATGACGTCGAGGGTTGGGCCACGGGCGTTGCTGAACGAAGGCAGTTCCATCGCTCGCGCTCCCGGTCTAGAGCATCTGGCGCTGCGCTCCGCAGCGGCGGCATGGCCTGACGACGATGTACGACATCAAATGGATTCGCGAGAACGCCGCGGCGTTCGATACGGGGCTCGGGCGCAGGGGGGTCACGGACACCTCGTCGTCCGAGTTGCTGGCGCTCGACGACACCCGCCGTGCTGCCATCGCCAAGGCCCAGAGCTCGCAGGAGCGTCGCAATGGCCTCTCGAAGGAGATCGGCAAGGCGATGGGGGCGAAGGATGCCGCCCTCGCCGAGAGCCTGAAGGCCGAGGTCGCGGCGCTGAAGGCGCTGCAGCCCGAGCTGGAAGCGCAGGAGAAGGCGGCCAAGGAGGCGCTCGACCAGCGGCTGGCCGCGATTCCCAACATTCCCCATGACGATGTGCCCGACGGCGCCGACGAGCATGGCAATGTCGTGCTGCACACCCATGGCGAAGCGCCTGAGAAGTCCGGCGGGCGGCTGTTCGGGGCCAATCTGCTGAAAGAACATTTCGAGCTCGGCGAAGCGCTCGGCCAGATGGATTTCGAGACGGCGGCGAAGCTGTCGGGTTCGCGCTTCGTGGTGCTGAATTCGGGCGTGGCGCGACTGAGCCGGGCGATCGGGCAGTTCATGCTCGATATGCATACGGAGGAGCACGGCTATACCGAGGTCAACCCGCCGCTGATGGTGCGGGATGACGCGATGTTCGGTACGGCGCAGTTGCCGAAGTTTCGGGATGATCAGTTTGGTACTCGGCGCCCGGTCCCGCCAACATTGGCATTCAAGCAATTCTTCAGTGAGCTTGCGGCAGATCCAAGCCTTTTCGTCTTAAAGGGGTCAGATGGCAGTCCGGTCGTTTGGGACGCCGTAGAGCCAACGCGTCTGCCAGCTCTTATCTCTGATTTTCTGTTGGACAATGTTGGTGCGATCGAAGAGCTTCACAATCGGGAGCTAGCACGCGAATTCGGTCTTTGGCTCATCCCCACGGCCGAAGTCCCCCTCACAAACCTCGTCCGCGAATCTATCCTCGCCGAGGAAGAGTTCCCGCGCCGCTACACCGCGCTGACGCCGTGCTTCCGGGCCGAGGCCGGCTCGGCGGGGCGCGATACGCGTGGGATGCTGCGGCAGCACCAGTTCGAGAAGGTCGAGCTGGTCTCGATCACGGCGCCTGACAAGTCGCGCGAGGAGCATGAGCGGATGCTCGTCTGCGCCGAGGCCGTGCTGAAGAAGCTCGACCTGCATTATCGCGTGATGACGTTGTGCACGGGCGACATGGGTTTCGCCTCGCAGAAGACTTACGACATCGAGGTCTGGCTGCCGGGGCAGAAGACCTATCGCGAGATCTCGTCCTGCTCTGTCTGCGGCGATTTCCAGGCGCGGCGGATGGATGCGCGCTACCGGCCCAAGGAGGGCGGCGCGCCGCGTTTCGTCCATACGCTGAACGGCTCGGGCACGGCGGTCGGCCGGGCGCTGATCGCGGTGATGGAGAACTATCAAAACCCCGACGGCTCGATCACGGTGCCCGATGTGCTGGTGCCGTACATGCGCGGGGTCAAGCGGGTCGAGAAGGCGTGATGCCGTCAGGCGAGGCAAGGCACTTCTTCCCTTCTCCCCTTGCGGGAGAAGGTGGCGCGCAGCGCCGGATGAGGGGTCGCGCCGTCCTTTTCCGTCATCGCGTCGCGTCGGTATTGGAGAGCGCAGTGCGACCCCTCACCCCGACCCTCTCCCGCAAGGGGAGAGGGGGCGCGTCGCGGCCCGCCGCCCCGTTTCGCTTCATCATGAAAGCCTGCTGAACATGCGCATTCTCGTCACCAATGATGACGGCATCCATGCCGAGGGGCTTTCCGTGCTGGAGGCGATCGCCGCGCAGTTGTCCGACGACGTCTGGGTGGTTGCGCCCGAGACCGACCAGTCGGGCGTGGCGCATTCGCTGTCGCTGTCGAACCCGCTGCGGCTGCGCCAGATTGGCGAGAGGCGCTTTGCCGTGGCCGGCACGCCGACCGATTGCGTGATCATGGCGGCGCGCTCGATTCTGATCGACCAGCGGCCCGATCTCGTGCTGTCTGGCGTCAATCGCGGGCAGAACGTCGCCGAGGACGTGACCTATTCCGGCACCATCGCGGCCGCGATGGAGGGCACGCTGCTGGGTATCCCCTCGATCGCGATCAGCCAGGCCTATGGGCCGCAGGGCCGCGACCATATCCACTGGGACTGCACGCGCCACCATGCGCCCGGCGTCATCAAGCGGCTGCTGGCGGAAGGAATCCCGAACGACATCCTGTTCAACCTGAATTTCCCCAATGTGCCTCCCGCCGAAGTCGCGGGCGTGGCGGTGACGGTGCAGGGCCGGCGCGACCAGGAACTGATGAAGCTGGAGCCGCGCCAGGACGGGCGGGGCAATCCGTATTTCTGGATCGCCTTCCAGCGCAGCAAGTCGGAGCCCGCCAACGGCACCGATCTGCGCGCGCTGTCGGAGAAGAAGATTTCGGTGACGCCGCTCGAACTCGACCGGACGCATGAGCCGACGCTGACGAAGTTCGCGCGGGTCTTCGCTTGAGCCCGATGCAGTCCACTCCCGCCGTCATTCCGGACAAGCCGCGCAGCGGCGCCGATCCGGAATCCATCATGGAGCGCCGTCAGTGCTCCATGATGGATTCCGGGTCTCCGCTTCGCTGCGCCCGGAATGACGGCGCGCGGCGGCCTGACGGCTGCGAGCCCTAAGGCATGGCGCGGGTGGAGTTGCCATGACCGACGAAACGGCCTCCAGCGCGGGCGAGCGGACCGTCGCCTTCCTTTTGTCGCTGCGGGCTCAGGGAGTGCGCGATCTCACCGTGCTGCGGGCCATGGAGAAGGTGGCGCGCGAGCGTTTCGCGCCGTCGCGCTTTGCAGATCTGGCGCGGCAGGACGTCTCCGTGCCGCTGCCCTGCGGCCAGACCATGACGGCGCCACACACCGTGGCGAGCCTGCTCTCGGCGCTCGACCTGCAGCCTTCGATGCGCGTGCTCGAAGTCGGCACCGGCTCGGGTTATGTCGCGGCGCTGCTGTCGGCGATGGGCGCGGAGGTGGTTTCGCTCGAACGCTACCGGACGCTGGCGCTGGCGGCGCATGAACGGCTCGCCGGAAACGGCTTTGCCGCGGTCGACCTGCGCCATGCCGACGGGTTCCAGCCCGACAGGACGCTCGGCCGCTTCGACCGCATCCTCGTCAACGGCGTTGCCCACGCGATTCCCGAAGCGCTGCTGACGCGGCTGGCGCCCGCAGGAAAGCTAGTCGGGGCGCTGCGCGTCGAGGGTGCGGCGCGGCGTGTGCTGGTGACGCGCATTGAGGACGGCGCGTTCGACCATGCGACGGGGCCTGCCGTGCGCCTGCCGCCGCTGATGCCGGGGCTGGCACAGGCACTGTGAGCGTCCTGAAGATGTCGGCAAAAAAATGAAGGGCAGGGCGTCGCGCGAAACGCTTTCGTAACCTGAACGGGGCATTAATCGTCCCCATCGAGTTGCGTTGTTCGCGGGTGTTCTGTTCATGCGTAGCCAAGTCGGATTGGTCACCTCCACTGTCGTCTTTCGCCTGTCGACGGCATGTGTTCTAGCGCTCAGCGTCAGCGCGTGTTCCTCGGACACGATGCGTTTCAGCGACGCCCCTTTCACAAGCCCCTTCAAGAGCGCGCAGGCTCCGGCCGGCGGCCGCGACCCGGCGACGACCGGCTCGCTCGGCCGCGGTGGCGACGCGCCGTCCGCGAGCTATTCGGCTCCGGCCCCTGCGGTCGCGTCCGTTAGGTCGCAGCCGCTGCCGCCGCCGCAATCGTCCATGGCGATGCGTGCTCCGGCTCCCGCTCCCGCATCTGCTCCCAACGCCGGTTCGGCATCTGGCTGGTCAGCTCAGGGCGGAACGCCTGTCGTCGTCGCCCAGGGCGAGACGCT
The DNA here is from genome assembly GCF_001562255.1 of Bosea sp. PAMC 26642. Lineage (NCBI taxonomy): Bacteria > Pseudomonadati > Pseudomonadota > Alphaproteobacteria > Hyphomicrobiales > Alloboseaceae > Allobosea > Allobosea sp. PAMC 26642. Next base: position 1,670,332 of record NZ_CP014301.1, on the reverse strand, counting down.
CGACGTGATTTCCTCACGCTACGGCGTGCCGCGCTCGGCGCTGATGTCGGCGAACGGGCTCTCGGGCTCGACGCTCGCGCCGGGCTCGACCGTGATCATCCCGGTCTACAACGCCACGGCAAGCGCCGCCCGGGCTCCTGCTGCCGCGCCTGCTCCAAGGGAGATGGTCCGCAGCGCTCCGGTCCCGGCCGAGCCACGGAACGTGCTGGCAAGACCGGCTGTCACGCGCCCCGCTCCTGTCGCCGTTGCGACACCGGCTGCCCGGATCGCGGCACCTCCCGCGATCGATCCCAAGGTCGCCGCTGCTGCCGACGCCAGGGCCAAGGCTGCCGCCGATGCCCAGGCGATGCGCGACTCGCGCGCCAAATTCGCCGCTGAAGCCAAGGCCAAGGCGGAGGCCAGGAAGACGGCCGCTGCCGCGGCGCCAGCTCCCGCGCCAGCCAAGCCTGTCGTCGCCGAGGCAAAGAAGCCTGCGCCCGAGAAGGTCAAGCCGGTGGTCGTCGCCAGTGCGCCCGCCGAAACCCAGGTCAGCGCCGTGCCCAAATCCGAGCCGGTTGCCGAGCCCAAGACGACGGCGAGCATTCCCAAGCAGGAAGAAGCCTCCGCTGGCGACAAGGCCGATTTCCGCTGGCCGGCCCGTGGCCGCGTCATTCAGGGCTTCAGCGGCAAGGGCGGCAATGAGGGCATCAACATCGCGGTTCCCGAAGGCACGCCGATCAAGGCGGCCGAGGGCGGCACCGTCGCCTATGCCGGCAACGAGCTGAAGGGCTATGGAAACCTCGTGCTGATCCGCCACCCCAACGGGTACGTCTCGGCCTATGCCCATAACGGCGATCTCAAGGTCAAGCGCGGCGACACCGTCAAGCGCGGTCAGGTCGTGGCCCAGTCGGGCCAGACCGGCAACGTCCAGTCGCCGCAGTTGCACTTCGAACTGCGCAAGGGTTCTTCGCCGGTGGATCCGACGCCCTATCTCAACAACTGAGTTTGCTTTCGATCGGGACTCGCGAGACCCCCACCGATCGAAAACCAGAAGCGGGACGGTCCCAGGACAGGCCGTCCCGCTGTTTTTTACCCTGCTCCCCGCGGGGGAGAAGGCGTCTGCGGAGCAGACGGATGAGGGAAGGGTCGCGAAAGCGGCCCTTTTCTTGTTGCGGATAAGGCGCTTCCCTCATCCGTCACGGCTTCGCCGTGCCACCTTCTGCCCCGAGGGGGAGAAGGGAAAAGCGCTACCCTTCCAGCCGCTTGCCCAGCCGTCCGGCGAGATACTGGATGTACTGCCAGGCGGTGCGGCCCGAGCGCGAGCCGCGGGTCGTCGCCCATTCGAGCGCCTCGTGGCGCAGCGTGTCGGGGGCGATCTCAAGGCCGAAATGGCCGACATAGCCGTCGATCATCGCGAGATATTCGTCCTGGCTGCATTTGTGGAAGCCGAGCCAGAGGCCGAAGCGGTCCGATAGCGAGACCTTCTCCTCGACCGCCTCGCCGGGATTGATCGCGGTCGAGCGCTCATTCTCCATCATCGCGCGCGGCAGCAAATGGCGGCGATTCGAGGTGGCGTAGAACACGACGTTGTCGGGCCTGCCCTCGACACCGCCGTCGAGCGCCGCCTTCAGCGATTTGTAGGAGGTGTCCTGCCCGTCGAAGGAGAGATCGTCGCAGAAGACGATGGCACGGTGCGGATCGGGCCGCAGCAGCCCCATCAGGACCGGCAGGCTCTCGATGTCCTCGCGGTGGATCTCGATCAGCTTCAGGGGCAGCACATGGCCGGCGAGGCGCCGGTTGGTGTCGGCATGGACCGACTTGACCAGCGACGACTTGCCCATGCCGCGCGCGCCCCAGAGCAGGACGTTGTTGGCCGGCAGGCCCTTGGCGAAGCGCTCGGTGTTCTCGGCCAGCGTGTCGCGGACACGGTCGACGCCGCGCAGCAAGGAGAGCTCGACCCGGTTCACCTTGGCGACCGGGCTCAGCTCGATGGCGGCCGGATGCCAGACGAAGGCGTCGGCCTGCGCCAGCGCTGCCGGCTTGCGCGCGGGCGGCGCGATGCGCTCCAGCGCGTTCGCGATTCTCAGAAGGGTCGCGAGCGTCTGATCTGGGACGGTGTCGGTCATGGGTTACGCCTAAGCAGGGAACGAGGCCGCAACCGTACCCGACGGTACGGTTGCGCGAACAGCTAAACCCTGCCGCTTCCGCGAACGCAAGGCCATTGCGCGAATGGCGGCAAGCCCATAGGTGAGGGGCGAGCTTGATCGTTCCGGCGCGTTCGATTGATTTCACGGCGTCGCTGGCTATAGTCCGCGCGATTTTCCGGCCTGACCATGCGTTTGCCGCGCCAGCGGCGGTGGCCTTCTCGCCACCGACATCAAGGAGCCTTTTCGTGATCACCCCTGCTTTCGCTCAAGGCCTCGGCGCCGGAGGCTCGACCGACGTCCTGATGTCGCTGGTCCCGTTCGTGCTGATTTTCGTGATCATGTGGTTCCTGATCATCCGTCCGCAGCAGAAGCGGGTGAAGACGCATCAGGAGATGATCAAGAACGTGCGCCGTGGCGACACCGTGATCACGGCCGGCGGCATCATCGCCAAGGTCACCAAGGTGATCGACGACGGCGAACTCGAGGCCGAGATCGCCGAAGGCGTGAAGGTCAAATTCGTCAAGGGCATGATCACGGACGTCCGCACCAAGGGCGAGCCGGTCAAGAGCTGAACGGCGTCCGGCCCCCTTAGGGGCCGGCGCGCGACAACAAGGCAGTTCACGCAAGATGCTTCGTTTCCAGGCCCGCAAGGTCATCGCGGTTCTCCTCCTGCTGTTCTTCGGCTGCGGGCTCGCTCTGCCGAACCTGCTTTCGCCTGAGACGCGTACCGCGATCGAGCGCGGCGCACCGTCATGGATCCCGCGCTTCCTGCTTCCGACGCGGGCGGTGGTGCTCGGGCTCGATCTGCAGGGCGGCTCGCATGTGCTGCTGGAGATCGACCGAGCGGACCTCGTCCGCAGCCAGGTGACGCAGTTGCGCGACGATCTGCGTCGGATTCTGCGCGACGAGCGCGTCAGCTTCCAGGGCGGCATTGGACTCACCGCGCGCGGTGTGCAGGTGCGCGTGCCAGAGGCCGCCGACAGGGCGAAGCTCCTGCCGAAGCTGCGCGAACTGGCCCAGCAGGTCGGGACGCTCGGCGCTTTCGGGCCTTCGGGCAACAATACGATCGACGTCAGCGAGCAGCCGGACGGTCTAGTGCAGATGTCGCTGACCGAGGCCGGTGCAAACGAGCGGGTGCGCCGCGCCGTCGAGCAGGCGATGGAGGTGCTGCGCCGCCGCGTCGATGCGCTCGGCACGACGGAGCCGAACATCCAGCGCCAGGGCCTCGACCGCATTCTGGTGCAGGTACCGGGCCTGCAGGATCCGCAGCGGCTGAAGGATATTCTCGGCCAGACCGCCAAGCTCCAGTTCCGCATGGTCGCCGAGAACCAGAGCGGCGATGTCGACATGCTGCCGTCCAACGATGCCGCCGGACAGCTCGTGCCGGTCGAGCGCCGGGTGATCGTCGAAGGCGAGGATCTGGTCGACGCTCAGCCGGCCTTCGATTCGCGCACCAGCCAGCCGATCGTGAATTTCCGCTTCAATATCCGCGGTGCCCAGCGCTTTGGCCAGGCGACCACCGAGAACCTCGGCCGTCCGCTGGCGATCGTGCTCGACAACAAGGTGATCTCATCTCCCGTCATCCAGTCGCCGATCACGGGCGGCTCGGGCCAGATTTCGGGCAATTTCACCGTCGAGGCGGTCAACAACCTCGCCATCCTGCTGCGGGCGGGCGCGCTGCCGGCCAAGATGACCATCGTCGAGGAGCGCACCGTCGGCCCCGGCCTCGGCGCCGATTCGATCCAGGCCGGCAAGATGGCGACGCTGATCGCGACCGTGCTCGTGATCATCTACATGATCCTGACCTATGGCGTGTTCGGCCTGATCGCGTCGATCGCGCTGCTGGTCCATGTCTGCCTGATCTTCGGGCTTATGTCGGTGCTCGGCGCGACGATGACGCTGCCCGGCATCGCCGGCATCGTGCTGACCATCGGCACGGCGGTCGATTCCAACGTGCTGATCTATGAGCGCATGCGCGAGGAATCCCATCAGGGCCGGAGCCTCGTCTCGGCGCTGGAGGCTGGATTCCAGCGCGCCTTCGCCACCATTATCGATTCCAACGTCACCATGCTGATCGCGGCGGTGGCGTTGTTCTCGCTGGGTTCGGGTCCGGTGCGAGGCTTTGCGGTCGTGTTCATCCTCGGCATCCTCACGACCGTCATCACGGCCGTGACACTGACGCGGATGCTGATTGCCTTGTGGTATCGCTGGGCCAAGCCCAAAGCCCTGCCGTTCTGACGCAAGCCATCTGCTCAAGGAGATCAGCTCATGCGCCTGCTTCGCATCGTTCCCGACGACACCCGCTTCAAGATCGTCCGCTTCCGGCGCTTCAGCTATCCGTTCTCGGCAGCCTATTCGGTGCTGGTGATCGCGCTGTTCCTGACCGTCGGCCTGAATTTCGGCATCGATTTCAAGGGCGGCACGCTGATCGAGATGCAGGCCAAGGCCGGCCGGCCGGACATCGCGCAGGTGCGCGCGACCGCCCATGGGCTCGGCTTCGGCGAGGCCGAGGTCCAGGAGTTCGGCTCGGGCGGCGAGATTTCGATGCGCTTCGCGTTGCAGCCGGGCGGCGAGGCGGCCCAGCAGGGCGTCGTGGTGAAGGCCCGCGAGGCGTTCTCCGGGACCTATGATTTCCGCCGCGTCGAGACGGTCGGTCCGCGCGTGTCCGGCGAACTTGTGCAGGCCGGTACGCTGGGCGTCGTGCTCGCCGTGATGGGCGTGCTGATCTATCTCTGGTTCCGCTTCGAGATGCAGCTCGCGATCGGCGCGATCCTCGGCACGCTGCACGACATCGTGCTGACCGTCGGCTTCTTCCTGATCACCCAGCTCGAATTCAACCTGACCTCGATCGCGGCGATTCTGACCATCGTCGGCTATTCGCTGAACGAGACGGTGGTGGTGTTTGACCGCACACGCGAATTGCTGCGGCGCTACAAGACCATGCCGATCCCGGACCTGCTCGACCTCTCGGTCAACTCGACCCTGTCGCGCACCGCGATCACCTCGACGACGACCGTGCTCGCGCTGATCGCGCTGGTCTTCTTTGGCGGCACCGCGATCGAGGGCTTTGCGTTGGTGATGCTGTTTGGCGTCGTGGTCTGCACCTATTCGGCAATGTTCGTCTCGACGCCCGTCCTGCTTTATCTCGACGTCCGTGCCGGTCGGCCCGACCACGCCGAGGAGAAGCTGCCGGCGGGTGCGAAGCCGAAGGCCGGTTGAAGCCGGGCATGTCCCGCTTCGAGGGTTTCGTCCCCGGCCGCTATCAGCTCGATGCGTTTGGCGCGGGTGGATTTCGCTTCGCGGATATGAGCCATCGGGGCTCGATCCTGGCGACGCCGGCCGGGATACGGCAATGGCCGGTGGGGCGCTTTACCGAGATCACGATGGAAAGCCTTCAGCCCGTGCTGGATGAGGCCGACAGCGTCGATTTTCTGTTGATCGGCACCGGAAACGACATCGCCTTCCTGCCATCCGCGTGGCGCGAGCATTTTCGCGGATCTGGCATCACGCTCGAAGGCATGGCGACGGGGCCCGCGGCGCGGACCTATAATGTCCTGGTCGGCGAGGACCGGCGGGTGGCGGCGGCGCTGATCGCGGTGGATTGACGCTGCCTCCGACGTCAGGCGGACGTAGCCATGGACCATGCGCTTGTCCTACACTGCGATCGAACGAGGCAGAACGACTGGTGCTGATCGGGCAGGGTGACGCCGATGACGACACAAACCGACGACCGCCGGCAAACCGCGCACCATGCGCTTCCCGACGCTTACGCCCATTGCACCGCGCTGGTGCGCGAGCACGACCATGACCGCTATATCGCGGCGTTGTATGCGCCCGAATCGCAGCGGCCGGCCTTGTTTGCGCTCTATGCCTTCAGCCACGAGATCGCCCGCGTACGCTCGGCCGTCAGCGAGCCGCTGCCCGGTGAGGTGCGTATGCAGTGGTGGCGCGACCTGCTCGAGGGCGAGGAGAAGGGGCAGGCGCAGTCGCATCCCGTCGCGGCCGCCCTGCTCGATGCGGTCGCGCGCTACCGCCTGCCGATCGCACCGCTGACCGGGCTGATCGAGGCGCGCATTTTCGATCTCTATGACGATCCGATGCCGTCGCTGCGCGATCTCGAAGGCTATGCCGGCGAGACGTCGAGCGCGCTGATCCGGCTTGCCTCGATCGTGTTGGCCAATGGCCGTGATCCTGGTGGTGCGGCGGCCTGCGGCCATGCCGGCGTGGCCTATGCGCTGTGCGGACTGATGCGCGCCTTTCCGTGGCACGCGGCGGCGGGGCAGGTCTATCTGCCCGCGGATATCCTCTCGCGCAACGGCGTCACGCGCGACGACATCGTCAGCGGGCGTGGCGGACCGGGCGTGCTCTATTCTCTGAAGGAGCTGCGTGAGATCGCGCGCAAGCATCTGAAAAAACTGCGCGATCTGCGCGAGACCGTGCCCTCGGCCGTGGCACCTGCCTTCCTGCCGTCGGCGCTGGTCGAGCCTTACCTCAAGCGCATGGAGCGCGGCGGCTACGATCCCTACCGCACGATCATCACGATGCCGGCTTGGCAGCGGCAATGGGCGGTTTGGCGGGCGGCGAAGGTCGCAGGGTAGTTCTTCGTCGTCATTCCGGGACAGGCCGAAGGCCTGAGCCCGGAACCCATAGCCACCGCCCTGACCCGAGAATCCGTTGCGGTGGGCGCCTGTTTTGTACCCGTTCGAGCTTGTGGGTTCCGGGCTCTTCGCTGCGCGAAGCCCCGGAATGACGGGCGGGGTTACTCCGCTGCCTGCGCCGTGACGCCTTCGGCCCATGTCTCCATCTCGACCTTCGCGCGGGCCGTCAGCGCGTGCTTGCGGGCGACGCTCTTGGCCGGACCTTTCAGCTTCTTGCCGTCGGGACCATGCGTCGCCTGGCCCTCGATATGCGGGAACAGGCCGAAATTGATGTTCATCGGCTGGAACGAGCGCGGACCCTCGTCGATGGTGACGATGTGGCCGCCGGTGATGTGGTTGACCAACGCGCCCAACGCCGTCGTCGCGGGCGGCAGGTCGAGTGGCCGGCCTAGTCGCTCGGCCGCCGCCATGCGGCCCGCCAGCAGGCCGATCGCGGCGCTTTCGACATAGCCCTCGCAGCCGGTGATCTGGCCGGCGAAGCGCAGGCGCGGATCGGCCTTCAGGCGCAGTCGCTCGTCGAGCAGTTTTGGCGAGTTCAGATATGTGTTGCGGTGGATACCGCCGAGCCGCGCGAATTCGGCATTCTGGAGGCCCGGAATCATCCGGAAGATCGCGGCTTGCTCGCCATATTTCAGCTTGGTCTGGAAGCCGGTCATGTTGAACAGGGTGCCGAGCGCATTGTCCTGCCTGAGCTGCACCACGGCATAGGCCTTGACGGTCGGGTTGTGCTTGTTGGTCAGGCCGACCGGCTTCATCGGCCCCCAGCGCAGGGTTTCGCGGCCGCGTTCCGCCATGACCTCGATCGGCAGGCAGCCGTCGAAATAGGGCGTGCCCTCCCATTCCTTGAACTCGGTCTTCTCGGCTGCCAGCAGCGCGTCGATGAAGGCCTCGTACTGATCGCGGTCGAGCGGGCAGTTGATGTAATCGGCCCCTGTGCCGCCGGGCCCGACCTTGTCGTAGCGTGACTGGAACCAGGCCTGCTCCATGTCGACAGAATCGAAATGCACGATCGGCGCTATCGCGTCGAAGAAGGCGAGCGAATCCTCGCCGGTCAGGGACTGGATGCCCTGCGCCAGCGCGGGCGAAGTGAGAGGGCCTGTCGCGATGATGACGTTGTCCCACAGTTCTGGCGGAAGCCCGGCGATCTCGGCCCTGTCGATCGTAATCAGCGGATGCGATTCGAGAGCTGCCGTGACGCCTTGCGAAAACCCGTCTCGATCGACGGCGAGCGCGCCGCCGGCCGGCACCTGATGGGCGTCGCCCTTCGCGATGATCAGCGAATCGAGCCGACGCATCTCCCAGTGGAGCTGGCCGACAGCGTTGCTGAGCGAATCGTCGGAGCGGAAGGAGTTGGAGCAGACCAGCTCGGCCAGGCCGTCCGTCTGGTGCGCCTCGGTTTTGCGGACGGGCCGCATCTCGTGCAGGACGACCGGCACGCCGGCCTGTGCTGCCTGCCAGGCGGCTTCGGAGCCCGCGAGACCGCCGCCGATGATATGAATGGGTTCCATGCCTGCGATGTGTCCGCCGGCGGGTCCAACGTCAAGAGAATGATCGTCTTTGCATGATATGGCCTGACGGTTTCGCCGTTCGGTATCATGCAAGCCCAAAACGCAAAATGCCCGCTCGAAAGCGGGCATTCGCTCTTCGACCAGGTTCGAGGGGAGGACACGAACCCGGGAGAACTACTATTTGAAGCCGAGAGGCTCAGACGATGGCGTGCGTACGCGCGACGAAGGGGATTTCCGAGCGCGACAGGCCCAGATCATCCAGCTCGCGATCGGTCAGACGCGACAGCTCGCGGACGGTCTCACGATAGCGAAGGTAAGAGCGGATCTTGGCAGCAATCATGGTGACGAACATGGTGAAGTTTCCTGAGTGATTTCGAGGGCTTAAACCCCGACAGCGATGAATTCGTTGTGCACTGCATATATGGGAGCCGGCGTGCCTGAAACAGAGGCGTCTCATCAGTTCCGTTATGCTTACGATGCATGTCAGATTAATAAATTGGTGATCTTCCTGGTGGGGCTTGCGCTGAGCGCCTGAGCCAAGGGCCTCAGACCCCATAAATACGTCTAATATTTGGGCAATCTTACTCGCAAACGTTAATAAAGGGTCGGTGTGCCTTTCGTGTGAGCATGTTGCAGGTGCTCTCTCATGCTTGCGCGAGGCTTGCCTGATTGATTTGCCGCAGGCCGTCGCGTTTCGTAGGCGAAGTGCGCAGATGGTTGCGATGGAAAGGTACGCAACGGCGCTGGAGCGTTGGTCCGGAATGCGCCTGCGGCTTGGGCAGCGCTTGCCGATTCTTAGGCGTTGACAAGCATTTTGGGGCTCTTCAAGTTCATAGGTATACAAATGAATTTGCCGGCTGACCGAACCTCTCCGGCGTGCGACACAGGTCGAGGCGCCCTGGAGCATTTCGCGACAGGCCAGACAAGGGGAATGGCGATGACGATCGACCGTCGGAGTTTTCTTGCCGGTGTTTCCGCCGGCGCTACCCTGATCGGCGCGCCCTCACTGGTGCGGGCGCAGGGCGCGGGCCCGATCAAAGTCGGCGAGATCAACAGCTATACCGCCCAGCCCGCCTTCCTGAAGCCCTATCGCCAGGGTTGGGAATTGGCGCTCGAGCAGATCAATGCGGCGGGAGGCGCGCTCGGACGCAAGATCGAGACGGTTTTCCGGGACGATGGCGGCAAGCCCGAGGATGCGGTGCGCCATGCCGGCGACCTGATCAACGCCGAGAAGGTCGACCTGCTCTCCGGCGGCTTCCTATCCAATGTCGGCCTGGCGATCGCCGATTTCGCTTTGCAGAACAAGAAGCTCTATGTCGCCTCGGAGCCGCTCTCCGACGCCGTGGTCTGGGCCAAGGGCAACCGCTACACCTTCCGTCTGCGGCCCTCGACCTACATGCAGGCGGCGATGCTGGTCGAGGAGGCCGCCAAGCTTCCGGCGAAGAAATGGGCGCTCGTTGCGCCGAACTACGAATACGGCCAGTCCGGCGTGAAGTGGTTCAAGGAACTGCTCAAGAAGGCCAAGCCCGACGTGGAATTCGTCGCCGAGCAATTTCCGGCGTTGGGACGCATCGATGCGGGCGCGACGGTGCAGGCGCTCGAAGCCGCCAAGCCCGATGCGATCTTCAACGTCACCTTCGGCGCCGACCTCTCGAATTTCGTGCGCCAGGGCAATACGCGCGGACTGTTCGAGGGCAGGGCTGTCGTCTCGATGCTGACCGGCGAGCCGGAATATCTCGATCCGCTCGGCGCCGAGGCTCCCGTCGGCTGGATCGTCACCGGCTATCCGCAAGCCGAGATCAAGACGCCCGAGCACGTGAAGTTCCGCGACGCCTATATGGCGAAATACAACGACTACCCGCGGCTCGGCTCGGTCGTCGGATTCGACACGATGAACTCGATCGCGGCCGGTCTTGTCAAAGCGGGTTCGACGGAAACGGAAAAGCTCGTCGATGCGTTCAAAGGCCTGAAGTTCCCTTCCGCCTTCGGCTCGGCCGAGTACCGCGCCATCGACCACCAGTCGACCCTCGGCGCTTATGTCGGCAAGACCGCTGTGAAAGACGGGAAGGGCGTAATGGTCGACTGGCGCTACGCCGACGGGGCGAAATATCTGCCCAGCGATGCCGAAGTGAAGACGCTGCGCCCCGCGGGGTGATGGCTCACGCCTTCACCTGACCCCGCTGTCATCCCGGACAAGCCGCGAAGCGGCGCAGATCCGGGATCCATGCCTGAACCGTTCCGGAATGGATCCCGGGTCTCCGCTGCGCTGCGCCCGGGATGACGGCGCAGTTCCGACTCGGGAATTGCCTGAATGATCGATCTCATTCTCACCCAGACGCTCAACGGCCTGGCCTCGGCCTCGTCGCTGTTCCTGGTGGCGTCGGGCCTGTCGATCATCTTCGGCGTGACGCGGATCGTGAACTTCGCGCATGGCTCGCTGTATATGCTGGGCGCCTATATCGCGTGGACTCTGGTCACGCGTTTCGGCCCTGCCGAGGCAGTGGGATTCTGGGGCGGCGTCGCGCTGGCGGCGGTGATGGTCGGCCTTATCGGCATCCTGATCGAGGTCACGGTCCTGCGCCGGATCTATCAGGCGCCGGAGCTGTTCCAGCTTCTCGCCACCTTCGGCGTCGTGCTGATGCTGCAGGATCTGACGCTGGCGATCTGGGGGGCGGAAGACAAGCTCGGGCCGCGTGCGCCCGGCTTCAAGAGCTTCGTGATCGTCTTCGGCAACCGCTTCCCGACATATGAACTCTTTCTGATCGCGGTCGGTCCCGCCGTGCTTCTGGCCCTGTGGCTGTTGTTTCAGAAGACGCGCTGGGGCGTGCTGGTGCGGGCTGCGACGCAGGACCGTGAAATGGTCGGCGCGCTCGGCGTCAACCAGCGGATGCTGTTCACCTCGGTCTTCTTCTTCGGCTCTGTGCTGGCGGGTCTGGGCGGCGCGCTCCAGCTGCCGCGCGAGGCGGTCAACCTGCACATGGACCTGTCGATGATCTCCGAGGCCTTCGTGGTCGTGGTCGTCGGCGGGCTCGGCAGCGTCACGGGGGCCTATCTCGCCGCGGTGCTGATCGGCATCCTGCATGCCTTCGGCATTCTGATTTTTCCCAAGATCACGCTGGTGCTGGTGTTCCTGGTGATGGCGGTGGTGCTGGTCGTGAAGCCCTATGGGCTGATGGGCAAGGCTCCGGTCGGGCATGCGCGCGGCCATGGCCCGGCCGAGCCTCTGCTGCTGCCGGCCGACAATGCGACGAAGCTCGCCGGGATAATCGGCCTCGCCCTGCTGGCGCTGGCTCCACTGGTCGCGCCCGACCACATCCTGCTGACGCTGACGGAGCTCGTGATCTTCGCGCTGTTCGCGGCGTCTTTGCACTTTATGATGGGGCCGGGCGGCATGGCCTCCTTCGGCCACGCCGCCTATTTCGGGCTTGGCGCCTATGGCGCGGCGCTTGCCGTCAAATGGCTCGGCGCGCCGATGGAGCCGGCGCTGATCTTCGCGCCGTTCCTGGCGGGCATTGCCGGCGTCGTCTTCGGCTGGTTCTGCGTGCGGCTGTCTGGTGTCTATCTCGCCATGCTGACGCTCGCCTTCGCGCAGATCGCCTGGGCGACGGCTTTCCAGTGGGTCGAGCTCACGGGCGGCGACAACGGAATTCTCGGCGTCTGGCCCTCGGCCTGGGCAGCATCGAAGTTCAGCTTCTATTATCTGACGCTGGTGATCTGCGCGGTCTCGATCCTGGCGCTGCGGCTGACGATTTTCTCGCCGCTGGGCTACGCGTTGCGCGCTGCGCGCGACAATCCGCTGCGCTCGGAGGCGATCGGCATCGACGTGATGCGGATCCAGTGGATCGCGTTTGCGGTAGCGGCCTTCGCGGCGGGGATCGCGGGCGCGCTCTTCGCCTTCTTCAAGGGCTCGGTGTTCCCGACCTATATGGCAATCCCGCGCTCGGTCGATGCGCTGCTGATGGTGCTGCTCGGCGGTGTCCAGACCGTGTCTGGCCCCATCGTCGGCGCCTTCGCCTATGCGGGGCTGAGCGAACAATTGATGAAGGCGACGATGTACTGGCGTTTCGGGCTGGGGCTGTCGATCGTGCTGCTGGTTATCCTGTTCCCCCGCGGGCTGGTCGGCACGACGCAGATGCTGCGCGAGCGCTGGTCGGTGCGCCGGGAACCTGTCGTCCCCTCTGGTCTCGCAACGGAGACCGGCCGATGAGCGCGGCGATGTCGCAGTCCCAGGTCGCCGCCGCGGTCGAAACCTCTTCTCCCGTGCTCGTGGTGCGCGATCTGCAAAAATCCTTCGGCGGCGTGCGCGCCGTCGACGGCGTGTCCTTCTCGGTCCAGGCCGGCACGATGCTGGCCTTGATCGGGCCCAATGGCGCAGGCAAGACCACCTGCTTCAATATGCTCAACGGTCAGCTCCGGCCCGATGGCGGCGAGGTCGTGCTGGCGGGGCGGGCGATCACCGGCATGAAGCCGCGTGCAGTCTGGCGCATGGGCGTCGGCCGGACCTTCCAGATCACCGCGACCTTCACCTCGATGACGGTGCGCGAGAACATCCAGATTGCGCTGATCTCGCACGCAGGCGAAATCTTCAGCCCGTTCGGACGTGCGCGCGACAAGCACAGGGAAGCCGCCAACGCGTTGCTCGTGCAGGTCGGCATGGTCGAGCAGGCCGAGCGCGCCTGCGGCGTGCTGGCCTATGGCGATCTGAAGCGTGTCGAGCTTGCGGTCGCGCTCGCCAACCAGCCCAGGCTCCTGCTGATGGATGAGCCGACCGCCGGCATGGCGCCGCGCGAGCGCATCGAACTGATGGCGCTGACGGCCGACATCGCAGCGGCCAAGGGGATCGCGGTGCTGTTCACCGAGCACGACATGGACGTCGTCTTCACCCATTCCGACAGCGTCATCGTACTCGATCGCGGCCGGCTGATTGCCCATGGCACGTCCGACGAGGTTCGACACGACCCCAATGTGCGGGCCGTCTATCTGGGGTCCGGCGCGACCTCCGGCGGGCATTGAGATGGGCGCGATGCTCGAAATCTCCGGGCTCGATGCCTATTACGGTCGCGCCCATATCCTCCAGGGCCTCGGCTTCTCGATGGATCGCGGGCAGGTTCTGGCGCTGATGGGCCGCAACGGCGCCGGCAAATCGACGACGATGAAGGCGATCATGGGCCTCGTGCCGCCATCTGCCGGGACGGTAACATTCGAGGGCAAAAGCCTGCAGGGACGCGAGCCCTTCGAGATCGCGCGGCTCGGCATCGGCTATGTGCCGGAGGACCGGCGGGTGTTTTCCGAGCTCTCGGTGATGGAGAACCTGTCCGTCGGCCAGCGCCCGCCACGTGCGGGCGCACCGCACTGGACGCCCGAGCGGCTGTTTGCTCTCTTTCCTAATCTCGGGCGAATGCGCGACCGGCCGGGCGGGGCGATGTCGGGCGGCGAGCAGCAGATGCTGACGATCGCGCGCACGCTGATGGGCAATCCGAGCCTGGTCCTGCTCGACGAGCCGTCCGAGGGGCTGGCGCCGGTGATCGTCGAGGAGATGGCCAAAACGATTCTGGCGTTGAAAGCCGAGGGGCTCTCAGTGCTGATCTCGGAGCAGAACCTGCACTTTGCCGGGACTGTCGCCGACCGAGCCGCGATCATCGAAAAAGGCATGATCCGGTTCACGGGGAGCATGGACGAGCTGAAGGCCAACGAGGCGGTCAGGACGCAGTATCTGTCGGTATAGGCGCGTTTCCTCTTCAAAACCTCGGCGGTCATCCCGGACAAGCGGCGCAGCCGCGCCGATCCGGGATCCATTCCTGAGGCTATCCGAGAGAGGCTCCGGCATGGATCCCGGGTCTCCGCTTCGCTGCGCCCGGGATGACGTCGAGGTTTAACCGGCGAAGATCCGCGCGGCCGCGCCACCTGCGCTGCGCCACTCATCCGCCAGCGCCAGCAGCGCGCCTTCGATCAGCCCTTCGGAGCGGAGCGCCTCGGCCATCCTGACGCCGCTGTCGAGCGCCGCCGCGACGGCGTCCGGGGCAAGCGGCCTGACATCGACCGTCACTGCGAGGTGCGCGAGATCGCTGTCGGGATCGAGATCGCGGGCCGGCCGGCGGGTGATGGCCGGGTCGTCGACCGTCACGGCATTGGCGATGATGCTGGCGGCGGCGTCCGCCTCCGCCGCCGAGCGGGCCAGCACCGTCACCGCATCGGCGATGCCGAGCGAGAAGGAGCGCCCGCGCCAGCCGCTGGTGGCTACTCCGCGCACGGGACTTCTCGCGTCCAAGCGCAGAAATCCTTCCGGACGGGCACGCGTCAGCGAGGGCACGACGCCGATGTCGAGTACCTGCCCCCCCGAGAGGTGAAGCGCGATGTCGCCGCCATTGTTGACATAGGCGCGGTCGAGTCCGGGCGCGGCCGCGACCATCGCCGCCAGAACCGTATCGGCGACGGCTCCGGCGACGGCCGCCATCGGCGTGATGTAGTGCCCGCGATGCGGCCAGCAGGCGCGGGCCATACGCTGTGCGGTAAAGCCCGTCAGGGATGGAGGCTGATCGGTCAGCGGTTGGCGTAGCAGCGTGAGTTCGCTGGCGAGTTGGGCGAGCAAGCCGTCGAAGGCGGCTTCGGCGGCGGCATAGGCATGCTTGATCTGCACGGGGGATCCGAACGCAGCAATGATGAGATCGCTCGGGCCTTCCTGCAGATGCAGGCGATTGCCGGAAAGGCGAGCGGTGCGATGACCACCCACGAGATGTGTCCGGCTTCTCAGCCCTCATCCTGAGGAGTGCCGAAGGCACGTCTCGAAGGATGCTCCAGAGCGGGCTGGAGTATCCTTCGAGACGCCGCTTCGCGGCTCCTCAGGATGAGGGCTGAGGGGATCATGCGTCGATGTTTCGCCGCAGCGGCCATGGGTTTTCCGCTCCCCCCCGTTCGATCCGGGCCTGACCGCCATGGATGCTCAAGACCTCCTCCATCGAAACGATTTCGCCGGCATGGCCGCCGGAGGCGAGATACAGCTCTCGCGACAGAGTGAACTCGATCGGCGCGACGATCGCCGGCGTCGGCACATAGCCAAAGGCGTTCTTCGGCATGCGCAGCACATCGACCATCACGGTGATGCCGCCGCCCGGCCAGACATAGACCGGCGCGCCGCCCATGGTGACCCTGGTCGTTCCCGACTGCACGGAGCGCGTCAGCAGCACCGGGTTTTCGGTGACGCCGGCCCGCAGCGACCCGCCGGCACCGGCCATGAAGGTCACGGTGCAGAGCGACGGCTCGCAATTCTCGCCGATGCGGTCGACGACCTGGCGGACGGCTGCAGGCATCTGCGCCTCCACCGGCAGCAGGTTCTCGTCGAGCACGAAGAAGGCCGCGTCCTCGCCGGTGGTCGAGGTCATCAGCAGGCGCATGCCTGGCCAGGCCACAGCAGGATCGACCTTCTGGATGATCGAGAGCGGCTCGGTAATGTCGGTCCCGCCCCAGCCAAGGCCGGGCTGCGCGACCTGGAAATAGCGGCCGGGCGTGGATTTCCGGCCGCGCACACGGATGCCGGCGGGGCGCATGTCGAGCACGCGTCCGGCCTGGTGCTCGGTCAGCACGCCGGTGATGTGGTCGTCGACGACGATGACCTCGTCGACATGGCCAAGCCATTGCCGGGCAAAAATGCCGATCGTGGCCGAGCCGCAGCCGACGCGCATGCGCGTCTCGGGTTTGCCGTCGACGATCGGGGCCTTGCCGGCTTGAACGATCACGCCATGGCCGCCGTCGATCGTCAGTTCAACCGGATCGCGGTTGCTGAGCCTCAGCATGGTGTCGCAGGTGGTGTGGCCCTCCTTCTTGGAGCCGCCGGTGAGATGGCGCACGCCGCCGAGGGAGAGCATCTGCGAGCCGTATTCGGCGGTCGTGACATGGCCGACCTGTTCGCCATTGACGCGCACGGCTGCGGTCTCGGGACCGAGATGGCGGTCGGTGTCGATCTTCACCTTGACGCCGCAATAGGAGAAAATGCCCTCGGTGACGACCGTGACCGTATCGACGCCATCATGCTGCGAGGAGACGATAAAGGGCGCCGGCTTGTAGTCGGGATAGGTCGTGCCCGAGCCGATGCCGGTGACGAAGGTCCGGTCCGCAGGCAGGATCGAGCCGTTCCAGTCCTGCGCATTTTCGGCGAAGGGCACGACCGGCTCTCCGACCTCGACGGCCTGGGCGAGCAGCACGACCGGGTCGGTGCGGACCAGCAGGCCGTTGTCGTTGGCGTAGCGCGAGCAGGCGCCGGAACGGCCCGGCCTGATCCGACAAAGCACCGGGCAGGCGTCGCAGCGCACGATGCCCTCTTCGCCTTCCGAGGCACCGAATTTTCGGGAGCGCGCGGCGAGCGCGTCGTCGCGGGCGGGGAGAGATGCGAGCTCACTCATGGGCATCTCCTCAATTTGCGTCGGGTGCGAGAGCGACCGTCAGCCCATCCAGTTCGGCGGAAAACAGGATCTGGCATGAGAGCCGGGAGTTCGGGCGAACGTCGAAGGCCTCGTCGAGCCGGTCGATTTCCTCGTCGAGGGGCGGATGCAGCCGCTCGACCCAGTCGTCGGCAACATAGACATGGCATGTCGCGCAGGCGCAGGCGCCGCCGCACTCCGCCTTGATCGGCAGCCCCCAGTCGCGGATGATCTCCATCAGGCGCCAGCCTTCGAGCGCCTCAAGTTCGCGCTCCTGCCCATCGCGATCGACGACACGGACCATCATCGCGCGAGCCCGGCCATGAACATATCGTCGTGCATCATCGCTGGCCCGTCTTGTCCGGATATCTCGAAAGTCATACCCGCCCGCTGCTCGAGTGCTCGCTGAAGCACTCAACATTATTGTTAGTACACAAACAAGTTTGCAAGCGGATTTTGCAGGTCGGGTCCGATTCAGTCGAGCCGCGCGAGCAGGCCCACCAGACGCTCGGCCTCCTCGCGGGAAAGCGGCGCCAGCGTCGCGGCCGTGATGGCACGCGCTTTCTCGGTCAGAGCCGGAATGGCGGCGTGCCCCGCGGCGCTGAGGCGGACGCGCAGGCGGCGCTGATCGTCGGGGTCCGGCAGGCGCTCGACCAGGCCGCGCTCCTCGAGCCGGGCGATCACGCCCTTGATGGTGGCGGGGTCCATCGCGGTCATCCGGCCCAGCAAATTCTGCGAAATCTCTCCCCCGGCGCTCAATTTCGACATCGCGGCGAACTGCGTCGGCGTGGGCCCATCATCGCCCATGATACGCTGGAAAATCGCGATATGACGCTGCTGGGCACGGCGCATCAGGAAGCCGATCTGTTCGTCGAGGACGTAGCCGGACTCCGCGTCAGAGAGCGTCGCGGGGGCTTTGCGCGATCGTCCGGCCGCCTTGCTTCCAGGGGCCGCCGCCGATCCGGTCCGGCCGTTGTCGCCGCTCATCACCGTCCCCCGCTCAAGCCGCTTCGTTCCGCCGGGAAGGCTCTTGCCAGCCAGTTCGACGCCGTCCATGATCGTTATTACACATTCAATCCTTGCCTGTCTCCTGACCGGATATCGGCACCGACCGCAAGCGGAGGACAAGATGGCTCATGACGTCGCGGCGGGCCCGGCCAAGGGCAAGCTGGTCATCCGCAATCTGGGTCTCGTACTCTCGGGCGATCTCAATCAGCCCATCCTCGACGCGGACACGATCATCGCCATCGACGGCTGCATCAGCGCCATCGGCAGAGCGGCCGATCTCGACTGCGACCGGGCCGACAGCATCATCGATGCACAGGGCTCGCCGGTTGCACCTGGCCTGATCGACTCCCATTGCCATCCCGTCTTCGGCGACTGGACGCCGCGGCAAGGGCAGATGGGCTGGATCGATTCCTGCGTGAATGGCGGCGTCACCACCTTCGTCTCGGCCGGAGAGGTGCATCTGCCCGGGCGGCCCAAGGACCCGATCGGCGTCAAGGCGCTGGCCATCACAGCGCAGCGCACCTTCGCGAATTTCCGACCGACCGGCGCCAAGATCCATGCCGGGGCGCCGATCGCCGAGACCAGCATGGTCGAGGAGGACTATGCCGAGATGGCGCGAGCCGGCGTCAAGATGATCGGCGAGATCGGCCTCGGCACCGTCAACACCGGGCCGGAAGCGAAGAAGCATGTCGACTGGGCCCGCAAATACGGGCTGGAGACGATCATCCACACCGGCGGGCCGTCGATTGCCGGTTCGAGTCTGATCAGCGAGGACATCGTGCTGGAAGCCCAGCCCGACGTCATCAGCCACATCAATGGCGGCCACACCTCGATCCGCTTTTCCGGGATCTGCCGGCTGTGCGAACAGGCACGCGGTGCCATCGAGATCGTCCACAACGGCAATGAGCGCGCGGCGCTGGAGGCGGTGAAGACCGCGACGGAGCTCAACCTGACCTACAAGGTGATCCTCGGTACGGATGCGCCGGCGGGCTCCGGCGTGCAGCCGCTGGGCATCCTGCGCATGATCGCGTTCCTGTCGAGCCTGGGCGGCGTTCCCCCCGAGGTCGCCTTCTGCATGGCGACCGGCAACACCGCGCGCGTGCGCAAACTCGATGCCGGGTTCATCGCTGTCGGGATGCCGGCCGATCTCGTCTTCCTCGACAAGCCGCAGCATTCCGCCGGCGCGC
Organism: Bosea sp. PAMC 26642; assembly: GCF_001562255.1. Classification (NCBI taxonomy): domain Bacteria; kingdom Pseudomonadati; phylum Pseudomonadota; class Alphaproteobacteria; order Hyphomicrobiales; family Alloboseaceae; genus Allobosea; species Allobosea sp. PAMC 26642. The sequence goes on along the minus strand of NZ_CP014301.1, from coordinate 1,651,431 downwards.
ACTTGCTCGATGCTGTGTCGCTCGGCGACATTCCCGGCATCGGCATGGTGGTCATCGACGGCATCGTTCGCACCGGCCGCTCGCGCAACACGCCGCCATCGCACACTGCACCAATCGTGATGGGGCATTGAACGCCATGACCGACCTCATCCAGATCCGTCGCGTGCAGACGACTGTGGAGGAAATTTTCCACGAATTCGGGCCGCTGCCTAGCCGTACGGAGCGTATCGCCTGCGTCTGCGCCGTGCTGACCAACCCCTATGCCGGCCGGTACGAGCCCGACATCATGCCGATGATGGAGGCGCTGAAGCCTGCGGGTCTCGACATGGCGACGCGCTGCCTGAACGCGCTTGGCGGCGATCCGAAAACCGTCGAGGGCTATGGTAAGGGCGCGATCGTGGGATCAGGCGGCGAGCTGGAGCATGGCGCGCTCTGGCATGTGCCGGGCGGCTACGCCATGCGCGAGATCCTGGGCAACGCCAAGGCGATCGTGCCCTCGACCAAGAAGGTCGCGGGGCCGGGAGCGCGCATCGACATCCCCGTCACCCACATCAACGCGTCCTATGTGCGCAGCCATTTCGGCGCGGTCGAGATCGGCGTCCCGGGCTCGCCCCAGGCCGACGAAATGGTGCTGGTGCTGGTGATGACGACGGGGGCACGCATCCATGAGCGCGTCGGCGGCCTGCGCGCCGCAGATATCAGTGTCTGGGACGGGCAGCGGTGACGGCCGTGTTTATCCTATCAGAATCACGAGCGAGGAACCCTCTCCCGGAGGGAGAGGGCAGGGTGAGGGGTCGGACGTTCTCCGCCTCGAGCACGACCCAACCGCAGTACCCTTCACATCGGCATTTGACTGGTCACACGTCCATCACCTCACCCCTGCCCCTCTCCTTACAGGAGAGGGGTTCCCCGCGCCTTGCCACCTAGCGCCGGAGCCTTCCCATGCCCGCGAACATCCGCAAGATTCTCACCCAAGTCGATGAAATCCATCTCGAAATGGGTAGGACCGTTAGCCCGCCGACGCGCCGTGCCGTCGCCTGCGCCGTGATCGCCAACCCTTTTGCGGGGCGGTATCAGGAGGATCTGTCGGAGCTGACCGAGATCGGCGTCGAGCTCGGCGATCTGTTGACGAAGCGTTGCCTTGCTGCACTGGGAATCGAGCCCGGACAGGCCGAGAGCTTCGGCAAGGCCGCGATTGTGGGTGAGGGCGGGGAGCTCGAACATGCCGCCGCGATCCTTCATCCCAAGATGGGCACGCCGGTGCGCGCGGCGCTCGGCAAGGGGCCGGCGCTGATTCCCTCGGCCAAGAAACGCGGCGGGCTCGGGACGCCGATCGACGTGCCGCTCGGCCACAAGGACGCAGCTTTCGTGCGCTCGCATTTCGATGCGGTCGAGGTCCGGGTGACGGACGCACCGCGCGCCGGCGAGATTCTGGTGGCGATCGCGGTCACGGATTCCGGCCGGCCGCTGCCGCGCATCGGCGGGCTGACTAAGGGCGAGATCAAGGGTGAGGACGGGCTGCGTTAGTCGCGGGCGTCTTTCCGGGGCACGCCGCAGGCGTGAGCCCGGAACCCATAAGCGCGGCTGTTTGAGAGCGAAACTCAACACGCTTCGCTCTTCCTTGGTGACCTGTGCTTATGGGTTCCGGGCTCTTCGCATTCGCGAAGCCCCGGAATGACAATGGATCACCCCCCCAGCGACATCGTCAGCGGCGGCTTGACCTCGGGGGGTAGCGGCGAGGTGTAGCCTTCCTTGCCCAGTCGCTTCCTGTGGTCGGCCTTGGCGGCGGCCATCAGCGCGGGGTCGGACAACACGGCCGCTCCCGTCGCGGCCATCGCCTTGGCGACATGGACCATGGCCTTGTGGGCGGCGGGCTGCTTGCCCTGCGAGACGATCTGCCAGGTGTGGAAGGGCGTGCCGATCGCAACTGTGGGCGCATGGGCCTGCACGGTCGGCACCGCCCAGGAGACGTCGCCGACATCGGTCGAGCCGATCGCCGGGTTGCGCTGGGCGTTGCGGGGCACCAGGAAATCGGCGAGCGGCGCGCCGCTGTCCTCCATGCCGATGGTGCGCCAGATCGAGGCGATCTCCTGCGGCGACAGCGTCTTGCGGATCTCCTCCGCGAAGGCCTTGTCGGCATCGTCGAAATGCGGCGCGCCGAGTTCGTCCATGATGCCGTGCATCGCTTCTTCGAGCGGCGTATTGGCGAGGAGGTCCGAGACCGCAGAGACGATCCGCATCTCCATCTTGGTTTCGGTCATCAGCGCCGCCCCTTCGGCGATTTTCTTCACGCGCTGCACGAGTTCAAGCATGCCGCGCAGGTCGCGGGCGCGGATCGAGTAGCGCACGCGTGCATGGGCCTGCACGACGTTGGGCGCGATGCCGCCAGTGTCGAGCAAAGCGTAGTGGACGCGCGCGTCGCTGGGCATGTGCTCGCGCATGTAGTTAACGCCGACATTCATCAGCTCGACCGCGTCGAGTGCGCTTCGGCCGAGATGCGGGCTTGCGGCGGCGTGCGCCGCGCGACCAGTGAAGACGAAATCGGCGCGGGTATTGGCCAAGGCGAGGGCCGGCGCGACCTCCCAGAAGCTCGAGGGATGCCAGGTGATCGCGACGTCTGCATCGTCGAACGCGCCGGCGCGGACCATGAAGGCTTTCGCGGCCCCGCCTTCCTCGGCCGGGCAGCCGTAATAGCGCACGCGGCCGGGAAGCTTGTTCTCGGCGAGCCAGTTCTTCATCGCAGTCGCGGCGAGCAGCGCGGCCGAGCCGAGCAGATTGTGGCCGCAGCCATGGCCGTGGCCGCCGGTCTCGATCTCTTTGTGGCTGGCGACGCCGGCTTCCTGCGAGAGGCCGGGCAGGGCGTCGTATTCGCCGAGAAACGCGATCACCGGACCGCCTTCGCCGGCCTCGCCCATCACTGCGGTCGGGATATCGGCGATGTTCTCGCTGGTGCGGAAGCCCTGATGCTTCAACTCGGCAAGATGTTCGGCGCAGGAGCGCTGTTCCGTGTAGCAGACCTCGGGCATTCCCCAGACGCGGTCGCTGAGCTCGATGAGCCGCTGCTTGCTCGCATCGACATGCCGCCAGAGATCGTTTCGGTTATCCATCGTCTTATCCGCCTTGCTGTGGTGGCGACATATGAGCGCTGCCCGCCGCCTGCGTCCAGCCGCGCGCGAGCATGGCCGATGCCAGCCGTCGCAACGTCATCACGTCGGCGGCATGGCTGTCTTGGACGGTTTTGTCATCAAGGGTGCTTGTGGATCGGATCGACCCAGTAGACTTCCTCCGGCTTCTCGACCGGGTCGACATCGGTGATGTTGACGACGACAGCCTCGTTGTCGGAGCGGACCAGCACGCATTCGAGCGGCTCATCGGGGCTGGCGTTGATCTCCTGATGCGGGACATAGGGCGGCACATAGATGAAATCGCCCGGTCCGGCCTCCGCCACGAATTCGAGCTTTTCGCCCCAGCGCATCCGGGCCCTGCCGCGCACGACATAGATCACGCTTTCGAGTTCGCCGTGATGGTGCACGCCGGTCTTGGCATCGGGCTGGATCGAGACCGTGCCGGCCCAGATCTTCTGGGCGCCGACGCGGGCGTGGTTGATCGCGGCCTGGCGAAACATGCCGGGCGTCTGGGCGGTGTTGGAGTCGAGCTTGTCGCCGGTGACGACGCGGACGCCGTCATGCTTCCAGCGTGGCTCGTGATCGTGGTGAGGGTGATCGTGGTCGGCCATGGCTCAGCCCTTCTTCGCTGGCCCGGTCGCGAGCGGCCGATCGCTGGCGCCCCATTCGGCCCAGGAGCCGTCATAGATCGCGCGCGCCGGCTTGCCGATGGTTTCCAGCGCCGCCGAAAGGATGGAGGCCGAGACGCCCGAGCCGCAGCTCGTGATCATCGGCCTGTCGAGATCGACGCCGGCCTCCGCGAAGGCGGTCGCGATCGCATCGGGTGATTTCAGCTGGCCATCCTGCATGATCGCCGGGAAAGGCAGGTTGAGCGAGCCCGGCATATGGCCCGAGCGGACGCCGGCGCGAGGTTCGGGCGCCTCGCCGCGAAAGCGGTCGGCCGGACGGGCATCGACGACCTGGATCCCGCCGCTCGCCAGCGCGCGCTCGACATCGCCGGCGTCCGCAACGGCGGAATGGTCGAGGCGGGCGGTGAAGGTCCTGGCGGCGCGGCTACGGGGCGGCCCCTCTTCCACGGCGCGGCCTTCCGCCTGCCATTTCGGAAAACCGCCTTCGAGAATGACGACGTCCCTGGCGCCGAAGGTCCTGAAGGTCCAGCGGACGCGCGGGGCCGAGAACAGGCCGAGCCCGTCATAGACGACGATGCGCATACCGTCGCCGATGCCCATGGCACCGACCGTCGCCGCAAAGACTTCCGGGCGGGGCAGCATGTGGGGCAGGTCTGAGGCGGTGTCCTTGACCGCGTCGATGTCGAAGCGCAGGGCGCCGGGAATGCGACGCGCGGCATAGTCGGCATGGGGATCGCGGGCATGGACCGGCAGGTACCAGGAGCCGTCGACCACGACGATATCGGGCGCGTTCAGGCGCTCGGCGAGCCATTCCGTCGAAACGAAGACGTTGTCCTTGGGCATGGTTTTTCGTTTCCTCAGGTCTTGCGCCGCTCTGCGGCGGCTGGAACGCCTCGGTCAGGCCAGTGCAATGCGGACGCGCCGGTTCTGCTTGCCCTTCTTCTCGATATCGGTGACCGCGACAAGGCCGATCTCGGCGGTGTTGCGGACATGGGTGCCGCCGCAGGGCTGAAGATCGATGTCGCCGATCGCCACGAGGCGAACGCGGCCGGAACCGCGCGGCGGCTGCACCCGCATCGTCTTGACGAGACCGGGATTGGCGTCGAGTTCGTCGTCGGTGATCCAGCTCTCGGTGACCTCGGCATTGCGAGCGATCAGCGCGTTGAGCTTGTCGCTGATCTCGATCTTGTCGAGGCCGCCTTCGGGAATGTCGAAATCGAGCCGACCGTCGCCGTCGCCGATCGAGCCACCGGTGACGGGGTAGGACAGGACGACGCTGAGCAGATGGAGCGCGGTGTGGATGCGCATGCGCTTCAGCCGCCTGTTCCAGTCGAGCATCGCCGTCACGGTGTCGCCGGGTTGCAGCAGCGGGGCGTCCTCGACCGGGACATGGATGATGCGGCTCTTGTCTTCGGGGTCGTAGATCGCGGTACCGATTGCGATCTCGCTGCCTTCGGCGAGGCGCAACACGCCGCCATCGCCGGGCTGGCCTCCGCCGGTGGCGTAGAAAACCGTTCGGTCGAGGACGATGCCGCCGCGGTCGTTGACGGCCTCGACGGTCGCCTGCGTTTCGGCGAGATAGGCATCCTGGCGGAAGAGCAGTTCGGTCGGCATCGTCGGGTCGCTTTTCGGATCGGCTGAGGTCGGCTTTGAATGTGCGGGCGGAGTTTGCACGGATCGGGGTTCTCGCGCCACAGCCGGTTTGACCGCGACTGTCGATCGGAATCGCTCGTGCCAGCCGGCCGGCGGGCGTTAGGCTTTCCGGAGCCGTCTTGCATTAGACTGGCGTCAGGAGTCGCGGCCCCGACGGCTGGACGAACCGCCGGAGCCGCGATGAGATTGCCGCGCATGAAGCCGCAGGACGGCGTCGCCTGGATCACAGGAGCCAGCTCGGGCATCGGGGAGGCCGTGGCTCTCGAACTGGCGCGACGCGGCTGGACGGTGGCGATCACAGCCCGCCGGCTCGACCAGCTCGAGGAGATCGCGAGACGCGCCGAGGGGCTGGCGGGTCGCGTCGTCGCCCATGCGGGCGACGTCACCGACCATGCCGCGCTGCAGGCGGTCGTCGATACCGTCGAAAGCGTCCACGGGCCGATCGCACTGGCTTTCCTCAATGCAGGTGTCGCCCCTTATGTCAGGGCCGGCACGCTCGACATCGCGGCGTTCGAACAGGCGTTTGCGGTCAATGCGCTGGGCGCTGCCAAGGGGATTGCGGTCGCTCTGGAGCGGATGAAGCCGCGCCGCCGTGGGCAGATCGCCGTCAATGCCTCGATCGCGGGCTATGGCGGGCTGCCGAAAGCCGCCGCCTACGGCGCCTCCAAGGCCGCCGCCATCCATATGTGCGAAGCGCTGCAGTTCGACTGCGAACACCTTGGCATCAGGCTGCAGGTGGTCAATCCCGGGTTCATCGATACGCCGCTGACCCGGAAGAACGATTTTCCGATGCCCTTCCTGATGTCGGTCGACGAGGCAGCGAAGCGGACCGTCGACGGCTTCGAGCAAGGCGGCTTCGAGATCGCGTTTCCGCGTCGGCTGTCCTGGATCCTGAAGGCGGCGAATCTGCTGCCCTATCCGGCCTATTTCCGGCTGGTGGCAAAGGCGACCGGCTGGAGCAACCGGAAAGATTAGCCGGCGAGGGACGTCGTTCCGGGCGCGGCGGCAGACCGGCGACGCACTGGCCGACGTCGCGCCAAGGCCCAAAACTCAAGCCGGCTTCAATGTCGCAAGTGCCGCCAGGGCTCTCTCCCGCCCGAGCTCGAGCGGGACGATCGGACGGGGATATGTATTTCCGAGCGTGATGCCAGTCTTGTCCAGTTGAGCGGCATTCGCCAGCCATGGCTGGTGGACCGTGTCGTCGTCCAGTCCGGCGATCTCCGGCACCCAGCGCCGGACATAGACGCCGTCGGGATCGAACTTCACGCCCTGCGAGACCGGATTGAAGATGCGGTAATAGGGCGCCGCATCGGCGCCGGAACCCGCGACCCATTGCCAGCTAGCAGCATTGTTTGCCGGATCGGCATCGACCAGGGTGTCCCAGAACCAGTCCTCGCCCCGGCGCCAGTCGATCAGCAGATGCTTAATCAGGAAAGAGGCGACGATCATCCGGACGCGGTTATGCATCCAGCCCGTCGTCCAGAGCTCCCGCAGGCCGGCATCGACCATGGGATATCCGGTCCGGCCGCGCTGCCAGGCTTGCAGCGCATGGTCGTCGTCACGCCAGGGAAAGGCGTCGAAGCGGCTGTTAAAGTTCACCTTCGCCAGATCGGGGTTATGAAACAGCAGATGATAGGAGAATTCGCGCCAGCCGAGTTCGGTGAGGAATTTCTCCGCATCGGCGGGCTGCCCGGCTGCCTGGCCCGATTCGCGCGCCAACTGCGTCGCGTGCCAGATCTGGCGCGGTCCGATCTCGCCGAAGCGCAGATGCGGCGAGAGCTTCGAGGTCGAGAGGTAGTCGGGCCGGTTTCGACCTTCGGCATACCCGCCGAGAGCGCCTTCCAGGAAGGTCGTCAGGCGCGACGTTGCCCCGGCCTCGCCCGGCGTCCATTCGGCGCGCAAACCGCCGGCCCAGTCCGGTTTCGTCGGCTCGAGGCCGAGCGCCTCGATGTCGATCATCATCGCCTCAAGTAACGCCGGCAGTTCGAGGGCCTCGATCCGCTTGGGTGCGGGTCTGGGGGCTGTCGGTTCGCCCCTGAGGCGAGCGGCCCGCCAATAAGGGGAAAACACCTTCACCGGCGTCCCCGCCTTCGTCGTCACGTCCCAGGGTTCGTTCAGGAGATTGGCGTTATGGCTTTCGACGCGAAGGCCCTTGCCCGTCAGCTTCTCTTTCAACGTCTTGTCGAGGGCGATGGCAGCGCCTTCGTAGCGACGATTCCAGGCGATGTGATCGACGCCTGTTTCGGCAGCGATGTGAGGAACAAGCTCGGCCGGGTCACCACGTACCACGAGAAGCTTGCCGCCTTTGGCGGTAATGTCGGCCTGGAGCGCCGCCAGTGACTGCGCCAGCCACCAGCATGAGGCCCCGCCACGCGCACGGCGCTCATCGCTTTCGTCGATGACATAAAGGCAAAGCACCCTGCCATGAGCCACGGCTGATGCCAGAGCTGGATTGTCGGTCAGGCGCAGATCGTCGCGAAACCAGCAGAGCGAGGCTTTTGTCATGTGCTCCAGCTAGGGCCCCGACTTGCTGCCGACCAGTCCTTCCGCCACTGCCATCAGCGGCGGGCTTTGGCGGTACGGTCGGGGAGGGCGTCGATCGCCTCGTCGGCATTTCGATCGTGACCGGTGACGCCTTCCTGAAGCACGCGCGTTGCGGCATCCGCCTTCGCTTCGGACGAGGTTGGGATCGCGGCTGTCTCGGGCGTCGCGCCAAGACCGATCGATTCGGGTTTGTGTCCGTCATTGCGTGCGCTCGCGGCAAAAGTCGCCAAGGCTTCAGGCTGTCCGGCCTTTTGATCCGTCTTCGTCATGGCATCCTCCCTTGCTTTCTTCACAAACCTGCCGGGGATCGGCCGGTTCCATCCGATCGCCAAGGAGCGTCAAGGAAAGGCCGCCGGACGGAACTGCCCGGCGGCCAAGTCGTTTCAGCGTCGCCGCTATCGGTGTTCAATAGCGATAGTAGGGCCGGTCGTAACCACGGCGACCCCAGGCCCGCGCATGGGGCGGCGGTCCGCCATAGCGACGGCCATAGCCGCGGCCCGGAGGTCCATAACGCCGAGGCGCCGCGTAATAGCGCGAGCGCCCGCGACGACCCTCGTACGCCATGCCGGACGACCGGCCGCCATATTGTGCCTGTTGTATGTCGGTCGGCATCGAGAGATCGGTAGCGCCAGCGACTGCAGGGGCAGCGATGGCGCCCGATGTTAAGGTCGCCGCGCCGATAGCGAAGGCGGCGGCGATGAGAAGCTTGCGCATATGGTTTCCTGACGGTTCACGATCGATGCCCGATCTGACACCGTGGCGGGACAACGGCGTGTGAACGGGAAAGTTCAGCGCCGTTCATCAGGAGACGAGATGAAGCGAACGGTTGTCAGTACGTCGCGTTCTTGCTCATCCTCGTGCGAGAACAACGAATCGATGGGGCGTCGATGAAAGCTGCGATGCGTCCATGGCTGTGGTCTGGCCTCGGCGTCATGGTGCAAGGCGCCGCGCAGGCAGCGACGCTGACGATGTCCTGCGCCTATGTCGATGGCACGCCGACCAACGGCACCCGCGACGTCTTCATCAATCAGATCGTCGTCAACACCGACAGGCCGATGATCACGCTCCGGGTCGCTCAGACGATCGGCACGAATGCGCCGATGGAATGGGTTTTCGACACCGTCAACGGCAATGCGCTCAGCGTGATCGACCAGCCCGATGGCAGCTTCTCGGCTTCGGGCGTGCGCTCCGGCAGCGTCACTGCCTTTGTCTACGCAAAGCAGTCGGGCGTGATGATCTGGAGTTATTCCTCGCGCTTCGGCGGGGAGGCGTACCGCTTCACCTGCCGCCCCTGAGGGCCAGGCATTAGGGCAGACACGCCGCATCGAAGCTGAAGGATAAGACTGGCTCCCGGAGCAGGATTCGAACCTGCGACCAATCGATTAACAGTCGATTGCTCTACCGCTGAGCTATCCGGGACCGGTGGCCGCGTATAGCGATGCGACCCGGGGGACGCAACCCCTCGTGTCGTCGCCATGTCGGGAAATCGTCATCTGCGCCATCGATCCGGCGTGCCCGCGCGGCGTTTCCGATGTCCGGGTTGCAGGCGGGCCCGGCATGTGGTTATAGGCGACCCCAATGGAGCGCGTCGCTTGCCAGCGCTCCCGGATGGCCTCGTGGCGGAGTGGTTACGCAGAGGACTGCAAATCCTTGCACCCCGGTTCGATTCCGGGCGAGGCCTCCAATAATTCCAATTTTAGAAACCGTGATCGTCGAGAGTTCGGGCTGCGGCGCCGCCGCGAGCCCTCGAAGTCTTGCGTTTTCCGGCTGGCTCGAACACAAGCAGGGTACGGGCGACGCTGTGGGGGCGCTGCGCCAACGTTGCCCGATCGGTGCCTGCCATCATGAGCCGGTACCGGGCCTGGGTGGCTGATAACGGGGATAGGACCATGGACCGCTTCGCCGAGCTTCGTCGCATGATGGTCGATTGTCAGCTGCGGACCTATGAGGTGACCGACCGTGCCGTGCTCGCGGCCGCCGATTCGGTGCCGCGCGAGGCGTTCGTCCCTGCATCCGCATCTCATCTGGCCTATCTCGACCAGTCCGTTCCGTTGCCCGGCACCGGCAGGGCTCTGATGGCGCCGATGGTGGTGGCGCGGATGATCCAGATGCTCGACCTGCAACCGGGAGAAAGCGCGCTCGATTACGCCGGCGGGACCGGTTACGGCGCGGGCCTGATGGCAGCGATGGGCGGCCAGGTTACGCTCTGGGAGCCGGATCCTGCAGCTTTTGCGCAAGCGGGCATCGCGTTGGAACAGGCCGGAATCGGCGGCGTCACGCTGAGCGCCGCAACGCCCAAGGACGAATCCTTCGATGTCGTGCTGGTCAGCGGCGCCTGCGAAACCGCGCCCGAGCGTCTTTTCGCTCTGGTGCGTCCAGGCGGACGGCTGATCGCGATCGAGGGGTTGGGTCGCTCGGCGCGGGTCAAGCTCTATCAGAAATCAGGTTCAACCATGTCGGGACGGCCGGTATTCGACGCCGCTGCGCCGGCGATCGAGGAGTTTCGCCGGGTTCCGGCATTCGAATTCTGAGGCGCGGGCCGATGGAAAGTGTCGCATTTTTGCGACTGCTGCTTGGAAATGGCCGGTTATGCCGTTGCAGCGTTTGGTGCGCGGGTGCGGGCCGGGTATTAGATAAAGAGGTATAGGCCTAGGCTGGGCTTTGCCTGGACGTAAAAACAGTCTGCAAGAGGCGTCCTTTGACACGATCGATATTCACTCGGAAAACCGCCTCGTTTGGGGCTCACGGCGTTCTCGCCGCACTCTTGCTGGCAGCCAGCGCGACATCTGCGCTGACCCAGACCATGGATGCGGCTCTGTCGCGGGCCTATAGCGCCAATCCGACCCTGAACGCCCAGCGCGCATCCGTGCGTGCCACCAATGAGAACGTACCGCAGGCGCTTTCGGGATATCGTCCGACGATCACGGCCTCGGCCGATATTGGTGCGAGCATCGTCGATTCGAACCTGCCCGGATTGGGCAATTCTACCTCGCGACTTGGCCCGCGCGGCGCGGGCGTCCAGGTCGACCAGAACATCTTCAACGGCGGCAAGACGCGCAGCTCGGTGAGCCAGGCCGAATCGCTGGTGCTGGGCGCGCGTGCCACGCTGCGCAACACCGAGCAGAACGTGCTGCTCGATGCCGCGACCTCCTATATGAACGTTCTGCGTGACACGGCGATCCTGACGCTGAACCGCAACAACGTCGAAGTTCTGGAAGAGCAGCTGCGCCAGACGCGCGATCGCTTCCAGGTCGGTGAAGTGACCCGTACCGACGTGGCGCAGGCCGAAGCGCGCCTGTCCTCGTCGCAGTCGCAGGCGATTCTCGCCGAATCCAATCTGAAGACCAGCATCGCCCGTTATCGTCAGAACGTCGGCGCGGAGCCTGCCCGGCTTGCTCCGGCCAAGCCGGTCGAGAACCTGCTGCCGAAGTCCCTTCCGGCGGCGCTGACCACGGCTCTGTCCGACCATCCTGCCATCATCGCCTCGTTGCACGGCGTCGATGCAGCCGAACTCCAGGTCAAGGTGACCGAGGCCGATCTTTATCCGGTGCTCGGCGTTCGCGGCATCGTGCAGCAGCGCTATGATACCCAGCAGTTCGGCGACAACCGTGCGAGCGCCAGCGTCGTCGGCACGCTGACGGTGCCGATCTACGAGGGCGGGGTCGTCTATTCGCGGACCCGGCAGGCCAAGGAAACAGCCGGTCAGCGCCGCATTGAGGTCGATTCGCAGCGCGATACCGTTCGTGCCGCCGTCGTGTCCGCCTGGGGCGGTCTGGAAGCCGCCAAAGCCCAGATCATCGCCGCCCAGGCTCAGGTTCAGGCAGCGGAGACCGCTCTTGCCGGTGTTCGCGAAGAGGCCAAGGTCGGCCAGCGCACCACACTGGACGTGCTGAACGCCCAGCAGGAACTGGTCAGCGCCCGTTCGACGCTGGTGACCGCACAGCGCGACCGGGTCGTGGCATCATATGCGACACTCTCCGCGGTCGGGCGGCTCTCGGCCGAAGGGCTGAGGCTGAGGACGGACGTCTATGACGCTCGCCGGCATTACGATCAGGTCAAGGGCCTGCTCTGGGGTACGCAGACGCCAGACGGCCGCTGAGCTGCGGTTGCCATTGACGATTTCAAAATCCCGGCGTCGCAGACGTCGGGATTTTTCATTTTTATTCGGCGATGCGTCATGGGGTTGCGATGGGCCCTGACAGCATTCGTTTCGGATGCATTCTCGCCACAGACGGGATTTCTCCTGTGGGCGGGTCCGCTGCCGCCTTGCTTGACACGGCCTGCGTGAAATACTTGGCGATGGAGCGACGTTGATTCTGTCGGCGCGCCCGGTGTCGAGTGGTCCGGACCCAAAATGAGCGCGCAGCCGAAGCCCAGCGAACCATCAATGGAGGAGATCCTCGCCTCCATTCGTCGGATCATCTCGGATGACGAGAAACCGGTGGTGGAAGAGCCTGCCGCCGCGCCAGCGCAGGATCCCGACCTCTCGGCGCTTCTCGCCGGCGCCGCCGCGGCGACCCAGCCAGAGGACGACGTGCTCGACCTCGGGGCAGAGGCGAACCTCGTCGAGCCTGCGCCGATCGATGCAAACGCGGATGTCGACTTTCTGGAAACCGAGGCGCCAGCGCCTGCGCCTCCGGAGCCGCCTGTTTTGCCGCCGCCCGAGCTGGTCGTCCCACCACCGCCGCAGGTTCAGGCACCTGCCGCCGTGCCATTCGACATGGCCTCGCTGTTGTCGGACCAGACCAGCTCTGCCGTGAACACCGCCTTTGGCCAGCTGGCTCATACCGTGCTGAGCAACAATGCCCGGACACTCGAGGATTTGGTAAAGGACATGCTCAGGCCGATGCTGAAAAGCTGGCTCGACGACAATTTGCCGACGATGGTTGAGCGTCTCGTGCGTGCCGAGATCGAGCGCGTGGCCCGCGGCGGCCGGCACTGAGAGGCCACTATCAGCGGCCCGGCGCGCGGCGTTCGTCGGCGGGGGCGGTCGAAAGCCTGTCGAAGGCACCTTCGTCTCTCAGCTTTTTATAGGCCAGACCTGCGAGCGCCAGCACCGCCGTCGGCGTTCCGAGGCGCGAGACCAACATTGCAATCCCGACGGCAACGGGGCGGGAGTACCGACCAGAGGCGGCTTCGGTGGCAAACCATGCGCCGAGCGCGTGAACGAGCAAATTCATAACGATCCATCCTTGTGGTCATGCATGACGAGAGTGGCGTCGGCCTAGAGTGCCACCTTGCGGTTTTGGCCAATGTCCGGTTTGGAGCCGGTGATCGCGGCGGCCGCCATCTTGATGGTCGTGACGATCTTGCCGGGGCTGTCCCAGAACTCCGCCATCGCCGGTCGCACGCGCAGAAGGCGTATGCTGGGATCATCCTTGCTATCCCAGAACGCCTCTGCGTCGGAATCCCACAACTCGGCGATTTTGGCGCGATCGTCGAGGACGTTGGCGGTGCCGGTGACAGACAGGTAGCGATAAGCACTGTTGTCGGCGAAGGTCAGACAGACATTGTCGTTGATCTCGACCTCTTCGTCCTTATGGCCCTGGGTGTCAGTCAGGAAATAGATCGCGTCCTCATCGCGAACTGGATGGGCGCTCATCGGGCGGGCGCGAAGCTGTTCCCCTGAACCGTCATGGGTGACGAACATGCACAGATCGATCTCCTCGATCATCTTCCAGGCAATGTCCTGATCTGTCTGGTGGGTCATCGGAAATCCTCCTGAACTGTTGCGGGCTCAACCAGCGGGATGGGCAACGGTTCCGTAGCAATTTCGCGGGCGACCGGGTCGCCTCCAGAGGTGCCGGAACGCTCTTGCCTGCCGGTGCGTATCTGCAGTGCGCATCGTAGGCGACATCGGTCTCCCGCTGGCCCGCCAAGCAAGCGCCTGTCGAAAGCGTTGACGTACAGGGGCTGCATGGGCTCTTAAGGCGGAAGACCGATTGGCCTTTGATTTTTGCGGCCGGGGCAGGGTCCCCGGCCGTTTTGCGTTCGAGCGAAGCGATGATGGACAAGACATTCGAGCCGGCGACCGTCGAGGCACGCGTCAGCGCCGCGTGGGAGAGGGCCGAGGCCTTCAAGGCCGGGCGCGGGGCTGCGCCCGGGGCCGAGCCCTATTGCATCGTGATCCCACCGCCCAACGTCACCGGTTCGCTGCATATGGGCCACGCGCTCAACAACACGCTGCAGGACGCATTGTGCCGCTTCGAGCGAATGCGCGGCAAGGACGTGCTCTGGCAGCCGGGAACCGACCATGCAGGCATCGCGACGCAGATGGTGGTCGAGCGCAGGCTCGCAGCCGAGAACAAGACCGACCGCCGGACGATGGGCCGCGAGGCCTTCCTCGAGGAGGTCTGGCGCTGGAAGGAGGAATCCGGGGGGACGATCGTCAACCAGTTGAAGCGGCTCGGCGCTTCCTGCGATTGGTCACGCGAGCGTTTCACCATGGATGAGGGCCTGAGCCAGTCCGTCGTCAAGGTCTTCGTCGCCCTGCACAGGCAGGGGCTGATCTATCGTGCCAAGCGCCTGGTCAATTGGGATCCAAAGTTCCAGACCGCGATTTCGGACCTCGAAGTCGTCCAGGTCGAAAAGCTCGGCTCGTTCAAATGGCAGCGCGGCGGGGAAGAGGCGTTCGATGCCGCCAAGCTCGACAAGGTCCTGAACAAGGATCCGAACGGGCATCTCTACTATTTCAACTATCCCCTCGAAGGTACGGTGTACGATGCCGACGACGCCTCGACCTTCATCACCGTAGCGACGACTCGGCCGGAGACGATGCTGGGCGACACCGGCGTCGCGGTCCATCCCGAGAACGATACGCTCGGCCATCTGATCGGCCGCAACGTCGTCCTGCCGCTGGTCGGTCGCGTCATTCCGATCTTCGGCGACGATTACGCCGACCCTGAGAAGGGCACGGGTGCGGTCAAGATCACGCCGGCTCATGATTTCAATGATTTCGAGGTCGGTCGGCGTCACAAGCTGCGCATCGTCAATATGCTGGACGGCGAAGCTCATATCCTGCTTCAAGACAATGACGACTTCGCCGGCGACGGCCCGCTGGAGGCCGGGACGCTCGCATTGAACGGGCTCGACCGCTTCGCCGCACGCAAGGCCATCGTCGCGATGATGGCGGAGCGAGGATATCTCGCGAAGATCGAGCCTCATGGTCACACCGTGCCGCATGGCGACCGCTCGGACGTCGTGATCGAGCCCTGGCTGACCGACCAGTGGTATGTCGACGTCAAGCCCATGGCGCAGCGTGCCCTGAAGGCCGTCCGGGACGGCCGGACGAAGATCACTCCGGAGAGCTGGAACAAGGTCTATTTCGACTGGCTCGAGAACATCGAACCCTGGTGCGTCTCGCGCCAGCTCTGGTGGGGGCACCAGATTCCGGTCTGGTACGGACCCGACGGCGAGGTCTTCGTTGCCGAGTCGGAAGCCGCGGCACAGGCGCAGGCTCTCGGTCATTATGGCGGGACGGTCGCGCTGATCCGCGACGAAGACGTGCTCGACACATGGTTTTCGTCGGCGCTGTGGCCGTTCTCGACTCTCGGCTGGCCCGAGGAGACGTCGGAGCTGAAGCGCTACTATCCGACTGCGACGCTCGTCACCGCCTTCGACATCATCTTCTTCTGGGTTGCCCGGATGATGATGATGGGCCTGAACTTCATGGACGAGGTGCCGTTCAAGGACGTGTACATCCACGCCATCGTTCGCGACGAGAAGGGCGCGAAGATGTCGAAGTCGAAGGGCAACGTCATCGATCCGCTGGTCCTGATCGACCAGTATGGGGCCGATGCGCTGCGCTTCACGCTTGCCGCCATGGCGGCGCAGGGACGCGACATCAAACTCTCTACCGCGCGTGTCGAGGGCTATCGCAACTTCGCGACCAAGATCTGGAACGCGGCGCGCTTCGCCGAACTGAACGGCTGTGCTCGAGTCGAGGGCTTCGATCCTGCGTCCGTGAAGCAACCGCTCAACCGCTGGATACTGAGCGAGGCGGCGCGCGCGGCGGACGAGATCGCGGCCGGAATCCCGAGCTTCAGGTTCAACGAGGCGGCAGGCGCGGCCTATCGCTTCGTCTGGGGCCAGTTCTGCGACTGGTATCTCGAACTGGCGAAGCCGGTCCTGCAAGGCGAGGGTGTCGATCCGGCCGAGAAGGCGGAGACACAGGCGACGGTCGCGCATGTCATCGACCTGATCTGCCAACTGCTGCACCCGTTCATGCCGTTCCTGACCGAGGAGCTTTGGGCGCAAAAGGCAGGTGAGGGGGCTCCGCGCTCGCTCGCTGCCGGCGACGATGCGCTGGTCTGCCTGACACGCTGGCCCGAGCTTGCGGCGCTGAAGGACGAGGCGGCGGAGGCCGAGATCGGTTTCGTCGTCGATCTGATTTCCGATATTCGCTCGGTGCGCTCGGAGATCAATGTCCCGGCCGGAACGCAGGCGCCACTGGTGCTGGTCAACGCTTCGCCCGCGACGCGAGCGACGATCGAGAGCTGGCGGCCGATGATCGAGCGGCTGGCGCGCATCTCGGAAATCGCCTTCGAGGAGACGCCGCCGGCCCAGTCGGCACAGATCATCGTGCGCGGCGAGGTCGCGGCCCTGCCCTTGGCAGGCATCATCGACCTCGACGTCGAGCGGTCCCGCCTGATCAAGGAAATGGCCAAGCTCGACCAGGATATCGCTGTCGTCGACAAGAAGCTGGGCAATCCCGATTTCATGGCGCGCGCGCCCGAGGAGGTCGTTGAAGAGAACCGCGAGCGCAAAGCGGCGGCGGAAGCACGCAAGATCAAGATCGCAGAGGCGCTGGCGCGGCTGTCTTGACGGTTTTATCTTTTCCAACACACCGCCGTCATCCCGGACGAAGCGAAGCGAAGATCCGGGATCCATCGTAGGGAACAACAGCGCTCTATGATGGATCCCGGATCTGCGCCGCTATGCGGCTTGTCCGGGATGACGGCGGTGTTTCCGCGGCAAATCATCAAGCTCAGTCGAAACTCTCGGCATCGATGCCGAAGCGCTTTGCGGCGGCCGTAATCTGCGACCAGGTCTCGTCGTCGAGCGGGATGCCGTTCCGCTGGCGCTCAACGCGCGTTGCGCGCTCCTTGTCACCGGGCACCAGCACCGGGTTGGCCTCCTCCTGCGGCTTTGCTGCCCGCACGAAGGCGAGATAGCTCTCGATCCGGCTTTTGCGTAGCGCCTCGTCCGGCTCCAGCCGGGCGGGGTCGATCAGGATGCCGAAGAGCGAGTTGATGATCCAGCTCTTCTGCGGCTTCTGGTCGATACGGGCCGCTCCCATCAGGCCGGCCGATAGCAGTTCGACGATCAGCGAGAGACCGGCGCCCTTGTGGTCTCCGAACGGCAGCAGCGCACCAAGCGGAAGGTCCGGAATGGCGTGCTGGAAGACGTGCCTGGGCTCCGTCGTGGGGCGGCCTTCGCCATCGATGATGTAGCCCGGCGGCACCTGCTCGCCCTTGTTGAACGCGACGCGGGCCTTGCCATGCGCCATCCGGCTCGTGGCGAAATCCAGAATGATCGGGTCACCACCGGGCAGCGGTATGCCGATCGCATGAGGATTGGTGCCGAAGCGCGCTTCCTTGGCCGCATGGGGGGCGACGATCGGCGGGCGGCCGGCGACGTTGACCCAGAACAGCGAGATCAGCCCGGCCTGCGCTGCGACTTCGGCATAATGGCCGATGCGGCCGATGTGGTGGGCGTCGAGAAGATTCAGGATGGCGACGCCGCCTGCCTTCGCCATCGGAACGGCGCGCTCGACCGCGTTGCGAGCCGTCGGCTGGCCGAGCGAGACCTGCGCATCGACGATCAGAAACGGTGCAGCGTCCAGCCTGTCGCTGGGTGCGGAAGTCGGCGACAGGTTCCCATCGGCCAGGGACTGGAAATAAAGCGGGATCATGCCGACGCCATGGCTGTCATGGCCGCTGAGATTGGCCAGCACCAGATGGTCGGCGGTTTCTTGAGCCTCAGCGTCGGTCCAGCCAGCTTTGGCGACCATCTCGCGAACAAGGGCGCGGAGCGCTTCGGGGCGGTGCAGCCGGTAGGTCATGAGTTTTTCGTCGTTGGTTTCGAGGCCGCCAGAGTGCATGACCCGCCAAGTCATGCAAGGCGCGCAGGCCGAGAGGGGTTGCGCGTGGCGGCATCTCGACGCCGGGTTCGTCAATCCTTATGTTAGGCGATGCAATCTTGCTTCACCGGACCTTGAATCCGGTCGGGGAGGGACAACAGATGTTTTCGATTCCGGGCTTCAAGGTCGTGTCGCTGACCGATGGTGCCGCCGCGCGCATTCGCGAGATCATGGCGCACTCGGCGTCGGATGTGGCCGCCCCTGCACTCGGCTTGCGCGTCGGCGTCAAGAAGGGTGGCTGTGCGGGTATGGAATACACCTTCGAAGTCGCGCACGAAACGGCCAAGGGCGACGAGGTCGTCACGGAGAAGGGCGCGACCGTGATCGTCGATGCCAAGGCCGTCCTGTTCCTGCTCGGCACCGAACTCGATTTCAAGACCGACCGCTTTTCCTCGACCTTCGTCTTCAACAATCCCAATCAGGTTTCTGCCTGCGGTTGCGGCGAATCAGTCGAGATCAAGCCGCAGGCCGAAAGTGCGCTCGCGGCGCATTGAGCGCGGCGATGGACGCCGACGGTATCCGCGAGGTTTTCGCGGAGATCATGCCGGTTCGGGTGCGCCGTATGTTCGGCGGCCACGGCATCTATGACGGCGAGACCATGTTTGCGCTGGAAGCCGGCGGCGAGATTTACCTGAAGGTCGATACGCAAACCGAGAGCCACTTCGTGGCAGTCGGAGCTGCGCCTTTCACCTACAGCCGGAACGGCGAGCCATTCGCGATGAGCTACTGGCGGCTGCCGGATGAGGCGTTCGACGATGGAGAAGCGCTGCGCGCCTGGACCGCGCTTGCCCTGGCTGCGGCCCGGCGCGTCGTGCGGCCGGTCAGGCGACGCGCCTCGCCAGTTCGAGCGCGTCTTCCGTGACGGTGCGGTTGCGGCCGTCGCGCTTGGCCTGCATCAGGGACTGATCGGCACGATCCACCAGCGAACTTGCAGTATCGCCCCGATGATAACTGGCAACGCCCAGCGAAATGGTGATGCGTCCTAGATTCTCGTTCGTGGAGCGTTTGATCAGCTCTCGCGTCAGCAGCGCCTGACGCACGGTCTCGGCACCAAACTTGCCGGCGATGAGATCGGCTTCCGGCAGGATGATGGCGAATTCCTCGCCGCCGAAGCGTGTGATCACCGCCTTGTCCTTGAATTTGTCCTTCATGGTTCGCGCCACGAGTCGCAGAACCTGGTCGCCGGTGAGATGGCCATGGGCGTCGTTGAACTTCTTGAAGAAGTCGATATCGGCCATCACCAGTGCAAAGGGCTCGCGGCGAAGTGTGGCCTGATCGATCGATTTCTGCAGCATTTCTTCGAAATGGCGGCGGTTGGCGAGTCCGGTCAGCGGATCGGTCAGCGCTTCGGCACGGGTCGATTCGAGCGCTTCGCGCAGATTGCGGATTTCGTTGGCACTGTCGCGCAGTTGCGTCTCGAGCTGGGTCTTGCGGATGACCTCCTCGCGGGTCGACATGACCAGCGCTTCGACCCATTCGCGCAGCTTCTGCCGGTCGGCGGGCTGGGGCACGTCGTCCGACATCGCGGTCAGGCGGCCATGATAGCGCTCGCTGGAATTGAGTGACTGATCGACCAGGCTCATCAGGCTGTCGATCTCGCCCAGTACCTGCAGGCTGGTGCGTTCGGTCTGGCGTGCCAGCCGCTCCGTGCCGATGAAGCGCTCGTAGAGGCTGTCGATGTCGGCTGCGCCGACCTTGCCGCCTTCGCTGCCGGTGATGATGGCGTTCATCGCCATGCTCACGGCGGGCATTTCACCGCTCAGATGCGCGTACCAGACCTCGAAGGCGCGGGGATAGCTCGGAGAACCATGCACGCGCATTGCGGCAACGACACTGTCGGCAAGGTCGTATGCCGGGGACGTACTCTGCGCTTCTTCGCTCATCGCCATCGACAATCCGGACAGGAAGCCGATTCATGGCGTCAACCATGACAGCTTCGATCGTGAATCGAAGCGGGACATCCTGTCCGTCTCAACGGCGGCATGCGCCCGTTCGCGGCCGCAATCCGATTGCAACCGCGCGAGCATTCTGCCGAGGACGGGTTAAGATCAGGTTGATGACCCTGCGTCAGCCGACGCGGACGGGCCTCAGCAGGAAGGCAGGGACGTGGTCGCCAAGGCCCTTGACCTTCGGGCCATCGTCGTCGTCGCGACGGCGGGGCTCATGCGTGCGCTCGGGCCGCGGGGGACGGGTCTCGGGCGCGGGTGCCTTCGTCCTGGCAGCACGCGGCTCGGGTGTCTGCTCGGGCTTGGCGGCTGGCGCCGCGGCGACCTCGCCACGGATCTTGGTCCTGGTCGGTCCGTCCGCCTTGGCGCGGCGACGACGTGGCGCGGCCTCCTCCTCGGACGCAGGACGCTCGACCTTGACCGCGCGCGTCGGGGTCTCGGGCTCGGCACGGGGCCCACGCTCGGGGCGCCCGCGGCCGCGCTCGCCGCCACGCGCCGGGCGGCGCTCGTCACCGCGCCCGCCTCTGCCGCCAGAGCGCTCCTCGCGCGGCGCACCGGGCGGAAGCGTGTCGATGCCGCCGCCTTCCCAGGCGATGGGCTGGCCCATCAGCTTCTCGATGGCGGCAACCAGTTTCTCGTCATGACGGGTGACGATGGTGAAGGATGCGCCTTCGCGACCGGCGCGGCCGGTCCGGCCGATGCGGTGGACGTAATCCTCGGCATGGGTCGGCACGTCGTAGTTGAAGACGTGGCTGACGGCGGGGATGTCGAGGCCGCGCGCAGCGACGTCGCTGGCCACCAGGATCGGCATCTCGCCGGTGCGGAAGGATTCGAGCGCGGCCATGCGGGCATACTGGTCCATGTCGCCGTGGAGCGACACGGCGGGAAGACCATGCGACTGCAGCGATTTGTGCAGGGTCGCGACATCGCGCTTGCGGTTGCAGAAGACGATCGCGTTCTGCAGGTCCTTGGCGTCCTTGATCAACTTGCGCAGCGTATCGCGCTTCTCGAAATCCTGTCCGTTCGAGGCGATCAGACGCTGGGTAATCGTGGTCGCGGCGGTGGCCGGGCGCGAAGCCTCGATGCGGACCGGATTGTGCAGGAACTGCTCGCTGATGCGCGTGATCTCGGGTGGCATCGTCGCGGTGAAGAACAACGTCTGGCGTGTGAAGGGCACCAGCTTGCAGACCCGCTCGATGTCGGGGATGAAGCCCATGTCGAGCATCCGGTCGGCCTCGTCGATGACGAGGAGTTCGACGCCGGTCAGCAGCAGCTTGCCACGTTCGACATGGTCGAGCAGGCGGCCCGGCGTCGCGATCAGCACATCGACGCCCCGCGTGATCTTGGCATCCTGGTCGCCGAAGGAGACGCCGCCGATCAGCAGCGCAACTGAGAGCTTCTGGTTGACGCCGTAGCGCGAGAAATTCTCCTCGACCTGGGCAGCAAGCTCGCGGGTCGGTTCCAGGATCAGGGTGCGCGGCATACGCGCTCTGGCGCGGCCGTTCTCCAGTATCGTCAGCATCGGGAGGGTAAAGGCCGCGGTCTTGCCGGTGCCGGTCTGGGCGATGCCGAGAACGTCGCGACGGGCCAGGACATGGGGGATGGCCTGGGCCTGGATGGGGGTGGGCGTGGTGTAGCCTGCGGTCGTGACGGCCGTCAGAACCTTTTCGCTCAGGCCGAGTTCGGCAAATGACATAGAGTGTTGCGCTTCTTCAAGGGTCGGTTACTCGTGGCGGGATGACCTATCAACCGGCACGGTGGCGCGACATCTCTTTCCAGCGCGCCTTCGGACCCTCGTGCAATGCAGAAAAAGCGCGGCGAAGTCAATAAACCAGCGAACTGCGAGGGATACCCGCCATGACGGAAGCGCTCGTGCTGGTCCCGGGCCTGAATTGCTCGGCTGCGCTCTATGGCCCGCAATGGCCGCATCTGGCACATGGACGTTCGATACTGGTCGCCGACCATACGAGCGACGAGACGCTGGAAGGTATCGCCGCGCGGCTGCTGGCGGCGGCGCCTGACCGTTTTGCGCTCTGCGGCCTGTCGATGGGCGGCTATATCGCCTTCGAGGTGATGCGCCAGGCGCCGGAGCGGGTGATGCGGCTTACCCTGCTCAACACCAGTGCCAAGCCCGCCACGCCGGAGACCAATGGGCCGCGGGAGCAGATGATCGCGCTGGCGCAGAAGGGCGCTTTCGACAACGTCACCACGCTGCTCTGGCAAAAGCTTGTCGCGCCGGACCGGCTCGCCGACGAGTCCCTGCGGCTGACTGTGCGGGCGATGGCGGACGACGTCGGCGCGGAAGGCTTCGTGCGCCAGCAACGCGCGATCATGGGCCGGCCGGATTCGCGGCCGGGATTGGCGACGATCGCGGTGCCGACGCTGGTGCTGGTCGGCGAGGAGGACGCGCTGACGCCGCCGACCGAGGCGCGCGAGATCGTTCAGGGGATCGGAGCCAATGCCAAGCTTGTCATCGTTCCCGGCTGTGGTCATCTCTCGACGCTGGAGGCGCCTGATGCGGTAACGCGGGAACTGCTTCGCTGGTTGGGCTGAGGGCTGAGGGCTCAGCGCTGGACGACGCAGGGGTCGAGTTTGGTCTCGTTGGCGCGTTTCAGGATCGAGCCTGTGACGAGGGGGTCGATGGCCTGGCCCCGGGACGCTGCCGAGGCGACCTGGCCCAGACGCTCCTGATCGAGATTGGTTGTCCGGCTCGAGACGAAATTGGCGGCGACGACCGAGAGAAAGGCGATCGCGGCTCCGGCCTTGGCGATGTCGGCGACCATGGTGCCGCGCTCGTTCTTCCAGAACAGTTCGATCAGCCGCATCGGGCGCTCCATCCTTGTCGGGCGCAAGCCGGTCCCTGCGTCACCATGCGGCCTGGGCAGTAAAGGGATGGTTAGCGAAGCGTTGCGGTGGCGGCAGGACCCGCTGCCTCACAGATCGATCAGTTCGCCGGCGAAGGCTGCCCGCTCCTGGATGAAGATGAAGCGCGCCTCGGGCTTGTTGCCCATCAGCCGCTCGACCGTGTCCGAGGTCTCGTCGCGGGCCTCGTGATCGACCATGACCTTGAGCAGGATGCGTTTCGCCGGGTCCATCGTGGTCTCCTTGAGCTCGGCCGGCATCATCTCGCCGAGACCCTTGAAGCGGCCGATCTCGGGCTTCTTGCCCTTGAAGACCGTAGCCATCAGCTCGTCCTTATGGGCGTCGTTGCGCGCATAGATGCTCTTGCCGCCGTGGCGGAGCCGGTAGAGGGGCGGGATCGAGAGATAAAGATGCCCCTTCTCGATCAGGCGCGGCATCTGGCGCCAGAAGAAAGTCACCAGCAGCGAGGCGATATGGGCGCCATCGACATCGGCGTCGGTCATCACGATGACCTTTTCGTAGCGCAGGTCGTCCTCGCGAAACTGGGTGCCGATGCCGCAACCCAGCGCCAGGATCAGGTCGGCGAGCTGCTGGTTCTGGTTCATCTTCTCGCGCGTCGCATTGGCGACGTTGAGGATTTTCCCGCGCAGGGGAAGAATGGCCTGCGTCGCGCGGTTGCGCGCCTGCTTGGCGGAGCCGCCAGCCGAATCGCCCTCGACGATGAAGATTTCCGAGCCCGCCGCGCCGGCATTGCTGCAATCGGCGAGCTTGCCCGGCAGGCGCAGCTTGCGAGTGGCGGTCTTGCGCGAGACCTCCTTCTCGAGGCGGCGGCGCAGGCGCTCCTCGGCCCGGTCGACCGACCAGTCGAGCAGCTTCAATGCTTGTTGCGGCGCGGCGGCCAGCCAATGGTCGAATGCGTCGCGAACCGCGTTCTCGACGATGCGCGAGGCTTCAAGCGTCGCGAGCTTGTCCTTGGTCTGGCCCTGGAATTCAGGCTCTCGAATGAAGACCGAAAGCATGGCGGCGCAAGTCGCCATCACGTCGTCGGAGGTCACCTGCGCCATGCGCTTGGACTGGCCGATGCGCTCGGCGTGGTCGCGCAGACCCCGCAGCAGGGCGATCCTCAACCCGGCTTCATGGGTGCCGCCTTCGGGCGTCGGAATCGTGTTGCAATAGGAGGACGAGAAGCCGTCCTCGCCGGTTGCGAGCCAGGCGATCGCCCATTCGAGCGAGCCGTGGCTGCCCTCTTTCGTGATCTTGCCCGAGAAGATCGGTTCGGCGACGAGGTCCTTGCCCTCGATCTCGCGGCCGAGATAGTCGCGCAAGCCCCCCGGGAAACGGAACACGGCCTCGGCTGCTACATCGCCTTCGGGCTTCAGTAGGGCAGGGGCGCAGTGCCAGCGGATTTCGACGCCGCCGAAGAGATAGGCTTTCGAGCGCGCCATGCGGAACAGGCGTGACGGCACGAAGTGCGCGCCCTCGCCAAAGATCTGCGCGTCGGGATGGAAACGCACGCGGGTGCCACGCCGGTTGGCGACGGGGCCGACCGTCTCCAGCGGCCCCAGCGGCAGGCCACGCGAAAAATGCTGACGGTAGAGCGTCTTGCCGCGCGCGACCTCGACCTCGAGCGCGTCGGAGAGCGCATTGACGACCGAGACGCCGACGCCGTGCAGGCCGCCCGAGGTCTCATAAGCCTTGGAATCGAATTTTCCGCCGGCGTGCAACGTCGTCATGATGACTTCGAGCGCCGATTTTCCGGGGAATTTCGGGTGCGGGTCGACCGGGATGCCGCGGCCATTATCGGTGACGGCGATCGAGCCGTCATCGAGAATCTCGACATCGATGAAGGTGGCGTGGCCCGCCACCGCCTCGTCCATGGCGTTGTCGATCACCTCGGCGAAGAGATGGTGCAACGCGCGCTCGTCGGTTCCGCCGATATACATGCCCGGACGGCGGCGGACCGGCTCCAACCCTTCCAGCACCTCGATGGCGGAGGCGTCGTAGCCGGCCTCCGACAAGGTGCCGTTGCGCGGCGGGGTCGGCGCGGCGGGCTGGGCAAGCCTCACCTCTGTCGAGACGGTGCCCGGCCGCCGGACGGCACCTGTGGCGGCGTCCGTTCTGGCCGGTGCCGGCCCTGGCGCGACAGCCCGCGGCACGGCGGCTGCCGGCCGCTCGGGGTCAGCGCCGAAAAGATCGCCGTTCTCCGCCATCGTGTCCGCAGGCCCCCTGATTCGCGACGACAAATCCTAGTGCAGATGCCACCATGACGCGCTGCGGCACTTCCTACAGCCAAGGGCATCGCGAGGAAACCCGCGAGGTCGAGATCCCGTCATCCCGCAGACATGCAGATTGGCTACTCAGTGCAATGGAATCGGACTTTCAGACCGTATCAACCTGCGCATCGGCGAAGGGCTGCGACGATCGAAGGGCTGGGCGGCAGGCGGCGGACTGCTATGATCGGTCGAAAACGGGGGAGGGTGTCGTGGCGTCTGGTCGTATTGTGCCAAGCATGAGAGTGGCGGGCCTGCAACGAGTCGCGCGCCTCGCGGGCGAAGCCTTCGGGCATGAGGAAGCGGCTGCGGTGCCAGGCTGGCGGCTTGCGGTCTTTACGCGCGCGCTTCTCGCTCCGATCCTGGGCGTCGCCGTCGCTTTGGCGGTGGTCATCCTGTCGCTTCGCTGAACGCGAACAGCGCCACTTACGTAAAAAATCAACGATTGCCTTTTACGCTTTTCGGCGGAGAATCTTCGCCATGCGCGTCGTCATCATCAGCGACTTTGCATCCGTCAACGGCGGCGCGGCCAAGGTCGCGATCGAAAGCGCCCGCGGCCTGGCCGAGGCGGGTGTCGATATCGTTCTGGCCTGCGGAATCGGACCGGTCTCGAACCGACTCGATCACCCGCGTATCCAGGTCGAGATGTTCCGCGGCGACGAGATCTGGAAGGTCGGCAGCAAGTTTGCGGCTGCTCGGCAGGGAATCTGGAATGCCCCGGCCCATGCCTTCCTGAGCGCGCTGCTGTCGCGCCAGCCGGCCGGAACGCTGGTGCATCTGCATCAATGGACCAAGGCCTTCAGCCCGGCCGCGATTGCGGCAGCTGGCGAGAGCGGGCTGCCCGTCGCGATCACCATGCACGACTATTTCTCGTTTTGTCCCGTAGGCGGCTATTTCGACTTCAAGGCCGGCGCACCCTGCAAGCGCCAGCCGATGTCAGTCGGCTGCATCGCAAGCAATTGCGACCGCGCATCCTATGCCCATAAGCTGGTGCGAGTCGCCCGGCAGTGGCGCTCAGACGAGGCGATGCGCAGCCTCAAGGCGCCGCTCTTCATCCATGTCAGCGAATTCGCACGGCGCTTCGCCGAACCCTTCCTGCCGAAGCAGGGGCGTCATGTCGTGGTCGAGAACATGATGGAAGCGCAGAAGAGCCCGCCAGTGGAGGTGGCGGGCAATAGCCATACGCTGTTTGTTGGACGGCTGACGCAGGAGAAGGGCGTGCTGCTGTTAGCTGAGGCGGCTTATAAGGCTGGGCTGCCTTTGCGTTTCGTCGGCGATGGAGAAAGCGATATCAAGGCACAGATCGTCAAGCTCAATCCAGCCGCCGAGATCACAGGCTGGCTTGACCCAAAAAGCTTGCTGCCCGAACTGCGCGCGGCTCGCTGCCTCGTTGCACCTTCGCTCTGGTACGAGACCGGGCCCCTGACGGTCGTCGAGGCCATGGCGCAGGGCGTTCCCGCAGTGTTGTCGCAGAGGACGGGCGCCGCCGGACGTGTTCGGGACGGCATCGACGGAGTTCTCCTGCCGTCGCTCGATGTCGGGGCCCTGACGGAGGCCTTGGTGGCCCTGCAAGACGACGCGTATGTCCGCAGGCTTGGTCTCGCGGCCTATGAGACCTACTGGGCCGACCCACCGACACTGGCGCGCCATCTCGAAATGCTGCGGCGCAGCTATGGCGCCACCGAGAGCCTGGCGGCCTAAAAAGCTCAGACGGGGAGCTTGGCCGTAGCCACGAGATTGACGGCATGGGTTGGAGCCGCGTCGACCTGTTCAAGCCAGCAGCGATGACCCCGTGCAAGCCGGACGAACTCCCGGACAAGGGGCGGCTGATTCTGCGCCGTGTGCTGCAGCGCGTAGAGACGGTCGTATCCGAAGCTCTGCAGAAGATGCCAGACCGGATTGCCGAGTTCGGCTGAATTGCTCTCGAAAGCGATAACCGGCCGCGCCTGGGTCAGGGTCAGCGCCAGCCCCTCGAACACGGATTGCTCGAAGCCTTCGACATCGCATTTGACGAAGGTGATCGCGGCTTCAAGCCCCAGTTCGGCAATGAGGCGGTCGCCATGCCGCACCGGCAAAGTCCGTTCGCCCGCCTCCTTGGCAAAGGTGCCGGTGCCGTCATTGCCGGCTTCATGAAACGAGAACGGTAGCTCCGCGTCACTGGTGCCGAGCCCGGCATCGACGACACGGACATTGCTGCATTCATTGAGGGTGAGATTGGCGCGCAGCACCGCGACCATATGGGGGTTGGGTTCGAAGCAGACGACGTGCTCGAACAGCCGTGACCAGATCACCGCGTGGTTGCCGATGTTGGCGCCGATGTCGAGGCAGGTGCCGCTGCCGAGACGGTGTTCGCGAATCAGCGCCGAGAGGCAGTCGAGTTCCTCACGCTCGTAAAGCCCGTTCGTCAGGACGGCGAGCCCGACATGCTCGTGCGGCACGACGGCAAGGCGCGGCGATGAGCCCCGCAAGCCGGCCCATTGACGCCGAACGAGTGCCTTGATCGCCAAATCCCTGATCCGAAACAGCGCGCCCAAACTTTTCCCCCACCTGTCCAGTGCAGCGACATGCCTTGGATATCGAATTTTTGACATCGTCGTCGTGGCCGATCCTGCGACGCCACCGCTTGCCGGTTTCACCAGCACGACGATCGGTGCTGCGATCGAAGCAGCACGCGTGGCCGGCAAGCCGCTGCAGGTTCGGCCGGGCAGCTATAGCGTCTCGAATATTGACATACTCACAACGAACGGTGCCGGTCGTGGCATCGAGGTCTATTGCCTGGCCGGAATCGCGCGATCGTCGCGGCGCCGTCGATCGGGCTGACGCCTCCGCTGGTCAGCTACAAGGCCGATCTGCTGTCGCAGACGGTCGGTTCCGGTTCGCAGATACTGATCGCGCATAATCGCGCATCCTGACCCATGATTCCTCACAACAAAAAACCGGGGCGTCGCCGCCCCGGTTGTCAAGGTGGATCGCGACCAGGTCGCGATCGGGAGGAAGCTCTGGGCGGCCGCTTGGCCAGCCGAAACCTCAGTAGGAATAGTACATGGCGAACTCGACCGGGTGCGGCGTCATTTCGAAACGCATCACGTCCTGCATCTTCAGTTCGATATAGCTCTCGATGAAGTCGTCGTTGAAGACGCCGCCGGCCTTGAGGTAGGCGTTGTCCTTCTTGAGATTGTCGAGCGCTTCGCGCAGCGATCCGCAGACGGTCGGGATCTTCTTCAACTCGCGCGGGGGCAGGTCGTAGAGATCCTTGTCCATGGCCGGGCCCGGATCGATCTTGTTGATGATCCCGTCGATGCCTGCCATCAGCAGAGCCGAGAAGGCGAGATAGGGGTTCGCCATCGGATCGGGGAAGCGGACCTCGACGCGCTTGGCCTTGGGCGAGTTCGTCCACGGAATACGGCAGGAGGCCGAGCGATTGCGGGCCGAATAGGCCAGCAGCACCGGAGCCTCATAGCCCGGGACGAGGCGCTTGTAGGAGTTCGTCGACGGGTTGGTGAAGGCGTTCAGCGACTTGGCGTGCTTGATGATGCCGCCGATATACCAGAGGCACTCCTGCGACAGGTCGGCATATTTGTTGCCGGCCATGATCGGCTTGCCGTTTTTCCAGATCGACTGGTGGACGTGCATGCCGGAGCCGTTGTCGCCGAAGATCGGCTTGGGCATGAAGGTCGCGGTCTTGCCGTAGCTCTGCGCGACGTTGTGGATCGCGTATTTGTAGACCTGCATCGTGTCGGCCATCAGCGTCAGCGTGTCGAACTTCAGGCCGAGCTCGTGCTGGGCGGAAGCGACCTCGTGGTGGTGCTTCTCGACCTTGGCGCCCATGGCAGCCATGGCAGCCAGCATCTCGCCGCGCATGTCCTGCGCCGAATCCTGCGGCGGGACGGGGAAATAGCCGCCCTTGGTCGCGATGCGGTGGCCGAGGTTGCCGCCTTCGTATTCGGTCATGCCGTTGGTCGGCAGCTCGACGTTGTCGAGCTTGAAGCCCGTGTTGTAGGGGTCGGCGGCGATCTTGACGTCGTCGAAGACGAAGAACTCGGCTTCTGGGCCGACATAGCAGGTGTCGCCGATGCCGGTCGATTTGAGATAGGCCTCGGCCTTCTTGGCCATGCCGCGGGGATCGCGGCCATAGGGCTCGCCAGTGGCGGGCTCGAGCACGTCACAGGTGATGACCATCGTGGCCGCCGAGAAGAACGGGTCCATGACCGCTGTCGTCGGGTCCGGCATCAGCAGCATGTCGGATTCGTTGATGGCCTTCCAGCCGGCGATCGAAGAGCCGTCGAACATCGTGCCTTCGGCGAAGATGTCCTCGTCGATCATCGTGATGTCGAACGTCACATGCTGCCACTTGCCGCGCGGGTCGGTGAAGCGGAAATCGACATATTTGACATCGTTGTCCTTGATCGCCTTGAGGACGTCCTTGGCGCTCTTCATCTCAGCATTCCTCTTGCAAGCAGTTTCTCAAACTTCGCTGATCCGCGGTGTGTCCAAACCACCGGGACGCTGAATTCTCGGGTGGGGATGCAGCCCTAGATCGCGTCCGCGCCGGTTTCGCCGGTACGGATACGGATCGCCCCCTCGACCGTCGATACAAAAATCTTGCCATCACCGATCCGACCGGTCTGGGCGGCCTTCTTGATCGCTTCGATGGCGGCTTCGACCATCTCGTCGGCAAGCACGATCTCGATCTTTACCTTGGGCAGGAAGTCGACGACATATTCGGCGCCGCGGTAGAGTTCGGTATGGCCCTTCTGGCGGCCGAAGCCCTTGGCCTCAAGCACCGTGATGCCCTGCAGGCCAACCTCCTGCAGCGCCTCTTTGACCTCGTCCAGCTTGAACGGCTTGATGATCGCTTCGATCTTTTTCATCGGCCGACCTGTTTCCCTTGCGCGTTGCCGGACCTGGGGCGATCGCCCGGTCCATTCATCAGCTTCATCGCCTCCGCTCCCGTTCTCCGGAGCCGCGGCGCGGCCGATCCAGAGGACGTGGAAGGCGATGAAGAACCCCGCCATTTCTGCTCATAGCATCGGCGCATTTTGCCCGCCATGAGGAAGGAGGGGCAGAGCAGCCCGATGATAAGGCAGGAAACGGCATATAAAATAAGCAAATGATCATTTCATAGCCATTCTATTGCGTTTCGCCATTCGCTTGTGGTTGTCGCTGCTGTCGCCGATGATGTTTGGATGGACTTGCCGGACAGGAATTTGCAAGCGCTTTTGACCGTTGCCGAGATGGCGGCCGCCGACCGCACCGCAATCGCGGCCGGCGTGCCGGCGAGTGTGCTGATGGAGCAGGCGGGGCGCGCCGTGGCCGATGCCGCGGGACGGAGGCTTAGGCCGGGCGATGCCGTGCTCGTGCTGTGCGGGCCGGGCGACAATGGCGGCGACGGCTTCGTGGCGGCTCGGGTCCTGCGAGAACGCGGCTTCGCCGTGACGCTGGCTGGCACGGCCAGGGGGCCTGCTACGTCGTCGGTCGCAGCAGAGATGACGGTGCGCTGGCTTGGGCCCGCCGAGTTGCTGGAGGCGGTCGATCTCAGCCGGTACGCCTTGGTCGTCGATGCGTTGTTCGGAGCAGGGCTCAGCCGTTCTTTGACGGGCCAGATCGCGGCCGCGGTTTGCCGCGTCAACGAGTCGGACGTGCCGGTACTGGCCGTCGATGTTCCTTCGGGAGTGTCGGGCGATAGCGGGCGTGTCGATGGCGTTGCGCTGCGCGCAGCCGAGACCGTGACGTTCTTTCGCCTGAAGCCGGGACATCTGCTCCAGCCCGGCCGGACGCTTTGCGGCACCGTCACGCTGGCTCAGATCGGGATTGCGCCGGAGGTCGCGTTTGCGGAGGCAAAGCCCCGCACTTTTCGCAATGGTCCGGCGCTGTGGCGTGCAACCTGGCCGCATCACAGTGCGGAAACGCACAAATTCCAGC
Source organism: Bosea sp. PAMC 26642 (assembly GCF_001562255.1). Classification (NCBI taxonomy): domain Bacteria; kingdom Pseudomonadati; phylum Pseudomonadota; class Alphaproteobacteria; order Hyphomicrobiales; family Alloboseaceae; genus Allobosea; species Allobosea sp. PAMC 26642. Next base: position 1,620,339 of record NZ_CP014301.1, on the reverse strand, counting down.
GCGGCGCCGTGCTGGTGGCGGCTGGTGGTCTCGAGAGCGTGGGCGCGCCGCGCCTGAGCGCGCGATCGGCGCTTCGGATTGGGGCTGGGCTGGCCACAATCGCTTGCCGTCCCGAGGCGCTGGCAACTCATGCCGCACGCGGGCCAGACGCTCTCATGCAGCGACCGGTCGCCGACGCCCGGGCGCTGGATACGCTTCTGGGCGAGAAGCGCCTCGGAGCCGTGCTCGCCGGGCCGGCGCTGGGACTGGACGCACAGGCCAGAGCCATGCTGGCCAGCGTGCTGCGCAGCCGCGTGCCTGCGGTTCTCGACGCCGACGCGCTGACGCTGCTCGCCGCCAGGCCAAGGGCGCTGCGCCGCTCCGTCGCCGCGCGCGGCGCTCCTTGCGTGCTGACCCCGCATGAGGGCGAGTTCAAACGGCTGTTCGGAGAACGGCCCGAGATCGCCGATGCCAGCTCCAAGCTCGAGCGCGCCAGGCTCGCGGCGGCCGTGTCCGGTGCGGTCATCGTCCTCAAGGGATCCGACACCGTTATCGCCGCACCCGAGGGTGAGGCGGTGATCAATACCACCGGCTCTCCAGCCCTGGCGACGGCAGGGTCCGGCGACGTGCTCGCCGGGCTGATCGCGGGCCTGCTGGCGCAGGGTATGCCGGCATTCGAGGCCGCCTGTGCTGCGGTCTGGCTGCATGGCAAGGCGGGGGAGCATCTCGGGTTTGGACTGATCGCGGACGACCTCCCGGAGGCTATCCCTCGGTTGCTGTCGGAGATGGAGGATGCCGCGCAGTCAATCGGCCCGCCCTCATGCGAAGGCGGGCCGATCTGATCGTCTATCTATCCGGGATTTCAGCCTGACCGGGTCAGCGGGCGGCGTAGGTCACGGCGGGAGCCGAGGTCAGCTGGTCCTTGGTCATGGTGATCTTGCCATGGTCGGGATACATCTGCGGCGCCTTGGGGGCATTCGCAGGCGAAGCCGCGGGCGCCATACCGCCAGGCGCCGCCGTTCCGCCAGACGGCGCGGGGGCTGGCGCTGCGGCGGCCACCGGCTGGTCGCTCCAGCTTACCTGCTCGAAGGGGATGGCGACGTCCTTCGAGCCGATGCCGAGGAACCCGCCGACGCCAACGGTGACCATCTCGACCTTGCCCATCTTGTCGAACAGAATCTCGGTGACATCGCCGACCTTGTTGTTGTCGGGGCCGTAGATATCCACGCCCATCAGTTTAGACGCGCGCCACTTGCCCTGCCCGGCAAGGTTGTTTTCGGGTGACTTGGAGGTCTCCGTAGTGGGCGCAGGCGCGGCTCCCGGTGCGGCCGGCGATGGCGCGCTGGTCTGTGCGACAGCCGTCGCCGCAAGCATCGTGCAGCCGAGAAGACCGAATGCGATATGACGATTGAACATGACTTCCTCCTGTCGTCGCTGCGTTGAGCAGACTGCGAAATCAACTCGTCAGGAGTGACTTGGTTCGTCTCGATCCCTCAAAAATCCGCCTGTCGATGCTTGCTTGCGCTCGCTTTTTGCCCGCGTTCGGGTTGATGCCGGCCAGTCCGAGCCGGCCGACAGCTCATTCCAGAGCTTCGTCGCGCCGCAACTCGAAGGCGAGCATCGCTTCGGCGAGCGCCGCGATTTCGGCCTCGACATCGCGATGGAGTGCGGCGTCTCCGGCGGCCTTGGCGCTCAACTCCTCGGCGCGGCGCTGCGCGCGTTCATAATCTTCTTCGGTGTGGATCAAGATCGGTTCGCGCATGTTCGTCCCTCCAGCCTTGGCGTAGCACAGCATGATTCACCAGCGCCTGCCGGTCACTACCCGTGGACCGGTATCCGGTTCCGTTGGGCATCTTGCCGTTCTCAAGGATTTGGTAAGGCATCGCCATGCCTAATGACGATGCGGTGGATCTGAGGCCATTACGGAGTTCGGGAGCAAGGCGTCGTATCATGCCAAAGACCATGGTCGCGGCTCTGATCGGTGCCGGGCTCCTGATTCTGCTGCCCGGGCCATCGCAGGCCTTCTGGCAGCGCGGCCAGCTCAGCGCCTGTTCCGACGCGACCTCCGAGCTCGAGCGGATCCGCCTGCGCTGCTGGGAACTCGACCCCTACGCAACCACTCTGCCGTCGCCGGTCGGTCTCGATGGCGGCTTGCGCGATCGCCCCTTCGGGCATCGGTCGGGCGCTGGCGCGCCCTATCGCGGCCCTGTCGCCCGCCGCCTGGGATAACGTATCCGGGGTCGGCGGTCGTGGTGAGCGGGGTGGGTATCGAACCCACGACCACATGATTAAAAGTCACGTGCTCTACCACTGAGCTACCCGCCCTCACTGGGGCGCTGACATAGCAGGGCCGACAGTCGCGTCAATGTTGAAAACACCGCGCGCCCGTGCCAATCGACGCAGGTCGGCACGCAAGGGGAAGCACCATGGCTTCGCGCGGTGATCGGATCGCCGCGTCGTCATGGATGGTGTGGGTCCAGAGTTTCGCTCTCACCGCGGCGGTCGCGCTGACCCTGCTCGGCGGCTTTTCCTTGGCGGTCGATCCTTACGGCGCGCGCGTCGGGCCCGGCGATTCCCCGCGCCCGCTCGTCGATCTCAATCAGCGCTTCGTTTATCCCCAGCTCCTGCGCTCGCGCCGTTTCGACGCCGCGATCGTCGGTACCTCCACCATGCGATTGATCGACCCCCAGGTTCTGTCGAGCCGGGCTGCGATGCGGTTTGCCAACGTCGCCATGGATGCGGCGACGCCGTGGGAGCAGATGCGGATGGCTCTGCTCTTCGGCAGATCGGCGGACGCACCGAAAGCGCTCGTCTGGGGTATCGACCCGCTGTGGTGCGAGGCGGATGCGGACCACCCCCAGAAGCGTTTGACGGGCCGCCGTTTTCCCGATTGGCTGTATGACGGCAACCGTCTCAACGATCTCCAGAACCCGATCGAGCCACGCCTGCTCGAAAATGCTTGGCGGGTCGTGCTGCACCGCCTCGGCTACCCCCGGTCACGGTTCCGCGACGATGGTTTTGCAGTCTTCACGCCGCCCGAATCGCAATACGATCTCGCTCGGGCGCGGGCGCATATCTATGGCGATAGCGGCGCCGGCAGGGAGCCCAAACCGCTCGCCCGACCTGACGAAGTCACCGCCGCAGTCCGTGAAACGTGGACATTTCCGGCGCTGCATTGGCTCGAAACCACCTTGGCCAGTCTCCCTCCCGGCGCGACGAAGATCCTGGTCTTGCCACCGCGCCACATTGCGGCCCTGCCGCAGACCGGCTCGGCCGGCTGGCAGCAGTTCGAATCCTGCAAGGATTCGATACGCCAGATCGCCGCGCGGACGGCCCAGGCAACCGTGCTGGATTATGCCCGCGCCTCGCCGATGACGCAGGCAGACGAGAATTTCTGGGATGGGCTGCACTATCGCCTGCCGGTCGCGACCCGGCTCGAGCGCGACCTTTCCACCATGCTGACGTCCGGAAACCTCCTACCGGACGAATCCTTCGTGGTCACGCCTTCGCCGCGGCAGCCTTAACGAAGGTCCGCAGCTATTCGTTAACCTCGCAGAAACCACCCGGGCCTAGCCTCGTGACATGGTCATCCGTCGCGGCGTCAGATCCGTTTTCGTCATGCTCGCCCTCTACCTAGTGTCGGGCGGGGCGGTGTCGTATTTTCTGTTTCACGCCCAGCACGGCGCCCGCGGTCTCGAGGCGCGTGGCGGATTGCGCGACTCGCTCAAGGAGATGCGGGAGGAGCTTGCAACCCTGTCGGTGGAGCGGCGACAGTGGGAGCAGCGGTTGGCACTGGTTCGCGACGAAGCAGTCGATCGGGATCTGCTTGAGGAACATGCCAGGCACGTCCTCGGGCGGGTCCACAGGAACGATGTCATCCTGATGGGTCGTTGACCGTGAGCCGGCCATCAAAATAGTTCCGGACACGCCGATTAACTGAAATCCAGTTAATTGACAGAAATTGATTCATTTCAATAACTTAGACAATGCTGCATTGCGAGATGGCTCTCTCGCAAATGGTTTTGCGATCCTCTACAACTTCGGGAACTGTTCCTGGAGGATCGCCGATGGCCGTTGCCGCGCGCAAGACGAAAGCCCCCGCCACCAAAGCCGCGGCCAAGGCGCCGTCGAAGTCCGCTTCGGCGAAGTCCGGGGCCGACAAGGAGCCGTCCAAAGCGCTCAGCAACATGCCGGTCTTCAGCAAAGCCGAGGAACTGCACGCGTATAGCGAGATGCTGCTGATCCGCCGCTTCGAGGAAAAGGCCGGCCAGATGTACGGCATGGGTCTGATCGGCGGGTTCTGCCATCTCTATATCGGCCAGGAAGCCGTTGTCATCGGTATGCAGATGGCCTCCAAGGACGGCGACCAGACCATTACCGGCTATCGCGACCATGGCCATATGCTCGCCTGCGGCATGGAATCGCGCGGCGTGATGGCTGAGCTCACCGGCCGGCGCGGTGGCTACTCGCACGGCAAGGGCGGGTCCATGCACATGTTTTCGCGCGAGAAGAATTTCTACGGCGGCCACGGCATCGTCGGCGCGCAGGTCTCGCTCGGCACGGGCCTGGGCTTCGCCAACTGGTATCGCGAGGATGGGCGCGTCTCCTTCGCCTATTTCGGCGATGGCGCAGCCAATCAGGGCCAGGTCTATGAGAGCTTCAACATGGCCCAGCTCTGGAAGCTGCCGGTCGTGTTCGTGATCGAGAACAACCGCTACGCCATGGGAACCTCGGTTAGCCGCGCCTCGGCGCAGACCGATTTCTCCAAGCGCGGCCTCTCCTTCGGCATTCCCGGCGAGCAGGTCGACGGCATGGATGTGCGCGCCGTCCGGGAGGCCGCCACGCGTGCCATCGAACACGCCCGGACCGGCAAGGGCCCCTACATCCTGGAGATGCAGACCTACCGCTATCGCGGCCACTCGATGTCCGACCCGGCCAAGTACCGCTCCAAGGACGAGGTCCAGCGTATGCGCGAGGAGCACGATCCGATCGAGCAGGTGAGGGGGCGTCTCGTTCGTGAGCACAAGCTCGGCGAGGACGAGTTGAAGGCGATCGACGCCAAGGTTCGCGCGATGGTCAACGACGCCGCCGAATTCGCCACACATGATCCCGAGCCCGATCCGTCGGAACTCTGGACCGACATCACGCTGGAGACGGCGCGCGCCTGATCCGGCGCCCGTCCGTCTTCGTTTCAAGTCCGACGTTTTCCGATCATCCGGGTGTGTTCATGCCGATCGACATTCTCATGCCTGCCCTTTCGCCCACGATGGAGCAGGGCAAGCTCGCCAAATGGCTGAAAGCCGAAGGCGACAAGATCAAGGCCGGCGATATCATCGCCGAGATCGAGACCGACAAGGCGACCATGGAGGTCGAGGCGGTCGACGAGGGCATCCTGGCCAAGATCCTGATCGCGGACGGGACGGACAACGTTGCTGTCAACACGCCGATCGGCGTGATCGCGGCCGAGGGCGAGGATGTCAGCGCGGCATCGAAGCCTGCTGCCAAGGCGCCCGAGAAAGCCCCGGAGCCGGAAGCGAAGGCAGACGTGCTGCCGGCAGATGCCCCCGCCGTCACCGCGCCTGAAATGACCGTGCCGGCGCAGGCGAGGTCCTATGATTCCTCGTCCGAGTTCCCCGCCGGCGCCGAGGTCGTCAGCATGACCGTGCGCGAGGCCTTGCGCGACGCCATGGCCGAGGAGATGCGCCGCGACGGCGACGTCTTCGTCATGGGCGAGGAGGTCGCCGAATATCAGGGCGCCTACAAGGTCACGCAGGGGCTGCTGCAGGAATTCGGCGCCAAGCGCGTCATCGACACCCCGATCACCGAGCACGGCTTTGCCGGCATCGGCGTCGGCGCGGCGCTGACGGGCCTGAAGCCGATCGTCGAGTTCATGACCTTCAACTTTGCCATGCAGGCGATCGACCATATCATCAACTCGGCTGCCAAGACGCTTTACATGTCGGGCGGCCAGATGGGGTGTCCGATCGTGTTCCGCGGCCCCAACGGAGCCGCTGCCCGTGTCGGCGCCCAGCACAGCCACGACTACGCCGCCTGGTACTCCAACGTGCCCGGTCTCAAGGTGGTGATGCCCTACAGCGCTTCGGACGCGAAAGGGCTGCTCAAGAGCGCGATCCGCGATCCCAACCCGATCATCTTCCTGGAAAACGAGATCCTCTACGGCCGCCAGTTCGAGGTGCCCAAGGGCGACGATTTCCTGATCCCGATCGGCAAGGCCAAGGTCGTGCGGCCGGGCACCGATGTCACCATCGTCTCCTTCAGCATCGGCATGACCTATGCGCTGGCTGCAGCCGAGGCACTGGCCAAGGACGGCATCGAGGCGGAGGTCATCGATCTGCGGACGATCCGGCCGATGGACATCGAGACGGTGATCGCCTCGGTGCAGAAGACGCATCGCTGCGTCGCCGTCGAGGAAGGCTTCCCGCAGTCGGGCGTCACGGCCGAGATCGGCATGAGGATCATGGAGGCGGCGTTCGACTATCTCGACGCACCGGTCATCCGCGTCACCGGCAAGGACGTGCCGATGCCCTATGCGGCGAACCTCGAAAAGCTGGCGCTACCGAATGTCGGCGAGGTCGTCGCGGCGGCCAAAGCCGTCTGCTATCGCTGAGAAGGGGCTTCACCGATGCCAACCAACATCCTGATGCCCGCGCTCTCTCCCACCATGGAGAAGGGCAATCTCGCCAAATGGCTGAAGAAGGAAGGCGACGCCATCAAGTCCGGCGATATCATCGCCGAGATCGAGACCGACAAGGCGACCATGGAAGTGGAAGCCGTCGATGAGGGCATTCTGGCGAAGATCCTGGTGCCGGACGGCACGGCCGATGTAGCGGTCAACGAGATCATCGGCGTGATCGCGGCCGAGGGCGAGGACGCCAAGAGCGTGTCGGCTCCTGTGAAGGCCGAAGCACCGAAGGCCGAGGCTTCCAAGGCCGAGCCTGCCGCCACGAAACCGGCCGAGGCCGCGCCTCCGGCTGCCGCAACTGCTCCGGCATCGAGCGGTGATCGCCCTTTCGCCTCGCCGCTGGCCCGTCGCCTCGCCAAGGAGGCCAGGCTCGACCTCGGCAAGGTTCAGGGCTCGGGCCCGCATGGCCGCATCGTCGAAAAGGACATCGAGGCGGCCAAGGCCGGGGGCGGTGCCAAGGCTAGCGCCCCTGCCCCCCAGACGAGTGCGCCATCGGCAGCCAAGCCCGCCGCTGCTCCGCTCGCCGCCGGCATGTCCGACGAGACCGTCAAGAAGCTGTTCGCGCCCGGTTCGTACGAGGAAATTCCTCATGACGGGATGCGCAAGACGATCGCGCGCCGCCTGCTCGAATCCAAGCAGACCATCCCGCATTTCTACCTGACGATCGACTGTGAACTCGACGCGCTACTGAAGCTGCGGGGCGAGCTCAATGCGGCGGCGCCCGAGATCGACGACAAGCCGGCCTACAAGCTGTCGGTCAACGACATGGTGATCAAGGCGATGGCGATGTCGCTGCGTGCCGTGCCGGACGCGAATGTGAGCTGGACCGAAAACACCATGCTCAAGCACAAGCACGCCGATGTCGGCGTCGCGGTCTCGATTCCTGGCGGCCTGATCACGCCTGTGATCAGGGACGCCTGCCACAAGACGCTGAGCCAGATCTCGAACGAGATGAAGGACCTCGCGGCGCGCGCCAAGAACCGCAAGCTGAAGCCCGAGGAGTATCAGGGCGGCACCACGGCGGTCAGCAATCTCGGCATGTTCGGCGTCAAGGATTTTGCCGCCATCGTGAACCCGCCGCATGCCACGATCCTGGCGGTCGGTGCCGGCGAGCAGCGCGCGATCGTCCGGAAGGGCGAACTGGCGGTCGCAACGATCATGTCCGTGACGCTATCGACCGACCATCGCGCGGTGGACGGCGCGCTCGGTGCGCAGCTGATGCAGGCGTTCAAGGGTTATATCGAGAAGCCGATGGCGATGCTGGTGTGAGGACTGGGCCATGGCGGGCGCTGGCAGCGGTTCGTCCGGGGGAAATCCCCTGGCCATGGTCTCGCTAATCATTGCCGGAATGTCGCTGGGGGCGTCGGTTCTGCAGAACATCAATTACGCCCGCAGCATCGACAGCGTTCAACGGAATGTCCTGCGGGCCGAAAGCCTGCGCAGTTGCAAGGACATCATCGCGGTGTTCTTCGAATTCCGCCTGAAGGCCGAAGCGGCCAACATAGCGGGAGGAGCCGAGGGCATGAGCGCCGTCGAACTCAAGGGTCTGGCCTATCGTTTTGGAGCGCTGGGCACGTTCCTGGCCAATTTCCAGGAACAGCCGGCCCGCGACCGCTACACGACGCTGGCATGGCACCTCAACAAGATCGCGGATGAGGGGCCACGCCTGCCCAAGGCCGCGTTCGATGCGCTTTTCAATGAGGCCGACAAGCAGTTCACCGCGATCAACGACGATTGCGTCAAGGCTGCGACGGGCCATCTCCTCTGATACCACGCTGACCGGGAGCGTCACCCCATGGCTGACTACGACATCATCATCATCGGCTCCGGCCCCGGCGGCTATGTCGCCGCCATCCGCGCGGCCCAGCTCGGCTTCAAGACCGCGATCGTCGAGCGCGAGCATCTGGCCGGCATCTGCTCGAACTGGGGCTGCATTCCGACCAAGGCGTTGCTGCGCTCGGCCGAGATCCTGCACTACGGCCAGCACGCCAAGGATTACGGCCTGGTGCTGGAGGGCTCATTCAAGGCCGATCTGGCGGCTGTCGTCGCTCGTTCGCGAGGCATTGCGGCGCGGATGAACAACGGCGTCCAGTTCCTGATGAAGAAGAACAAGGTCGACGTGATCTGGGGCGAGGCGACACTGACCAAATCTTCAGACAAGGACCGGCCCGGCACGATCTCAGTTGTGCCGACCAAGAAGCCGGCGATGCAGCCGCAGGTGCCGCCGCCCAAGAACGCCAAGGGCGAGGGCAGCTACACCGCCGACCACATCATCGTTGCGACCGGGGCACGCCCCCGGGCGCTGCCGGGCATCGAGCCGGACGGCAAGCTCATCTGGACCTATTTCGAGTCGATGGTGCCGGCAAAAATGCCGAAATCGCTGCTCGTCATGGGCTCGGGCGCGATCGGCATCGAGTTCGCCTCGTTCTACCGGACGATGGGCGTCGAGGTCACTGTCGTCGAGGTGATGTCGCAGGTCGTGCCAGTCGAGGATGCCGAGATCGGCGCTTTTGCGCGGAAGGCCTTCGAGAAGCAGGGCATGAAGATCCTGACCGGCGCCAAGGTCACCAAGGTCGAGAAGGGCGCTGACAGCGTCACCGCCCATATCGAGGATGAGAAGGGCGGCAAACAGACCGTCACGGCCGATCGTATGATCTCGGCGGTCGGCGTCGTCGCCAATGTCGAGAACATCGGGCTGGAGGCGCTGGGCGTGAAGACGGATCGCGGCTTCATCGCGATCGACGGCTTCTGCCGGACCAACGTCAAGGGCATCTATGCCATCGGCGACGTCGCCGGCCCGCCGATGCTGGCCCACAAGGCCGAGCACGAGGCGGTGATCTGCGTCGAGGCGATCAAGGGTCTGCACCCGCACCCGATGGACAAGAACATGATCCCGGGCTGCACCTATTGCCATCCGCAGATCGCCAGCGTCGGCCTGACCGAGGCCAAGGCCAAAGCCGCAGGCCACGACCTCAAGGTCGGTCGCTTCCCCTTCGTCGCCAACGGCAAGGCGGTGGCGCTCGGCGAAGATTCAGGCCTGGTCAAGACCATCTTCGATGCCAAGACCGGCAAGCTTCTGGGCGCGCATATGGTTGGTGCCGAAGTGACCGAGTTGATTCAGGGCTTCGTCGTGGCGATGAACCTCGAGACCACCGAGGAAGAGCTGATGCACACGATCTTCCCGCACCCGACCCTCTCGGAGACGATGAAAGAAAGCGTGCTCGACGCCTATGGCAAGGTCCTGAACGCTTGAGGCTCTGACGGACCATTGCCGTCGCCCCGCCACGATGCAAGCGGGCCACAAGATCCAACTCGTGTTAACCTGAACCCGTCGACTTGGAACGCGCTGGGTTGATCTTTGCCGTGACCCAGCGGTAGTTCAGGCGCTCGCCGCCTGTGTTTGGATTGTTACCGTCGCTGCATACGCTTCGGGTGCCGTCCGCTTCAACCCTTAGCCCTGTGATCGCCAGATGGAAAAATTGCCCGTCCTGACTGGCTTGCAGGCCCTTCGCATTCAGGCCGCAACGCTCGTTCTCTGGAGCCATCTGATCACGGAACTGGCCAAGGCCGGCGTCATCTCCACCCAGCATAACCTGCTGGCACTCCAGATGGGTGGTTTCGGCGTCAAGATCTTCTTCGCCGTCAGCGGCTTCATCATGGTAAGGTCGAGCCGGTCGGGGTTTGGAAAAAAGGGATTTGCAGTCGACTTTATGATCAGGCGACTTTATCGCATTGCGCCGCTGTACTATTTGACGGCATCTATCTGGATGGCGACGGTCTTTTTCTTAGGCCACCATGAGATGGACATTGTGAACGTCATCAAGACGTTTCTGTTCCTGCCTTACCTGGATCATCGCGGATCTTTAGAGCCTTATTACAACATAGGCTGGACATTAAACTACGAGATGTATTTCTATGCCGTATTCGCACTGGCGCTCTGTTTTCGATACGCGATCGGCGTCTGCGTCTGCATCGGTCTGATTGCGCTGGTTTTTGCGGCCGGCCAGCTTTACGCGGTCTCGGCCGGCGATTCTGGAGCTAGGTTGGCCCTGTTCGTCTACAGCCGGGGGATCGTGTTCTATTTCGTGCTGGGCATGATCATCGCCGTGTCGAACAGGTTTCTGGCACCGAAACTCAAGGTCATCGGTCACGGTGCCGGACTGGCCTTGTCGACGGTACTCATCGTTGTGGCCCTGACCTTCGACAGCAAAGCCATCGCCTTTGCGATCTGCTTCTGCCTGATCATGGCAGCCAATCTCGAGGCGCCTCCGCATCGCGGGACATCATCCCGTGACGATCTCTATTCCCGCTGGGTCGTTTTCCTCGGGAACGCCTCATACAGCGTCTACCTGACCCATGTCTTCGTGCTGGTGCCCGTGGTCGCGGTCCTTGCCCGGTTCGGATCATTGGGTGTCGCCGGCTTCACAATCGCCATGGTTGTCGCGACGGCTCTTTGCCTTGCGATTGGCGCCATCGTGCATGTCACAGTCGAGCGGCCGCTCCATCTCGCCCTGAACGGGAGACGTCTGCGGCCTGCCGTGGCAGCCTGAGACACTTCCGGTCCCTGCGTCCGGTCCCTGCGTAGCTTCCGCCTCTGGACTTTACGCGCGATTTTTGCCGAAATCGGCTCATGATGACACGCACCCGCAAGCCGCACCATCCCGGCCATACCGTTCCCGACGACAAGGTCGAGATCCTCCCGCCCGGCGGTGGCCTCATGCTGGATTGGCGCGTTCTGGCGCCGACGATCGCGCTCGGCACCGTGACGGGTTTCGCCGCGAGCCTGATCGTAGGCGGCGGAGGGTTGGTCCGACATGCCGTCGTCGGCGTGCTCGGCATGTTGGTGGGGCAGGGGCTCGTGCGCCTGACCGGCTGGCGCCTTCGCACCGGCCATGCTTTCCTCGACGAAGCGGCGATGGCGGTGATCGGAGCGATCCTCGTCGTACTGCTGGCGCGCTTTATCGCCTGAGGGAGCCGGCGTCGTCTCGTCGGCGGCCGTCGGCGGTGAGGGCGCCCTTCTGACATGTCTGGGGGAATTCGACGATGCAAAGCTTCGCTGCCACAATGGCCCAGCCGGGCTACGGCTTCTTCGCCACCATTCTGATCGGGATGCTGGCCGGCTGGATTGCCGAGCGCCTGACCTCGTCCGATCATGGCCTCTTCACCAACATGCTGGTGGGGGTGGCCGGTTCCTTTCTGGGCAGCCGGGTCGCCGAGTTGCTGGACATCCAGATCTTCGGGTTCTGGCGCACGCTTGCGGCAGCCATCGTCGGCGCTGTGGTCGTCATCGTGATCTGGAATGCGGCGCGCGGTCGCCGCTGACGAGGTTGCCCTGCGACGCCGGGGCGATTAGCTAGACAGCATGGGCGGCGGCAGGACAGCCGCCGCGACGGATTGGTGCCATGGCTCTCGTTCTCGATCTCCTGAACCGCGACCCGCGGCCCAATATCGGCAATCCGAAGGCCGATGGCGCATCGGTGCCTGCCGAACTGCGCCATCCCGAGAAGCAGAAGCGGCCCGAGAACCCGATCCTGCGCAAGCCGGACTGGATCAGGGTCAAGGCGCCGGGCTCGCCGAAATGGGCCGAGACCCAGAAAATCGTCAAGGAGAACAAGCTCGTCACGGTCTGCGAAGAGGCAGGCTGCCCCAATATCGGCGAATGCTGGGAGAAGAAGCACGCCACCTTCATGATCATGGGCGACACCTGCACGCGGGCCTGCGCCTTCTGCAACGTCAAGACCGGTGTTCCGCTGCCTCTGGATATCCTGGAGCCGGCCAAGGTCGCCCAAGCCGTCGCCAAGTTGGGCCTCGAGCATGTCGTGATCACTTCGGTCGATCGCGACGATCTGAAGGACGGCGGCGCCGAGCATTTCGCACAGGTCATCCGTGCCATCCGCGCCGCGTCCCCCGGCACCACGATCGAGATCCTGACGCCGGACTTCCTGCGCAAGCCTGGCGCTCTGGAAGTCGTGGTCGCGGCCAAGCCCGACGTGTTCAACCATAATCTCGAGACGGTGCCCGGCAGGTACCTGACCGTTCGGCCAGGCGCGCGCTACTTCCATTCGCTGCGGCTGCTGCAGCGGGTCAAGGAACTCGACCCGACCATCTTCACCAAATCCGGCATCATGGTCGGGCTCGGCGAGGAGCGGAACGAAATCCTGCAGCTGATGGACGATCTGCGCTCCGCCGATGTCGATTTCATCACCATCGGCCAGTATCTCGCGCCCTCCCGCAAGCACCATGCCGTAATCCGCTTCGTCACGCCCGAGGAATTCAAGGGTTTCGAGGCGATCGCCTATGTGAAGGGCTTTCTGATGGTCTCCTCGACGCCATTGACGCGCTCCTCACATCATGCGGGCGAGGACTTTGCGCGTTTGCGCGCGGCACGGGCCGCCAAGACCGGCAACTGAGGTCGGACCGCAGATGCCGATGTTCAACAATAGCAGGCGGGTGAAGCACTCGCCGGAGCAGATGTTTTCGCTCGTCGCCGATGTCGAGAACTACCCGCAGTTCCTGCCGCTCTGCGAGGGGCTGACGGTGCGCAAGCGGACCCCGCGCGAGGGCGGCGGCGAGGTGCTGCTTGCCGATATGAGTGTCGGCTACAAGGCGATCCGCGAGACCTTCACCAGCCGCGTCACGCTCGATCCCGCCAATCTCAAGATCCTGGTCGAATATGTCGATGGGCCGTTTCGCTATCTGGAGAACCGCTGGACGTTCAAGCCGCATGACAGCGGCTGCGAGATCGGCTTCTTCATTTCCTACGAATTCGCCAGCCGGATGCTCGGGCTGCTGATGGGAGCGATGTTCGACAAGGCTTTCCGGAAGTTCGCGGAAGCCTTCGAGCGGCGCGCCGATTTGGTCTATGGCAGGGGCATCTTGCCTGCTGCCGTCAGCGGCGGCTGAGCGCGGCGTCCTTCAGCATCTCCAGCGCGACGATGACCGATTGCCGGCGGATTTCGTCACGCGACAGCGGCCCGAAGCGGCGCTCGCGATGCTGCGTCGACTGGCCTTGCGACGCGCAGCCGAAATGCACCAGTCCGACCGGCTTTTCCGTGCTACCGCCTCCGGGACCGGCGACGCCGGTGATCGAAACCGCGAGATCGGCGTCGAGCCGTGCGCGACCGCCTTCGGCCATGGCCTGCGCGACCGGTTCACTCACGGCGCCATGGGCTTCGATCAAGGCTGGGGGAACGCTGGCGAGCGCGCTCTTGGCGGCGTTCGAATAGGTCGCGAGCCCGCCCAGAACGATGTCCGACGAGCCCGGTATCGACGTTAGTGCGGCGCAGACCAATCCGCCGGTGCAGGATTCGACGGTTGCGACAGTCAGGCCGCGCTCGCGGCAGAGTGCCAGGACTGCAACGGCAAGGGCGGTGATCTCCGCATCGAACATGTCGCCTCACTCCGACTCGGGCAGGCGGACGGTCGCTGTCGCGAAAGCCGCGAGCCCTTCGCCGCGTCCTGTGAAACCCAGGCGCTCGGACGTGGTCGCCTTGATGGCGACCTGGGCGATCCGGATGCCGGCGATTTCCGCGATGCGGGCGCGGATCGTTTCGCGGTGCGGGCCGACCTTCGGCGCCTCGCAGACGATGGTGATGTCGAGATGGTCGATCAGGCCTCCCCGCTCGGCGACGCGCCCGGCTGCGAAGGCCAGGAAACGGTCCGAGGAGGCTCCCCTCCACTGCGGATCGCTCGGCGGGAAATGCGTGCCGATATCGCCGTCGGCCAGTGCGCCCAGCAGCGCGTCGGTCAAGGCATGGAGTGCGACATCGCCGTCCGAATGCGCGATCACGCCTTGGGCATGCGGGATACGGATGCCGCCGAGCCAGACATGGTCGCCCGGCCCTAAGGCGTGGACGTCGTAGCCCGAGCCGACGCGGACGGTCAGGCTGCGAGCATTTTGTGCGCGGACGAAGTCTTCGGCATGGGTCAGCTTCACGTTGGCGGGGTCTCCGGGGAAGGTCGCGACCCTGTGGCCGGCCCATTCCATCAGTGCGGCATCGTCGGTGAAGCTGTCCTGCCCGGCCGCGCTCGCAGCATCATGGGCTGCGAGCAGCCGGTCAAACTCGAAGGCCTGGGGCGTCTGGACGCTGACGAGGCGAGCGCGTGCCGGTGTCTCCTCGACGTGGCCTTGCGCGTCGACGCGCTTGATCGTGTCGGTCACGGGTAGCGCCGGGATGGCGGCGGGTGCTTCGACGGCCGCGGCGATCGCGCGCTGGATCAGTGCCCCGGAGACGAAGGGGCGCGCCGCGTCATGGACCAGCACGACGCCCCGGAAGCCGGACTTTGCCAGCGCCTGCAGGCCTCGCCGGACCGATTCCTGGCGAGTTACCCCACCGGTGGTCGGGCCGACGAGCTTGTCCGTGGCAAGATCTGCGATGGCATCGGCATATCGCATCTCGTCGCCTGCGCCGATCACGACCGCCACCGTGGTGATTGCAGCCTCGTCCAGGAACGGTTTCAGCGCATATGCAAGAACCGGCCTGCCGGCGATGTGGCGATATTGCTTGGGACGATCGCCGCCGGCACGCAGGCCACGGCCGGCAGCGACCAGAAGGGCTGCGACCAAAATCTGGTCATCGGAAGTGTCGGTCGGCATGGGCTCTGGTCCTGCAGGCGTTGCGGTGATAGTCGCAGCGCCGGAATTCGCCAAGTCCGCCTTGCGCAGATATCGGAGCGGCCGGGCGATCGCGGGCCTGCGGCGGGGGTGCGGCAATGATGCGCTGCAATATCAGTTCGAGCCTCTTGCGCTTGTGCAGCAATGTCCAATAAATATGCACAATGGAAGTTGCCTCATATTCGGGCTCTGATGTGCAGATGATTGGCGGGGTTGCCGTCGCGTCGCGTGCGTTCCTGGCGCCGATGTCGGGCGTGACCGATATCGTCATGCGCCGGATAGCCGCGCGCTACGGGGCGGGACTCGTCGTGTCCGAGATGGTCGCGTCGGACGAGTTCGTACGCGGCAGCGAAGAGGCGCGGATCCGCGCCGAGGGAGCAGGCGTCTTCCCTCATGTCGTGCAGTTGGCGGGATGCGATCCGCATTGGCTCGGCGAGGCGGCGAGGTTGGCCGAGGCGAACGGCGCGCAGATCGTCGACATCAACATGGGGTGCCCCGCCAAGAAGGTGACTGGCGGCTGGGCGGGCTCGGCGCTGATGCGCGATCTCGATCATGCGATGCGGTTGATCGAAGCCGCTGTCACGGCGGTCTCCGTTCCGGTCACGGTCAAGATGCGGCTGGGCTGGGATGACAGCAGTCGCAATGCGCCGGAACTCGCGCGCAGAGCGGTGGCGGCCGGAGTGGCGATGATCGCCGTGCATGGCCGCACCCGCCAGCAATTTTATAAAGGCGTCGCCGACTGGCAGGCAATCCGGGCCGTGCGCGACGCTGTCGATGAATTTCCGCTCGTCGCCAATGGGGACATTCACGACGTGGCCGATGCCCGGGCCTGCCTTGCGCAGTCCGGCGCGGATTTCGTCATGGTCGGCCGGTCGGCACTGGGCCGGCCCTGGATCGTCGGGGAGATCGGCGCAGAGCTTGCCGGCCGCACTCCGCAGCGCCTGGGCCTCGCGCAGAAGCACGATGTTGCCCGCGAACACTATGAGGGCCTGTTGTCGCTGCTGGGGCAGGACCACGGGGTCAGGCATGCTCGCAAGCACCTGGCGGCTTATGCCGACGAGGCCATTGCAAGTGGCTGCGACGGCGAGCCGGACGTGCGGCGCGCGCTTCTGACCACGGACGATCCGCGCCGAGCGCTGACCGCGCTTGGCGATCTTTTTTCCACCGAACGGAGCCGCAAGGCGGCTTGAACGAAAGGTGTTGCGTATGGCGATGGCGTTCTTTGACGGCGGAGGTCCGGGCCGAGGCGAATTCCTGCTGGATTCGATCGAGTTCCAGGCCCTGAACGTGCTGCCTGTGCCGATTCTCGTGATCGGGGAGGGCCATGGCATCCTCTACGCCAACACGGCGGCGGAAGACTTCTTCCAGTCCAGCGCCGTCGTCCTGAAGCGGCAGCGCATCGACGACCACATCGCCTTTGGCTCACCCGTGCTTGCGCTGGTGGAGGAGGTGCAACGGCGCGGTTCGAGCGTCAGCGAGTATCGTCTCGATCTCGGCTCGCCACGTCTCGGAACCGACCGTGTCGTCGACGTGTTTGCCTCGCCTTTGTCCAGCCAGAGCGATGCCGTCGTATTAATGCTTCAAGAACGGACAATTGCCGAAAAAATGGACAGACAGCTGACCCATCGTGGGGCGGCCCGGTCGATCACGGCGCTCGGAGCGATGCTGGCCCACGAAATCAAGAACCCGCTCTCCGGCATTCGCGGCGCGGCGCAACTGCTCGAAGCGTCCGTCCCCGACAGCGAGCGTATCCTGACCCAGCTGATCTGCGACGAGACCGACCGGATCGTGAAGCTCGTCGAGCGCGTCGAACTGTTCGGCGACGAACGCCCGAGCGAGCGCGGCCCCGTAAACGTCCATGATGTCCTTGACCATGTGAAGCGGCTGGCCCAGTCGGGCTTTGCCCGCCATATCCGTTTCAACGAGGTCTACGACCCGTCGCTGCCGGCGGTCGCCGGAAACCGGGACCAACTCGTCCAGGTTCTGCTGAACCTAGTGAAGAATGCGGCCGAGGCCATCGGAACGCATTCGATCGACGGCGAGATCACCCTGACGACGGCTTACCGTCCCGGCATCCGTATGCAGCTTGCCGGCTCCTCCGGACGCATCGCCCTGCCGTTGGAAATCGGCATTCGCGACAACGGGCCCGGCGTGCCGTCGGACCTGCTGCCGCATCTGTTCGATCCCTTCGTCACGACCAAGGCGCAGGGCAGTGGCCTTGGACTTGCACTTGTCGCCAAGGTGATCGGCGATCACGGCGGAATCGTCGAGTGCGACTCTGCCGCGCGCCGGACCACCTTCAGAATTCTGCTGCCTCTGCACCAGTCGCGAGCGCTTCAGACCGTTTAGGCCTACAGGACCCAGTGAATGCCGACCGGTAACATCCTCATCGCGGACGACGACGCCGCGATCCGCACCGTGCTCAACCAGGCTCTTGCCCGCGCCGGATACGAAGTGCGGACAACCGGTCAGGCGGCGACGCTCTGGACCTGGGCCGCGCAAGGTCTCGGCGACCTGATCATCACCGATGTCGTGATGCCGGACGGCAACGCCTTCGATCTGCTGCCGCGCATCAAGCGGGTTCGTCCGGAACTGCCGATCATCGTGATGAGCGCGCAGAACACCTTCATGACCGCGATCAAGGCATCCGAGCGAGGCGCCTACGAATATCTGCCGAAACCCTTCGACCTGAAGGAACTCGTCGCCATCGTCGGTCGCGCCTTGTCGCGCCCGCGCGGCGATGGCGGACGCGCCAACGCGGCCGAGCCCGACGACATTCCGTTGATCGGCCGTTCGCCGGCGATGCAGGACGTCTATCGCGCGCTCGCCAGGCTGATGCCGATCGACCTGACGGTCATGATCAACGGCGAGTCGGGTACCGGCAAGGAGCTGGTCGCGCGTGCGCTGCACGATTACGGCAAGCGCAAGAATGGTCCGTTCGTCGCGATCAACATGGCCGCGATCCCGAAGGACCTGATCGAATCGGAGCTGTTCGGCCATGAGAAGGGTGCCTTCACCGGCGCGCTGACCCGCTCGTCGGGCCGGTTCGAGCAGGCCGAGGGCGGCACGCTCTTTCTCGACGAGATCGGCGACATGCCGATGGAGGCTCAGACCCGGCTGCTGCGCGTTCTCCAGCAGGGCGAATACACCACGGTCGGCGGGCGGACTCCCATCAAGACGAACGTCCGCATCGTCGCCGCGACCAACAAGGATCTGCGCATCTCGATCGCCCACGGGCTGTTCCGGGAGGATCTGTTCTTCCGTCTGAACGTCGTGCCAATTCGCCTGCCGCCGCTGCGCGAGCGCGTCGAGGACATTCCCGATCTCGTTCGGCACTTCTTCCTGCTGGTCGAGAAGGAGGGTCTGCCGCGCAAGCAGATCGATTCGGAAGCGATGGACGTGATGCGGCGCTATCGCTGGCCCGGCAATGTTCGCGAACTTGAGAATCTGGTTCGCAGGCTCGCGGCGCTTTATCCGCAGGAGACGATAACCGCGCCGATCGTCGAGGCCGAACTGCAGCCGGCCACCTCCCATACGAGCTTCTCGGGGGGCTCCACGCAGGAGCGGGCCGAGACGCTGTCGGGTTCGGTCGAGCGGCATCTCACGCAATATTTCGGCGGCTTCGGCGACAATATCCCGCCGCCCGGACTCTACCACCGCATTCTGCGCGAGGTTGAGCCGCCGCTGATCGCGGCCGCCCTGGCCGCGACGCGCGGCAACCAGATTCGTGCAGCGGAACTGCTCGGACTAAACCGCAATACGCTGCGCAAGAAGATCCGCGAACTCGATATGCAGGTCGTGCGTTCGCCCCGGTAAGCGAGAGGCTGACCTCCGCCTTTTCTATGTCATATTTTGACAACACCGTTGCGGCGGCGCATCAGTTGCGCGCCGGGAGACGGTTCCACATGGAACCCGCCCCGAACGGAGTCGTTGTCAGATCGTGTCCTCGTCCGTCGCCGACGTCAAAATCATGCCGCGTGGCGAGGAGCCGCGACGGCGGGTCTCGGGCTGGCTCGGGGCGATCGTCGTCGCCTTCGCGCTGATCTCCGCGCTCGTCACCTTTCTCGTCCTGTCGGGCGTTACGCCGATCGCCCCGGTGCATGAAGTCGTCATCGGCGTCTTCATCCTCAACGGCCTGCTGATTCTCCTGTTGCTGGTCATCGTCGCTTTCGAGGCCGCGGTGCTGGTGAGAGCAAGGCGGGCCGGAGCGGCAGCGGCGGGTCTGCATGTTCGTATCGTGGGACTTTTCAGCATCGTCGCGGCGCTGCCTGCGATTCTGGTCGCGGTCATCGCGACGATCACGATCGAGCGGGGATTGGAGCCCTGGTTCTCGGACCGTATGCGGGGTGCCATCTTCAAGTCGGTCGAGGTGGCGGACGCCTATGTCGCCGGCCAGTGCCAATCGCTGGGCCGCGAGATCAGGATCCTGTCGGACGATCTAGCTCGTGCCAGGCCGGCCTTCGAGACCAACCGGCAATGGTTCGAAACCTTTTTGACCGCACGGGCGACTGCGCTCGGCGTGCCCGTTGCCGCGATCATGCGCGGGCCTGACGACGTGGTCGTGCGCGCCAACATCAACGTGCTGCGCAATGCGCCAAAGCCCGAACAAGCCGCCTTCGAGGACGCTTTGTCCTCCCCCGAACCGATCTGCGTACTCCCCGCAACGGGGCGCGTCTTCGGTGCGCTGGTTAAATTGCCGGCCTATGAGAACAGCTTTCTGCACATCGCCCGCGAGGTCGATCCGCTCGCGGTCGAATTTCCGGCGGTCGCACGAGGGGCGGCTGCAGAATACCTTTCCATCGATGCTCGCCGGAAGGGCGTGCAGATCGCTTTCGCATCCATGTACGCGCTCATCGCGGTCATCCTGCTGCTGTCTGCGATCTGGCTTGGACTGAGCTTCGCGAATGCGCTGGTGGCGCCGATCAGGCGAATGATCCATGCGACGGACCAGGTTTCCAGCGGAAACTTCTATGTCCAGGTTCCGATACGCCGCTCGGAAGGCGATCTTGCCCATCTTGGCGAGACCTTCAACAAGATGACCGCCGAACTACGCCGGCAGCGCGACGGGCTGATTACCGCCAGCGACGTCATCGACCGACGACGGCGCTTCACCGAGACTGTCCTTTCGGGCGTATCGTCGGGCGTGCTCAGCCTCGACAGTGATGGCCATGTCACGATCGTCAATCGCTCGGCCGAATCGCTGCTCAGCACGGGCGGGCGGCTGCTCGGCGAGCCGATCGCGGCGGTCGCGCCGGAAATCGCGAGCTTCGTCGCAGAGGCACTTCAGGGTCGGCAGCGCTCGAGTTCGGGGCAGATCGCGATCACGCGCGGCGGGCGCGACCGCATGGTCAATGTCCGTGCGGTGCGCGAGGGGGAGGGGGCCGGTGCCGGCCTCGTCGTCACGCTCGACGACATCACGGATCTCGTGCTGGCGCAGCGGACCGCGGCCTGGGCCGACGTGGCCCGAAGGATCGCTCATGAGATCAAGAACCCGCTGACGCCGATCCAGCTTTCGGCCGAGCGCATCCGGCGCAAGTTCGGCAAGGTCATCCATGAGGACAAGGACATCTTCGACCAGTGCACGGCCACGATCGTGCGGCAGGTCGAGGATATCCGCCGGATGGTGGACGAGTTCTCGTCCTTCGCGCGAATGCCGAAGCCCTCGCTCGCCCGCGAGGACATCGTCGAGACCGTGCGCCAGATCGTGTTCCTGATGCGTGTGGGCAATCCGGAACTGACCATCTCGGAAAACCTGCCGGCTGTACCGGTTCTGGCGCAGTTCGACAGGCGGCTGCTCTCGCAGGCCCTGACGAACGTGATCAAGAACGCGACCGAGGCGATCGAGGCCGTTCCGATGGAGGAGCGGGGTCCGGGCCGGATCGAGGTCGCCTTCGAGCGGCAGGATGACGGCCGGATCGTCATCGACATCGTCGACAACGGCAAGGGCCTGCCGGCGGATCAGCGCCAGAAGCTGCTTGAGCCCTATATGACGACGCGCGACGGCGGCACCGGCTTGGGTCTCGCGATCGTCGGCAAGATCCTGGAAGACCATGGCGGCGGGATCGAGCTGCTCGACCGGGCCGATGCGGCCCAAGGCGTCCGCGGCGCCCGCATCCGGCTCTGGTTCCCGGAGGCTGGCCCGCCCGACGATATCACCCCTGCCGAGGAGACCGGCAAAAACGGCTCAAACGCCGCCAAACGCGACAAGCAGAATGAGATCCACGCATGAGCGCCGACATCCTGGTCGTTGACGATGAGGCCGATATCCGCGAGCTGGTCGCCGGCCTGCTCGAGGATGAGGGCTACCGCACACGCAAGGCCGGCTCGGCCGACGAGGCGCTGGCAGCGATCGCCGCGCGCCGGCCCAATCTGGTCTTCCTCGACATCTGGCTCCAGGGCAGCCGGCTCGACGGCCTGCAGGTGCTGGAACTGGTCAAGGAAAGCCACCCCGACCTGGCGGTGGTGATGATCTCGGGCCATGGCAACATCGAGACCGCCGTCTCGGCGATCAAGAGCGGCGCCTACGACTTCATCGAAAAGCCGTTCAAGGCCGATCGGCTCGTGCTTGTTGCGGAGCGGGCGCTCGAAGCGTCGCGGCTCAGGCGCGAGGTGCGCGAACTCAAGACG
This sequence comes from Bosea sp. PAMC 26642, assembly GCF_001562255.1. Taxonomy (NCBI): domain Bacteria; kingdom Pseudomonadati; phylum Pseudomonadota; class Alphaproteobacteria; order Hyphomicrobiales; family Alloboseaceae; genus Allobosea; species Allobosea sp. PAMC 26642. The sequence goes on along the minus strand of NZ_CP014301.1, from coordinate 1,598,416 downwards.
CGCTCGGTCCAGGCAAGCCGCATTGTCGGTCGCTCGACCACGGTCAACCAGTTGCGCCAGACGATCGAGCGCGTTGCGCCCACCAATGCCCGCGTGCTCATCACCGGTGCGCCGGGCTGCGGCAAGGAATTGGCGGCGCGTACGCTGCACGAGGCTTCCAGTCGTTCGTCGGCGCCGTTCATCGTGATCAACGCGGCGACGATCACGCCCGAGACGATGGAGGAGGAACTTTTCGGGGTCGAAGGCGGGGAAGGGCGCACGCGCCGGGTCGGGGCGCTCGAGGAAGCGCATGGCGGCTCGCTCTATATCGACGAGATCGGCGACATGCCGCGCGAGACGCAGAATCGCATCCTGCGCGTGCTCGTCGACCAGAATTTCCAGCGGGTCGGCGGCGCGACCCGCGTCCATGTCGATGTGCGGATCATTTCCTCGACCAGCCGCGACCTCGCCCAGCTTATCGCCGACGGGCATTTTCGCGAGGATCTCTATCACCGCCTGAGCGTCGTTCCCGTGCGGGTTCCGGCGTTGTCCGAGCGGCGCGAGGATGTGCCGGAGCTGATCGAGTTCTTCATGGACCAGATTTCAGTCGCGACCGGGCTGCCAAAGCGGCGGATCGGCTCCGACGCCATGGCGGTGCTGCAATCGCACGAATGGCCCGGAAACGTCAGGGAGCTGCGCAACAATGTCGAGCGGCTGATGATCCTGACCAAGGGCGATCCGACGGCCGATGTCACCATCGACATGCTGCCGGCCGAGGTCGGGGCGATGGTGCCGACGACGCCGTCAGGCTCGGGCGGGGAGCGGCTGATGAGCCTGCCGCTGCGCGACGCCCGCGAGATTTTCGAGCGCGAATATCTGATCGCGCAGATTGCGCGCTTCTCCGGCAACATCTCGCGCACGGCCGAATTCATCGGCATGGAGCGCTCGGCGCTCCACAGGAAGCTGAAGTCGCTCGGGGTCGGTTGATGCGTCGTCCGGCGCAGATTGCATGAGCGTCTGCACGATACGCAGGCTGATTGCGCAAATAGCGTGCGCTGCAACACTTGCTTTGTCGTATGGCTCGACGATCTAATGATCGATCGGTGTTTCGAAGCGATGTCTCCACGGCGGAGTTCGCGAACGGAACGAAATGGATCGCGGGCATGAACCCGATGAGCGATCCCAACAACAGGGGCTAACCATGGCCGCAGAGCGGGCACAAAACCTCCAGGACACGTTCCTCAACCACGTCCGCAAGCAGAAGATACCGCTGACGATCTTTCTCGTGAACGGCGTCAAGCTGCAGGGCGTCGTCACCTGGTTCGATAATTTCTGCGTGCTGCTGCGCCGCGATGGCCATTCGCAGCTGGTCTACAAGCACGCCATCTCCACGATCATGCCCGGGCACCCGGTCCAGCTGTTCGAGCCCGAGGAAGCGGACAAGGCCTGAACGTCGTGTCCGGCCGCAAGGGGGCGGAGGACGGCGAACCGGTCGCGAAACCGCTCGACGAGATCGAGCGGGAGATCGCGGCCAATACGCGCGCCTATGTCATCGGGCCCTATTCCCAGCGCCGGGGCGGCGCCGGGACGACCGAGGCCAATCAGCGCTCCTTCGCCGCCCGGCTCGATGAGGCGGTCGGACTCGCTGCTGCCATCGACCTGACCGTCGTCGAGCCGATCCAGGTGATGCTGACGGCGTTTCGCCCTGCGACCTATCTGGGCAAGGGCAAGGTCGAGGAGATCGCCGAGCGGATCAAGATCGAGGAGATCGGTCTCGTCGTGATGGATTGCGCGCTCTCGCCGGTTCAGCAGCGCAATCTCGAAAAGGCCTTCGGCTGCAAGGTCATCGACCGGACCGGGCTGATCCTCGAGATCTTCGGCCGGCGCGCGCGGACCCGCGAGGGCACGCTGCAGGTCGAACTTGCGCATCTCAACTACCAGAAGAGCCGGCTCGTGCGGTCCTGGACCCATCTGGAGCGCCAGCGCGGCGGCTTCGGCTTTCTCGGCGGCCCCGGCGAAACCCAGATCGAGGCGGATCGGCGCATCATCCAGGAGCGGATGACCAAGATCGAGCGCGATCTGGAGAGCGTCAAGCGCACGCGCGGTCTGCATCGTGCCAGCCGCAAACGCGTGCCTTATCCGGTGGTTGCGCTCGTGGGCTACACCAATGCCGGCAAATCGACGCTGTTCAACAGGCTGACCTCGGCCGAGGTGCTGGCGCAGGACATGTTGTTTGCGACCCTCGACCCGACGGCGCGCGCGCTGAAGCTGCCGCATGGCGCGCGGATCATGCTGTCGGACACGGTCGGCTTCATCTCCGATCTGCCGACGCAACTCGTCGCTGCCTTCCGCGCCACGCTGGAGGACGCGATCGAGGCCGATGTTCTGCTGCATGTCCGCGACGTCTCGCATGAGGATACGCAAGCGCAGGCCGCCGATGTGCAGGGCATCCTGCGCGATCTCGGCATCGATCCCGATGACGGACAGCGCGTCGTCGAGGTCTGGAACAAGTCGGACCTGCTCGACGAGGCCGAGCGCGAGCGACAGCTCGGGCTGGCCGCACTGAAGCCGGAGGTCTCGCGGCCCGTGCTGGTCTCGGCGCTGACAGGGGACGGGATCGGGCGCCTGACGGACGCGATCGAGGTTCGCATTGCCAAGAGCCGGCCAGTGTACCGGCTGATGCTGGCGCCTGGCGACGGCAAGTCGCTGGCCTGGCTCCATGCCAATGGCGAGATCCTGGACCGGGAGGATGCCGAGGACGGGGCGCTGAACCTGCTTGTCAGGCTGCCGCCGGAGCGGGAAGGGGCCTTTGGCGCGCGGTTTCCGGAGGCCGAACGGCAGGGTTAGACGCCGTTTGCCTTCTCTGCCCGCTTCACCGCCTGCCAGAGTGCTTCCATCTCGTCGAGTGTCGCATCCTTCGCGGCCCGCCCCTGCGCTTCGAGCGCCTGCTCGATGCCGCCGAACCTCCGTTCGAACTTGGCGTTGGCGGCGATCAGGCAGCCTTCCGGGTCGGCGTCGACATGGCGGGCGAGGTTGGCGACGACGAAGAGCAAGTCGCCGATCTCCTCTTTGATCGCCGCCTTGTCGCTGCAGGACATGGCTTCGTCGATCTCAGCCGTTTCCTCGCGGATTTTGTCGAGCACGAGACGCGCATCCTTCCAGTCGAAGCCGACTGTCGAGGCTTTCGCCTGCAGCTTCCAGGCGCGGGTGAGGGCGGGCAGGGTGTGCGGCACCCCGGCGAGCACGCCCTTGTCCTCGGTCTTCTCCGGCAGGCCGGCGGCCGCCCTCGCAGTCGCCTTGTCAGCTTTCTCCTGCGCCTTGATGGCGTGCCAGAGCGCCTTGACCTCGAGCGGTGACAGATCGCGCGCCTCGCCGAAGACATGCGGATGGCGGCGGATCATCTTGGTGGTGACCGTCTCGACCACGTCGGGGAAGGCGAAGGAGCCTTCCTCCTGCGCCAGCTGCGCGTGATAGACGACCTGCAGCAGGAGATCGCCAAGTTCGTCCTTGAGGTCGAGCCTGTCGCCGCGCGCGATCGCATCGGCGACCTCATAGGCCTCCTCGACCGTGTAGGGTGCGATCGAGGCGAAATCCTGCTCCAGATCCCAGGGGCAGCCACTGCCGGGCGTGCGCAGCGCGGCCATGATCTCGATCAGGCGGGAGATGTCGCGGGACGGCTTCAACGCTGCAAATCTCCTGCAAGTGAGGTAACTTGCTCCCATGATTCAGGTGACGCCGTCCATCGCGATCGACGAGAGCGAGATCGAGGAAAGTTTCGTGCGTGCCTCGGGGCCGGGCGGCCAGAACGTCAACAAGGTGTCGAGCGCGGTCCAGCTCAAATTCGACATCAGGCGCTCGCGTTCGCTGCCCAACGACGTCGCCATCCGCCTGATGAAGCTCGCCGGCAGCCGGCTGACGCTGGACGGGGTCATCGTCATCGTGGCGCAGGCGCAGCGGAGCCAGAAGCGCAACCGCGAGGAGGCGCTGGAACGCCTGCTGGAGCTGATCCGTGAGGCTGCGGTCAAGCCGCAGGTCCGGCGGCCGACGAAGCCGACCAAGGCCTCGAAGGAGCGGCGACTAGTTTCCAAGGACAAGCGCGCCTCGATCAAGGCAGGCCGCTCCAAGCCAGGTGACGACTAGTGGCGGAATTGTTCCGGGCGACGGCCGATCGAAAGCGACCTGAGCGGCGCCCTCCGCGCAAGATCAGCTTCGACTACCTCCAGCGCGCGGCGATGCACTATCTCGAACGCTACGCTGCGCCGTCGGCGCAGTTGCGGCGCGTGCTGCAGCGCAAGGTGCTGGTCAGTTGCCGGCATCATGGCGCCGAGCCCAGCGCATTCGATGCCATGCTCGACGAGGTCGTGGCGAAATGCGTCTCGTCTGGTCTCGTCGACGACAGGCGCTTTGCGGAAGCGCGGGCGGCGACCTTGCGGCGCAAGGGGCAATCGGCGCGAGCCGTGGCCGCGAGGCTTTCGGCGAAAGGTGTCGATCGCGATCTCGTGGCCCAGCACAGCACCGCGACCGAGGAGCAGGAACTTGCCGCAGCGCGCATCGCCGCCAAGCGCAAACGGCTCGGACCGTGGAGCCGTGGAGACCGCGCGGCCAGCCGTCAGAAGGATTTGGCCGCGCTGGCCCGAGCCGGCTTCGCAATGCAGATCGCCCGCACCGTGATCGACGGCGCGGGCGACGAGGCTCAGCTCTGACGGTGGCCGGGCAGGGGGTGTCGTAGCTCACTCCAGCCGGATATTGGCCTCGGCGACAACTTTCCCCCAGCGCGAAACCTCTGCCGAAACGAACTTGCCGAATTCCGGGCCGTAGAGATTGGGTATGGTCGAGCCGTTCTTCTTCCAGGCCTCGACGATCATCGGGGCCTTCAGCGCCTTGGCGATCTCCTCGCGCATCCTTGTCGCGATCGGCTCAGGCGTCCCCTTGGTCGCCCAGATGCCGTACCAGGTCGCGACCTCATAGCCGTCGAGGCCGGCCTCCTTGGCTGTCGGCACGTCGGGGAAGGCTTCGGCACGTGTCGGCGCCGCCACCGCAAGCGCGCGCAGCGAGCCGCCAGATATCTGTGCGGCCGATGAGCCGAGGCCGTCGAACATGACATCGACCTGGCCGGCGACCAGATCCTGCATGGCCGGGCCAGCGCCGCGATAGGGGACATGGGTCAGCGGGGCCTTCGCCAGCAGCTTGAAGAGTTCGCCGGCGAGATGATGCGTCGTGCCGTTGCCCGCGGAGGCGTAATTCAGCTTGTCGGGATTGGCCTTCGCGAAGGCGATCAGCTCGGCCAGCGTCTTGGCCTGCACTTTCTGCGGGTTGACGACGACGACCTGCGGCGGCTGGGAGATGACGCCGACGGGGATGAAGTCCTTCTCGATGTTGTAGTCGAGTTTTGGATAGAGCGCGGGCGCGATGGCGTGGTGCGCCGCGCCGATGAAGAAGGTGTAGCCGTCGGGTGCGGCCTTGGAGGCGGCGGACGCGCCCACCGTCCCGCCGGCCCCGCCGCGATTGTCGATGATGATGCGGTGGCCGAGCTGCTGTTCGAGCTGCGCCGCCAGCGGCCGCGCAAAGGCGTCGGTGCCGCCGCCGGCCGGGAATGGCACGATGAAGGTGATCGATTTCGTCGGCCAGCCCTGGGCGGCTGCCGGGGCCGCCAGCCCGGAAACAAGGGCTGTAGCGGCAAATGCGAGCAGCAGTCGGCGTGATATCGTCATGGAATGGTATTCCTCCGGGATTGATCAAAGCAGGCTCTTTGCGGCCGCTTCTTTGCGTCGCGATAACGTATCACGATTGCACTTCGACGGGATTAGGCCATTCGACCAAGGCTTTGGCAAGCTTGCCGCAGAAGCCGGTTTTGGAATGCCGTCGCGATTGACTTCGCGGGCGTGGCCGCCGATCAGGACCGTATGAGCCGCCTCGACAGTTTCATCCGCCGCATGCAGGCGCAGCGCCTCGTCCTCGACTGGGCTGCGGCAAGCATCGCCGGGCGGGCAGGGATCGTCCTCGAACTCGGGCTGGGGAATGGCCGTACCTACGACCATCTGCGCGAGATCCTGCCGGGCTGCGAGATCTACGCCTTCGACTTTGCGGCCAAGGCCAATCCGCGCTCTTTGCCCGCCGCCGACCGCCTGATCCTCGGCGACATGGCGTTGACGCTGCCTGCCTTCAGAGCGGTCCATGGCCGCTGCGCGGTGCTCGTCCATGTCGATGCCACGACCGGCCAGCCGGAGCGCGACGTCGTCGAACTGGCCTGGCTGCCGGGCCATGTGGCGGCGCTGGCTGCCGACGACGCGCTCGTCGTCAGCGGCTGGCCGCTGAACCATCCAACGCTGCGACCGTCGCACTGCCGGAGGGCGTGCCGGAAGGGCGGTACTTCGCGTATCGGCGGCTGGCGGGCGAGGCGAAGCGCTAGCCGAGCGCTGCTATCGGGAGGTGGGCTGGGGAATGTCGCCGGGCCGGTGTCGTACCCTGCAAGGTTGATTCGCATAAGACATATTATGGAACTAAACAGGATGCCTTTGAGGGCAGATGAGAAGTGCTTTCAGCCCGGCGCCGTCAGCGTCATCCCATCGAACGCGACTTCAATCCCGGCCCGCAACCTGTTGGAAAGGCTAGCATAATCGAGATCGGTGTGAAGGTTGGTCAGCACCGTGCGCTTTGGCTTCAGCGCTGCGATCGTGGCAAGCGACTGCTCCAGATGGAAATGGCTCGGATGCGGTGTCTCGCGCAGGCAATCGAGAATCAGCGTATCGAGGCCGACCAGCTCGTCGGCGGCCTGCTGCGGGAGCAGGCTGACGTCAGGCAGATAGGCCAGCGCGCCGAAGCGGAAGCCGAGCGCCTCGTAGTTTAGCCCATGTTCGACGGTGAACGGCATGGCGGCGATCGGGCCGCCCAGGCCTTTGATCTCCAGCGCCTGTCCGGCGGCGAGCGGGCGCATTTCCAAGATAGGCGGATAATAGCTGCCGGGCGGCGTCTCGAAAATGTAGCCGAAGCGGCTGGCCAAGGATTGCGAGGTACGCTCGTCAGCATGGACCGGGATCCGGCGGCGCATATGCAGCACCAGCGCGCGCAGGTCGTCGATGCCATGGGTGTGGTCGGCGTGGTCATGAGTAAAGAGCACCGCGTCGAGGCGGGTCACCTTCGCGTCGATCAGCTGTTCGCGCAGATCCGGCGAGGTATCGACGATCAGGCTCGTGGTGCCGCCGGGGCCGGAGCGCTCGACCAGAATCGAGCAGCGGCGACGGCGGTTCTTCGGCTCGGCCGGGTTGCAGGCACCCCAGCCCATGCCGGGACGCGGCACGCCTCCCGACGAACCGCAGCCCAGGATCGTGACGGTCAGCGCCATGCGGGCCTGCGTCTCATGCAACCTTGGCGACCGGCGCGGCGTGGTCCATCTTCCAGTAGCAGCGGCGGGCGTTGGCGCTGGTGATGCGGGCGATCTCGTCGAAACCGACACCGAACGTCGCTCCGAGAATCTTCGCGGTTTCAACGACATAGGAAGGTTCGTTGCGCTTGCCACGGAACGGCACCGGGGCGAGATAGGGCGCGTCCGTCTCGACCAGAAGCCGGTCTTGCGGGACCATGCGGGCGATGCGGCGCAAATCCTCGGATGTCTTGAAGGTCAGGATACCAGAGAACGAGACGTAGAGGCCAAGTTCGACTCCCGTAATGGCCAGTGCTTCGCCGGCGGTGAAGCAATGCAGGATGGCGGGGAAGGCACCCTTCCCCATTTCCTCGCGCAGGATCGCGATCATGTCGTCATCGGCCTGGCGGGAATGGATGACGAGCGGCAGCTGCGTGATGCGGGCGGCGGCGATGTGGACGCGCAAGCCCTGAGCCTGCGCCTCGCGCGGGCTCTTGTCGTAATGGTAGTCGAGCCCGGCCTCGCCGATGGCGACGCAGCGCGGATGCGCCGAGAGCGAGACCAGCTGCTCAGCCGTCACGTCCAGCTCCTCATGGGCGCCATGGGGATGCGTGCCGACGCTGCACCAGACCGAGTCGAAGCGCTCGGCAATCGCAGCATAGGCGGCAAAGCGCGCGACGCGGGTCGAGATCGTGACCATGCGCGAGACACCGGCGGCCTCGGCGCGCGCGACATAGGAATCGAGTTCGTCGGCGAAGTCCGGGAAGTCGAGATGGCAGTGAGTGTCGATCAGCATCAGGCGCCCTTGCCCGACGCGTCCTGGCCGGCCTCCGGCTCGACATAGCGCGGGAAGACGCCGGTGGGAGCGGGCAGTGCCGTGCCTGCGGTCAGCCGGCCGCCTTCGCCGAGCGCGGCAAAGCTGCGCGCATCGGCCGCGACGGCGAGCAGGTCGAGCAACTTGGCCATGGCGTCCGGCATCACCGGCTGGACGAGGATCGCGACCTGCCGGATCACCTCGGCGGTGACGTAAAGCACAGTGTCGCGACGCGCCGGATCGCTCTTGCTCAGGCGCCAGGGTTCGTTAGCGGCGAAATACCGGTTGGCCTCGGCCACGACGGCCCAGATTTCGGCGAGCAGAACATGCAGGGCGAAATCCGTCATCGCCGTGCGCGCCTTGGCAAGTGCGCCGTCGGCGAGCGCGAGCATTGCCTCATCGGCCTCTGCCAGCGTCCCGCAGACCGGCACCCGGCCCTCGCAGTTCTTGGCGATCATCGAGAGCGAGCGCTGGGCCAGATTGCCGAGATCGTTGGCGAGATCGGCATTGATGCGGCCGACGATCGCCTCATGGCTGTAGTTGCCGTCCTGGCCGAAGGAGACCTCGCGCAGGAAGAAATAGCGCAGCTGATCGACACCATAGGTATCGGCCAGTTCGAAGGGATCGACGACATTGCCGAGCGACTTCGACATCTTCTCGCCCTTGGTGAGCAGGAAGCCATGGCCGAAGACCCGCTTGGGCAGCGGCAGGCCGGCCGACATCAGGAAGGCCGGCCAGTAGACAGTGTGAAAGCGCACGATGTCCTTGCCGATGATGTGGACATCGGCCGGCCAGTAATGCGCGCGCGGATCCTCCGGATCGGGAAAGCCCGTCCCGGTGACGTAATTGTTGAGCGCGTCGACCCAAACATACATCACGTGCTTGGGGTCGCCCGGCACGGGCAGGCCCCAGTCGAAGGTCGTGCGGCTGATCGAGAGATCCTCGAGCCCACTCTTCACGAAGGAGACGATTTCGTTTCGGCGCGTCGGCGGCGAGATGAAGTCCGGCACCTCCTCATAGAGCTTCAGGAGCCGGTCCTGATAGGATTTGAGGCGGAAGAAATAGCTTTCCTCCTCGACCCATTCGACCGGCGTCCCCTGCCCGCCCAGCCGCGAGCCGTCAGCCAGGAGCGTGGTCTCCTCCTCGCCGTAGAAGGCCTCGTCGCGGACCGAGTACCACCCGGCATACTTTGCAAGGTAGATGTCGCCATTGGCTTCCATCCGCCGCCACAGTTCCTGCGTCGAGGGCAGATGGTCGGCGTCGGTGGTGCGGATAAAGCGGTCGAAGGAGCAGTTCAGCCGCTCCTCCATCTCCTGGAAGCGATGGGCGATGCCGTCGACATAAGCTTTCGGCTCGAGCCCGGCCTGCGCCGCCGTCCGCTGTACTTTCTGGCCGTGCTCGTCGGTTCCCGTCATCGCGAAGACGTCGTAGCCGTCGAGCCGCTTGAAGCGCGCGATCGCGTCCGACGCCACCATCTCATAGGCGTGGCCGATATGAGGCGGGCCATTCGTGTAGTGAATGGCGGTCGTCAGATAGAATTTCGGGGCCTTGGCCATCGTCGATCCGCGGGGTTCGCTTTGCGCTTCACGCTGCGCGCGAGCGGGCGACCGCATCCGACAGATCATGAAACATCGTCATCACGAGCGGGCGGCGGTCGAGATTGTAGGTTTCGACCTCGCGAGCGGCGCGCTCGAGCTTTTCCCATACCTCCGCCAGCGGTGCAAGGCGCGCCGGCCGTGCCGCCGCATGCGCATGAAGGTGGTCGGAGAGCCAGCTCTGCACCGTGTCGATCATCACGGCGAAATCACTCTCGCCGGCTTTTCCGGCGACGTCTTCCGCCAGCGCCAGCAACGCCGGCAGATCGAGGCGCGGCAATGCGTCGAGGCGGGCGCGCACGGCCTCCACCAGCGCCAGCGTCTCCGGATCGATATAGGTCAGGGCGCGCCTGACCGAGCCGTCCGCCAGAGTTGCCGCCCGGTCGATCGCCGACTCGTCGAACGGGCCGCCCATACGTTCGAGCGCGATGCGCCCGGCCTGCGCAACCTGCACCGCGTCCAGTGCCGAAAAGCTCAGTAGCCGGCAGCGCGAGCGGATCGTCGGCAACATCCGGCCGGGTGCATGGGAAACGATGAGGAAGAGCGCGCGCGCCGGCGGCTCTTCGAGCAGCTTCAGCAGGGCGTTGGCGGACGGCCGGTCCATGTCCTCGGCGGAGTCGACGATGCAGATGCGCCAGCCACCCTCGGCCGCGCTCGAACCGAAGCGGTCGAGGATGCGACGCACGGCCGGGATGGGAATGTTGCTGGTATAGCCCTTCCCATCTGTCTTCGGGATCCGGCGCAGGAGATGCAGGTCGGGGTGCGACTGCGCCATGATGCGCCGCGTCGCCGGATCGTCCGCCGGCATCGCTAACGTGTCCGTATGAGCGGCGCGTGCCAGCGGGTCGCCAGCCGCCAGCATAAAGCGGGCGACGCGATAGGCGAAGCTCGCCTTACCGATGCCTTCTGACCCGCCGAGCAACCAACCATGGTGCAGGCGGCCTGAACGGAGCGCGTCGAGAAAGGCGTGTTCCTGCACGCCATGGCCGACCAGAGCGAGCGTCTCGCGCGGATGCGGCGCGCTCGGCATGCGGTCCGGTTCGTCGCTGGTCTGGAGCATCAGGCGCTTTCGGTCATCGGCAGGCGCTGGCGCAGCGCGCCCCAGGCGTCATCGGCAAGGGCCTCGGGCGGCTGAGCGGCGTCGAGTATGACGCAGCGGCCCGGCTCGTCGGCGGCAATGGCGAGATAGGCCTGGCGCAGGGTGCGGTGGAAGGCAAGCGCCTCGCTCTCGAAGCGGTCGCTGACCTCGCCGGGCGCCCGGCGGCGGGCGGCGCGGGCCAGCCCAATCTCGGGCGGCAGGTCGAGAATGAATGTCAGGTCAGGGACCAGGCCGTCGATGGTGACGCGTTCCAGTTCGGCCAGCAGGCCCTTGTCGATGTTGCCGAGCACGCCCTGATAGGCTCGGGTCGAATCGATGAAGCGGTCGCAGATCACCCAGTCGCCGCGCGCCAAAGCGGGGCGGATGAGCCGGTCGATATGGTCGATCCGCGCGGCGGAAAACATCAGCGCCTCGACGAAGGGACCATGCGGCTTGACCGCCCCCGACAGGATGGTCTCGCGGATCGCCTCGGCCCGCGGCGAGCCGCCGGGTTCGCGCGTCAGCTCGACCTTGACGCCTTGCTTGGCCAGACGCTGCGCCAGGACGCGCGCCAGCGTCGATTTGCCCGCGCCCTCCCCACCTTCGAGCGTCATGAAACGACCTGCCTCCACGGGACGGCGCCGTTCAGCTCCGGCCGAGGGCTTTTCGCACCCAGCCGGTCGAAACCTCGATCAGCGCATCGAGCGCGCGGCGTTGCAGCGTGCCGGGTTCGACGCTTTCGGCCGCATAGAGCGGGATGTCGAGCGTCTTGACCTCGCCGCGCGTGACCAGCAGCCTGGCGATCTCGTCGCCTTCGCGCACCGGCACGGTGAGAGGGCCGCGATAGACGATGCGGGCGTTGAGGCGTTCGGAACTGCCGCGCGGCAGCAGCAGGCTGACCGCGCCCTTGGCCTTCAATCCGACGCGGCCCTTCTCGCCGCCGAAGACGCTGGCCTCGCCTACGATCTCGCCCTCGCTGAAGACGCGGCGCGGCTCGAAGGAGCGAAAACCCCATTCCAGCAGCTTGCGCGCTTCGACGGCGCGATCACGTGCGGTCTTCAGGCCGTTGACGACGACGATCAGCCGCTGGCCGCTCTGCACGGCCGATCCGACTAACCCATACCCGGCATCGTCGATATTGCCGGTCTTGAGGCCGTCGGCGCCGATATCCATGGTCAGCAGTGGGTTGCGGTTCTGCTGTTTGATCTTGTTCCAGGTGAATTCGCGCTGGCCGAATATCTTGTAGAGCTCGGGATAGGTCCGGATGATGTGATCGGAGAGCTTTGCGAGTTCGCGGGCGGTGACCTTCTGCTGCGGATCGCCCATGCCGGTGGCATTGCGGAACACCGACTTGGTCAGGCCTAATGCGCGGACGCGCTCGGTCATCAGCCTGGCGAAATTGGCCTCGTCGCCGGCAACCGCTTCGGCCAGCGCGATCGAGGCATCGTTGCCGGACTGGACGATGATGCCGTGCAGGATGTCGTTGAGCTTCACCCGGCTATTGAGTTGCGCGAACATGCTCGACCCGCCCGAGACGCCGCCGCCCTTGCGCCAGGCATTCTCGGAAATGCCGATCTCGCTATCGAGCGTCAGACGGCCCTGCTCGATTTCCTGAAAGGCGACAAGGACGGTTGCGAGCTTGGCCAGGCTCGCCGGCACCATCAGCTCATCGGCGGCCTTCTCGTAGAGCACCGTGCCGCTGGCGGAATCGAGCAGTACGGCAAAGGTGGCGGGCGACTGGAAGGCCTGCGCCTGCGCGTCATTGATCCCGCCTGCCGATACGAAAAGCAGCGCCGCACCGGCGAGCGCCCGCCCGAGGCGATGCGTCTGCAAACCATGAATGGGCGAGAAAGCGAGAGCGCTCATGCCCTGATCTGAAGCAGAGCCGGGATCGGGCGGTCAAGCCCGAAGCGCGTCAATTCCGCGACAGCGGCTGCAGCGCCTGCGCCACGAGATCGCGCGCCAGCGGATGCGTCGCCGAAAACCGTTCGGCCGGGGCGCGTTCGGGCGCCGCGAACAGGCTGGCGACGGTGTTGCGCAGCGGCGGCAGCGGCGTCGCAGTCGGGCGGACCCGAACCGGCGTCCCGGCGTTGGCGATGGTGTCGAGATCGAAGGGGCGGCTGGGCGGCAGCGGCGCGCCACGGACCGGAACGCCGGCGCTGGAGGATGTCGAGGACACCAGGCTCGCCGCGACGGGTGTCGAGGGGGCGATCGTCCGCACCGGCTCGGGGGCATAGGCCTGGACCACCGGCTGCTGCGACGGGCGAACGGTCTCTTCGCGGACCGGCGACGACCTTTGATCGTCGAGATCGGCGCTGGCGGAACGCGAGGTGAAGACCTGTCCGGCACTTGCGACCATGGTCGGAGCGCTCGTTCCCGGGATCGCGGCGGGCTGGCCGTCTGTCCGGAGTGTGGCGAGCAGGAGATTGTCGTCTGAGCCGGCGAGCGAGGCCTGGCCGAGATATTCCAGCTTGATGCGGGCGGTGCCGAGATGGCGGAATGCGAGCGCATCGGCCGTCTTCTGCGAGACGTCCATCAGCCGGTTGCCGTGGTAAGGGCCGCGATCGTTGACGCGTACGATGATCGAGCGATTGTTCAGGACATTGGTGACGCGGGCATAGGCCGGCAACGGCATGGTCGGGTGAGCGGCGCTGATGCCGAAGCGATCATAGACCTCGCCATTGGCGGTGCGGCGGCCATGGAAGGCCTCGCCGTACCAGGAGGCGGTGCCGACCATCGTATAGCCGACAGGCTTGTCATAGGGGGTGTAGCGCTTGCCGGCGACCGAATAGGTCTTGCCGATCATCTGGCGGCCACCGCCCTTGGGAACATCTTCGCCTTCCGCGACGACGCGCGGGCTCGCCGGCCCGTATTTGGCATGGGAGAAGGCGCCGATTTCCTTGGACTTGCCGCGTTTGGCGACCTGGTCGCTGGCGCAGTTGGCGAGAAAAAGCCCTGCAAGAGCGACGCAGCCGAGCCTTGCTACTCGGCCGGAGACGGATTTGGAGGGCGGCGCTTCGCGCGGTCCGGTCGTGGCTGACAACGATTCCGAGGCCGGTGAACCTGCGCCGAGCATCATTCCGTCGTTCCGTCTTCTACGCCGAAAACCGTCTGGCCAGCCAAGCTGCGACAGCAGCGAGACCGCAGTTTTCAGTCAATCCCGTTAAGGGACGGTTAAGCGGAGAACTGCTGGACGCAGCACCGTTAACGGCGATCCCGTGTGCCCTTGAGCGGGCACAAAGGTGTCGGAAATGCGGCGGGAGTCAACCTGGCATTCGCGATGCAGCATTTTGTGGAGTGGCGTGGCGGGGTTGCAACTGAGCGTCCGCAACGCAAATCCGTGGTCGCCATGGCCTCGCAGCCACAAGATTGGGGAGTCCGCGCGAGATTCCGGCTCTGAACCGCACAACCGGACTGAGTCGGCGCCGCATTCGACGCGGCACGCTGGGCACATCGCATATCCGGAGTCCGTCATGGCCAAATCGTCGAACACCGTCACCACCCTAGCCACGGCGGACGTCCTGTCTGTAACGGCCGACAATGATGGGATGGACCCACGGTTCGTGGAAAAACTGCTGCTAGGCTCGGTGGCCGTCTTCATGGCCATATGGCTGGCGTTTCTCGGCTGGCTGGCCTGGTGGCTGATCGCCTGACGCCCGCTGAACTGAAATCGGGTGCGCCGGCAGGGATCCTCGCGCTGCCATGTGTTTTCAAATTCGGTTGAACTTTTTCAGCAAGCCGATGAACAGCGTGAGTTCGGCATCGCTCCACCCATCCACGCGCGAAAAGAACGCGCCGGATTTGACCGCGTTCGCGGCTTGAATTCCGTCGCGCCCCGCGTCGGTCAAACTATAGACGATCGCCCGCCCATCGTTCGGATCAGTCGAGGCGTGCGCCAGCCCGTTGTCGCAAAGGGATTTTGCCAACCGGCTGATGGCGCTCTTGTCCATACCGAGCCGTTCGGCAAGCAGTCCCGCCTTTGTGGGGCCCTGGCCGGCAAGCATGGCGGCAAGCTGGTAGGCGGCGGGCTGAAGAGCAGGATGAAACCCGGCGGCCGAAGCGGTCATGACCGTGCGGGACGCAACGAGCAGGACGTTCAGCTGGCCGCCCAACTCCGTCGTGAGCTCCCTGCGCGTCTTGCTCATGTGCAGCCTCCCATCGGCGGGACAGTCGATTTAGTGGACATTTATCCACCAGCCTGATTGGTGGACATATATCAACAAATGGTGCCCTGCCCCATGTCCGATTGCCCGAAAATTCTTATCACCGGCGCCACCGATGGGATCGGCCAACGCGCCGCTCTCGATCTTGCCCGAAGCGGCGCCCACCTCATCCTGACCGCGCGCAGTGAAGCCAAGGCTGCGCGGACCCGCGCCGCGATCGAAGAGGCGGCTCCTGGCACACATGTCGATGTGCATTTTGTGGACTTCTCAGATTTGGCCGCTGTCGTGACGACCGGCAAGGCCATTGCTGCGCAGCATCCGCGCATCGATGTGCTCATCAACAATGCGGGCCTGCACGCCTTCGAGCAGCGCGTCACCAAGGACGGTTATGCGGAAATGATCGCCGTCAACTATTTCGCCCCTTGGTTGCTGACGGACACCTTGCGGGAAACCCTCGTGCATTCCGCACCTTCGCGCATCGTCACCATTGGCTCGGAAGCATCGCGCCGGAGCGGCGATCTCGACCTCGAAAGGGACTTGCTCGATACCGCGCTCTTCACCGCGCCTGGATCGTCGAGGATCTATGGCCGAACCAAGCTTTTGAACATTATGTTCTCCCTCGAACTGGCCCGCCAGCTCAGGTGGACAGGGGTAGCCGTCAATTGCCTGTGTCCGGGCTTCAACGTCACGGGGCTCGGCCGTGAACTGCACTTTGCTCGCCCGCTTGCGACGGTGCTGAACTGGCTTGGCATCGGCAATCCGGAACGCGGTGCGGGGGGCATCGTAAGGCTCGCCACACATCAGGGGTTCGGTCAGCAGACCGGGGCGTATGTCTCGGCGCGGAACGCCCGCCCGCTGACGCCGGTTACCCCAGCGGATAGCGAGGAAGCACGGCGACAATTATGGGAAAAGACCACCGAAACCCTGGCTCGCTTCCGCTGATGCCGCGCGGCATTCGGCGGTGCTCGCGTAGCCATCGCACAAAATGTCGCGTCACAGAATCGGCGGGGCTGGCGGAAGGGGTGGGATTCGAACCCACGGTGGACTTGCACCCACGGCGGTTTTCAAGACCGCTGCCTTAAACCACTCGGCCACCCTTCCCGATATCGTGTTCATTGCCGGGCGCGGAGCGGCTTGGCAAGTGCGATCGTGCCCGACCGCTATCGGGCTTCGGGTTCTCAACCGGGGTCGTCCGGCTCCTGGCGCTGTTGCCGAGCGAGGGCAGCCAGAAGAATTGCTTCGACATCGTCGGGCGGGTGGGGCCCGCGATGCGACGCACTGCTTCCGGGCCACCGGCATGAGGGCTGGTTCGGTTTATGCTTTGGTCTTATCAACGCGGTGCCGGTCGGCATCTGGTTCCGACGCCGCCGGCTGCGGGCAAATCCCGTAGGATCGACAACATGGTGGCTGCAACGACCCGATGACCGGCAGACGACCCGAACCGTCCATCGCGCGCCGCATCGAGCGGCTGGCGACCTTGCCGCTGTTCCACAAGCTGGACGGGCGCAAGGTCGTGCTCGTGGGCGGCAGCGAGGGCGCGCTCTGGAAAGCCGAGTTGCTGACGGCGGCCGGAGCCGATCTGCTGGTGCTGTCCGAGCACGATTCGGAGCTGTTCGCCGCTTTGGCGGCCGACCCTCCGGCCGGCCGGGTCGAGGTCCTGGCGCGCGGCTGGCAACCTGGCGATCTTGACGGCGCCGCACTTGCCATCGGCGATATCGAGGAGCTTGACGACGCGCGCGCCTTCGTCGCCGCTGCTCGAGGGGCCGGCGTGCCGGTCAATGTCGTCGATAAGCCGGAATTTTGCGATTTCGCCTTCGGGTCGCTGGTCAACCGCTCGCCGCTGATCGTCGCGATCTCGACCGACGGAGCCGCGCCGGTCTTCGGCCAAGCGATCCGCACGAAGATCGAGGCGCTGCTTCCCGCCGGCCTCAAGCAGTGGGCGCAGGCTGCGAAGGACTGGCGGCCGGCCGTACAGGCACGCGCCCTGCCCTTCCACCTGCGCCGGGCCTTCTGGGAAATGTTCACGCATCGGGCGATGGCGGCGCCCGAGCGCGCGCCGGACACCGGCGACGAGGATCTGCTGTTTGCGGCGCTCGGCCGGGCCGAGGCCGTGCATGAGGGCACTGGCCGGGTGACGCTGGTCGGCGCCGGCCCCGGCGATCCCGAATTGCTGACGCTGAAGGCGGTGCGGGTGCTGCAGAGCGCCGACATCATTCTCTATGACGATCTCGTCTCGCCGGGCGTGCTGGAGTTGGCACGCCGCGAGGCGAAGCGGATGATGGTCGGAAAGACCGGCTACGGCCCGTCCGTCAAGCAGTCCGACATCAATACACTGATCGTCTCGCTCGCCAGTCAGGGCAAGCATGTCGTGCGGCTCAAGGGCGGCGACCCCGGCATATTCGGGCGGGCGGGTGAGGAAATCGCCGCTTGCGAGGCTGCGGGCCTGCCCGTGGCGATCGTGCCGGGGATTTCGGCTGCGCAGGGTGCGGCCGCATCGCTGGGCCTGTCGCTGACCCATCGCGACCATGCACGTCGGTTGCAATTCGTCACCGGTCACGCCCGCAGCGGCGATCTGCCCGAGGATCTCGACTGGCGCGCCATGGCCGATCCGTATGCCACGACGGTGATCTACATGGCACGCGCGACCCTGACCGGCTTTCGCGACCGGGCCCTGGCCGCCGGGCTCGATCCGCAGACGCCGGCGATCGCGGTTCAGTCCGCGACTCTGCCCGATGAAGTGACGATCGTCGCCACCGTTGCGACGCTTCCCGAACGGCTTGGAGAACTCCCGACGGGCGGCCCGGTGCTGGTGCTCCTTGGGCGCGCACTCGGTTCGGCCCGAGTGCGGGCCGACAGCCTGGACGAGAGACGGAGCGCCTGAGTCGACATGGAGCGGGCGGCGGCGATTTCGGAATTCCGCCTGATTTGACGGTCAGTATCGAGACCGCGAACTCGATCGTTACCCGTCAGAGTTCGACATGAAGCGCCCCTGGCGGAGAGGGGTTATCTCCGGCGGGCTTGAAGTTTGGAACGGACCTTGCGTTCCGTGCCGTTGTGACAAGAGTGACAATTCAGTACGTTTCGTTTGCTTTTCAGAACGGGCGCGGGGGTTTTCCAAGCCCGATTGCCGCCAACGGGGCCCTGACATGACACGCGCTCTTCTTTTCCGCCGCTTCTTCCGCACAGGCTTGGTGATCGGCGCTTTCTCGCTCTGCTTGGGTGCAACCACCGGTGTGCGGGCGCAGACAGAGCTTCTGAACGTGTCCTACGATCCGACCCGCGAACTCTATCGTGATCTCAACGCTGCATTCATCGCCGAGTGGAAGGCCAAGACGGGCGAGATCCTGTCGATCCGGCAGTCGCATGGCGGCTCGGGTTCGCAGGCGCGTTCCGTGATCGACGGCCTCAATGCCGACGTCGTGACGCTCGCCCTGGCGGGCGATATCGACGCGATCGCCGAGCGCTCGAGGAAGTTGCCGCTCGACTGGCAGAAGCGCCTTCCGCAGAACGCCGCGCCCTATACCTCGACGATCGTCTTCCTGACCCGCAAGGGCAATCCCAAGGGAATTAAGGATTGGGGTGATCTCGCCAGGCCCGGCGTCAGCGTGATCACGCCCAATCCGAAAACCTCCGGTGGCGCGCGCTGGAACTATCTCGCCGCCTGGGCCTGGGCCGAGAAGGCCTATGGCAAGGACGACAGCAAGGTGCGCGACTACATCGCCGCCGTGCTCAAGAACGTGCCGGTCCTCGATACGGGAGCGCGCGGCTCGACCACGACCTTCGCCCAGCGCGCTCAGGGCGACGTTCTGCTGTCCTGGGAAAACGAGGCGTTCCTCGTCCTCAAGGAGTTCGGCGCCGACAAGTTCGATATCGTCGTCCCGTCGCTGTCGATCCTGGCGGAGCCGCCGGTCGCCGTGGTCGATGGCAATGTCGATGCCAAAGGCACGCGCGCTCCAGCCCAAGCCTACCTCGAATTCTTCTATACGCCGAAGGCCCAGGCCATCATCGCGAAAAACTTCTACCGGCCGCGCAACAGCGAAGCGGTTGCGGCCGAGGATCTGGCGCGCTTCCCCAAGCTCGATCTCGTGACCATCGATGGTGCCTTCGGCGGCTGGGCGAAGGCGCAGAAGGAGCATTTCGGCGACGGCGGTACCTTCGACCAGCTCTACAAGCCGGCGCGGTGACGCCTTTGGCCGTCGCGACCTCCCCCGTGTCGGCGTCACGCTGGCGCCAGCACAGCGTTCTTCCGGGCTTCGGCCTGGCGCTCGGGGTCACGTTGAGCGCGCTCTGCCTGATCGTGCTCGTGCCGCTGGCGGCGCTCGTCATCAAGGCCGCAAGCGCCGGTCCCGCCGACATCTGGGCGATCGCGAGTTCGGCGCGAACGCTGGCGGCGCTGCGGCTCTCGGTGCTGGGCGCCCTGGTCGCGGCCTGCACCAATGCGGTGTTCGGCCTGATGCTGGCCTGGGTGCTGGTGCGCTACGAGTTTCCTGGACGGCGACTGGTCGATGCAGCGGTCGATCTGCCCTTCGCTTTGCCGACCGCCGTCGCCGGGATTTCGCTGGCAGCGATTTATGCGCCCAACGGCTGGGTCGGAGCGTGGCTCGCTCCTTATGGGATCAAGGTCGCCTATACGCCGCTCGGCGTGATGGTGGCGCTGGTCTTCGTCGGCCTGCCCTTCGTGGTCCGGACGGTCCAGCCGGTGCTGGAAGAACTGCAGTCCGACGTCGAGGAGGCCGCGGCGCTGCTCGGGGCGAGCCGCTGGCGAACCGTCGCCACGGTGCTGCTGCCGCCGATCTACCCGGCGCTGCTGACCGGCTTCGTGCTCGCATTCGCGCGCGCCGTGGGCGAATATGGATCGGTGATCTTCATCGCCGGCAATGTGCCGATGGTGTCGGAGATCGCGCCGCTGCTCATCGTCATCCGGCTGGAACAGTTCGACTATGCCGGCGCGGCGGTCGTGGCCATGCTGATGCTGCTGATCTCCTTTGGACTGATCTTCGCCGTGAACCTGATCCAGGCCAGCGCGCGACGGAGGTTCGGCGATGTCTGATGCCGCCATTCCTCTTGCCGGCGCCGCGCTGCGCCGGGACGGTCGCCGCGTCCGCGGCGAATCCAGACTGGTGCAGATCGTTCTTGTCGCAATCTCGCTCGTCTTCTTGTCCTTCTTTCTGCTCCTGCCGCTGATTTCCGTCTTCGTCGAAGCCGGCGCGCGAGGCTGGAGCGCCTATCGCGAGGCGATCACCGAACCCGACGCCTTGGCCGCGATCCGTCTGACGCTGCTGGTGGCGGCGATTGCCGTGCCTTTCAACGTCGTGGTCGGGGTGGCGGCGGCCTGGGCCGTGGCGAAGTTCGAGTTTCGCGGCAAGAACTTTCTGATCAGCCTGATCGACCTGCCGTTTTCGGTCTCGCCGGTGATCTCGGGCCTCGTCTTCGTGCTGCTGTTCGGGGCGCAGGGCTATCTCGGACCATGGCTGCAGGCGCACGACGTCAAGATCATCTTCGCCGTGCCGGGGCTCGTGCTAGCGACGATCTTTGTCACCTTTCCCTTCGTGGCACGCGAGCTGATCCCGCATATGCAGTCGCTCGGCTCGGCCGACGAGGAGGCGGCGCTGACGCTGGGCGCATCGGGCTGGCGCACCTTCTGGACGATCACGTTGCCGAACGTGAAATGGAGCCTGTTCTACGGCGTTCTCCTCTGCAACGCCCGCGCCATGGGCGAGTTCGGTGCCGTTGCGGTCGTCTCGGGCAAAATCCGCGGATTGACCAACACGATGCCGCTGCATGTGGAGATTCTCTACAACGAGTACATGAGCGCTGCGGCCTTCGCCATCGCTTCGCTGCTGGCCGGGCTCGCTCTGGTGACGCTCGCGCTGAAGACGCTTCTGGAATGGCGCTTCGGCGATGCCATAGCCGCCAGCCGCCGCCACTGATCCGGGGAATCTGCCATGTCGGTCGCCGTCAGCATCGAATCGATCGAGAAGCGCTTCGAAGGCTTCTCTGCCCTGCGGGGCGTCTCGCTCGACATCCAGCCGGGCGAACTCGTCGCGCTGCTGGGGCCCTCCGGCTCCGGCAAGACGACGCTTCTGCGGTTGATCGCCGGCCTGGAACAGGCCGACCAGGGCCGCGTGCTGTTCGGCGACACCGACATCGGCCAGCTTTCCCTGCGCGAGCGCCGGATCGGCTTCGTCTTCCAGCATTACGCCCTGTTCAAGACCATGACCGTGGCCGACAACATCGCCTTCGGTTTGCGTTCGCGACCCCGCGCTCTAAGGCCGCCGGAGAGTGTTGTTCGCGAGCGTGTCGGCACGCTGCTCGACCTCGTACAGCTGCCCGGCCTCGAGAAGCGCTATCCCAGCCAGCTTTCGGGCGGCCAGCGGCAGCGTGTGGCACTCGCCCGTGCCCTGGCGATCGAGCCCAGCGTACTGCTTCTCGATGAGCCCTTCGGTGCGCTTGATGCCAAGGTACGCAAGGAGCTGCGGGCATGGCTTCGCGAACTGCATGGCCATACAGGCCACACCACCGTCTTCGTCACCCATGACCAGGAGGAGGCGCTGGAACTCGCCGACCGGGTCGCCATCCTCAACGACGGCAAGCTCGAGCAGGTCGGCACGCCCGACGACGTCTACGATCATCCGGCGACGCCCTTCGTCTGCGAGTTTCTCGGCGAGGTGAACAAGCTGCCGGTCAAGGTCGTCGGCAGCCAGGCCTTCTTCGGCGATCGGCCGGTGCTCGGCGGGCTGTCGCAGAACCAGGGCGGCCAGGCCTCGCTTTATGTCCGCCCGCAGCATCTGCGCATCGTCGACGACACGCCGCTCGCGCTTCCCGGCGTCGTCGAGCATCTGCGCCGCAACGGGCCGCTGCGGCGGGCCGAGGTCGCGGTTCAGGGCCTGCCGCGCCGGCTCGACGTCGATCTGGCGAGCCAGGTCGCGCCTGCGATCGGAGAGCGCATCCGGCTCCGCATCACACATGGCAGCCTGTTTGCGGCGGCCTGAGACCGCCCTCGCCTCCGACGCCCGCAGAGTCTATGCCTGTCTCGGACGTGAATCGGACAGGAGACCGGCATGAAGGCCAGAGCGGCTTGGGTCGAAGGCATGGCCTTCATGGGCGAGGCCGGCAGCGGCCATGCCGTGATCATGGACGGCGCGCCTGAATATGGCGGCCGCAATATCGGCATCAGGCCGATGGAGATGCTGCTGATCGGACTTGCCGGCTGTACCGGCTTCGACGTCGTCCAGATCCTGAAGAAGGGCCGCGAGCCCGTCACCGGCTGCGAGGTCGAGGTGGAGGCCGAGCGCGCCACCAAGGATCCGAAGGTTTTCACGAAGCTCCACATAGCCTACCGCATCAGCGGGCGCGGGCTCTCGGCCGCCAAGGCAGAGCGGGCCGTCACATTGTCGAAGGAAAAATACTGTTCCGCTTCGATCATGCTCGGCGCGACCGCGGCGATGACCTACGCGATCGACCTCGTCGACGAACTCAAGCAGGTATCAGCGCAATGAGCGATTCCATCTTCTCCGGACTGATCACGCCCGAGGCCGTCGTGGCCCGGCTCAGCGACGACAACCTCATCATCGTCGATATCCGCTCCTCCATCGATGGTGGCGGCAAGGAGGCCTATGAGGCGGGGCACATTCCCGGCGCCGTCCACTCGGACTATGTCGGGGATGGCTGGCGCGCCAAGGTCGGCAACGCTCCGGGCATTTTGCCGCCGCTCGACCAGCTTTCCACACTGGTCGGCAGGCTGGGCATCAAGCCGCATGACGACGTGGTGATCGTGCCCGCCGGCGTCAGCGCGACCGATTTCGCCGCCGCGGCGCGCGTCTACTGGACGCTGAAGCTGATCGGTCATGGCCAGCAGGCGATCCTGGACGGCGGCTTCAGGGCCTGGAGCGCCGATCCCGAGCGCCCCGTCGAGGCCGGGCCGTCCGCGCCGAAAGCAGCCGATCCCTATCCGGTCGTGATGCAGCAGATCCTGCGCAGCAACACCGATGCGACGCTGGTGGCGTCCCGCAGCAAGCTCGCCACGCTGGTCGATGCGCGCTCGGCGAGCTACTTCGAGGGTCGCGAGAAGGCCCCGGAGGCGACGCGCGCCGGGCATATCCCCGGCGCCGTATCCCGTGACTACGCGGAAGCCTTCGACCCGGCCAGCGGGCGGCTGAAGCCGGTGGGTGATCTGTCGGCGCTGTTCAGCGTCGTGCCCAGAGGACCGGCGGTGTCCTACTGCAACACCGGGCATACGGCGGCGCTGAACTGGTTCGTGATGTCGGAGGTTCTAGGTCGCGATGAGGTCGCGCTCTATGACGGCTCGATGACCGACTGGACGCAGGATCCCGAGCGGCCGGTCGCGACCGGAGCCTGACGCGCCCCGCATTTGCCAAATCGGCTAAAAAGCGTCAAAGGAAGCGGCATGCGCGCTGGCCAGCGCCGCGCCCTGCCCTTTCCAGATCGCCGAGTTTGCCGCCGATGAACGCCGTCGCGCCGAAGATTTCATTCGTTTCCCTGGGCTGTCCCAAGGCGCTGGTCGATTCCGAGCGGATCATCACCTCGCTGCGCTCGGGCGGCTATGAGCTCACCAAGACGCATGCCGGCGCCGATCTCGTCATCGTCAACACCTGCGGCTTCCTCGACAGTGCCAAGGCCGAGTCGCTGGAGGCGATCGGCGCCGCGATGGCGGAAAACGGCAAGGTCATCGTCACCGGCTGCATGGGCGCCGAGCCCGAGCAGATCCGCGACGCCTTCCCCAACCTCCTCGCGATCACCGGGCCGCAGGCCTATGAGAGCGTGGTTTCGGCCGTGCACGCCGCCGTGCCGCCTCGTCACGATCCCTTCGTCGATCTGGTGCCGGAGCACGGCATCAAGCTGACGCCGCGCCACTACGCCTATCTCAAGATTTCGGAGGGCTGCAACAATCGCTGCAGCTTCTGCATCATCCCGAAACTACGCGGGGATCTCGTCTCGCGGCCGATCGGCGAGGTGCTGCGCGAGGCCGAGAAGCTGGTCAAGGCCGGCGTCAAGGAACTGCTGGTGATCTCGCAGGACACCAGCGCCTACGGTCTCGACATCAGATACGCCCCGTCGATGTGGCAGGATCGCGAGGTGCGCACGCGCTTCTTCGAGCTCGCCCGCGAACTCGGCCAGATGGGCGTCTGGGTGCGGATGCACTATGTCTACCCCTATCCGCATGTCGATGAGGTCATCCCGCTGATGCAGGAGGGGTTGATCCTGCCCTATCTCGACATCCCCTTCCAGCACGCCTCTCCCAACGTTCTCAAGGCGATGAAGCGCCCGGCTCATCAGGACCGCACGCTCGACCGGCTGCGCAAATGGCGCGAGATCTGTCCCGACCTCGCCGTCCGCTCTACCTTCATCGTCGGCTTCCCCGGCGAGACCGAAGAGGACGTCCAGTTCCTGCTCGACTGGCTGAAGGAGGCCAGGCTCGAGCGCGTCGGCTGCTTCAAATACGAGCCGGTGAAGGGTGCGCCCGCCAACGACCTCGGGCTTCCGCTCGTTCCCGAGGACGAGAAGGAGGCGCGCTGGCACCGCTTCATGAAGGCTCAGGCCGAGATCAGCACGCGCATCGTCAGGAACCGCGTCGGCAAGCGCATCCAGGTCATCATCGACGAGGCCGGTCCGACGGTCGCCAAGGGGCGCTCGAAATGGGACGCGCCCGAGATCGACGGCAATGTCTACGTCGCGAGCCGCCGGCCGCTCCGGGCAGGCGATATTGTCACGGTGAAGATCGAGCGCGCCGACGCCTATGACCTGCATGGGGTCGCGGTCTAGCATCCTCAACGTGGCGGAGCGATCGCGACCTGGACGATGACCGCGTCGCGGACGCCACGCGTTTCGATCGGGCGGGTCAGACGGGCCTTCTCGACCTTGGTCATAGGCGCGTGCAAGACAGTATCTGCGCTGGCATCGGTCAGGCCGCAGGAGTTCACCTTTGGGCACTGCTGGGCGAGAGCGACCGTCGCGACGGTGAGGCAGGAAAGTGTGAGACCGACGAGGCGGAGGCGGCGTTTCATGACGTGATCCGAAAGGCAGGAAGCAACAACGCTCCGGCCTTGGCCGTGTCAGAGGCCGTTTCGGTTCATGCCGTCTGGATTTCCGCCGTTTGCGGTCTCGGGGCTGGTTTCAGCCTGCGCCCCAACCACCAGCCGAAGCGCTGCGCCAGCATCGCCACCGCAATCGCATAACCGACGAGCGCGAAAAGCCAGCCCATCGCCGTCATGCTCAGCGCTCCCAGAACCAGTGCGCCGCGTCCCAGCACTTTGAGAACGGCACGAAAACTGCCGCCTTTTGCGACCGCAAGTTTCGATGCCTTCGCGATGTCGCCGGCATCGTCTGCGACGGCCAGGACCTGTCGCAGGCCGCGCTGGCCGGCGCGGGCATAAAGCCCACCGGCATCCTGCCCGAGCGCCGTCAGCCTGGTCAGGGCCGCGGGCTTCAGTATCGCACCGGCGGCGGTGCGCGAGGCGGCAAGGTCGAATTTCGCGGCCGCCGCGAGGCTTGCCGTCAGAGCCGGCCGGTGCACGGCATCGCGCGTCAGCCGCGCCAAACTGGTGGTCAGCGCAGGCGATAGCAGCTTGGCCTTCGTTGCTGCCTTGACGACGCTGAGGCCGTTTCTGGCAGGCAGCGCGGCGCCGATGCTGGCGATGGTCGCAGCGCTGATCGCAAGACCGCCCGCCGCCAATGCGAGTACGGTCGGGTCGATCGCCTCGCCGCCGAGCCATTTGCGCCCTTCGGCGGCGAGATCGCGCAGATCGCCGAAGCCGATCAGGTCTCCCGCGACTGCGCCCGCCATGGCGGCGCCGCTGTCGCGGTCGCCGGCGATCAGCCCATGGCCGAAATCCTCGACGGCATCGACAGGCGCCCGCTCGGCCAGCGCCCGGATCGCCGCGTGCCGGTCGGCAGGGATGACGATACCGCGCTCCATCGCCAGAGCGACGAAGCTGGCCGCAAGGTCGGAATCACGGGCGGTGATGGCTGCGTCGATCTCTGCCATGACTCGCTGGGGCGACAGTGCCTCGTCGAGGCGCAGCTGACTGAGCGCGACGGGATCGTCGGCGGCCGCGACGATCTGCCAGTGCCGCCAGGCCTGCGGAGCGACCACTGCGCCCACCGAGACCAGCGCGATCGCCATGATCAATCTCTTCATGGCGATTGCGCCGCTCCGGAAAAGCCTGCGCCCGGATCGGACGCAGGTTCTCGCTTAGGCGGAAATCTTGGCGGGATTGTCGCGGCCCGCCGATCAGGGGATCAGGACGGTCGATCCGGTCGTGCCGCGGCCTTCCAGCGCGCGATGGGCATTGGCGACGTCCGTCAGTGCGAAGGTGGCGTTGACGGGCACCTTGACCTTGCCGGTGGCGACGGTCTCGAACAGGTTCCTCGCTATCTCGACCATGGTCGCGCGCGTGGCGATATGGGTAAACAGCGTCGGCCGCGTGACGTAGAGCGAGCCCTTGGGGCCGAGCAGGCCGAGGTTGAAGGGTTCCACCGCTCCAGAGGCGTTGCCGAAGCTTGCCAGCACGCCGAAGGGGCGCAAACAATCCAGCGACGGCAGGAAGGTGTCCTTGCCGACGCCGTCATAGACGACGTTGCAGAGCTTACCACCGGTGATCTCCTTCACCTTCGCCACAAAGTCCTCCTCGCGATACAGGATGACGTGATGGGCGCCATGCGCCATGGCCAATTCTGCCTTGTCCTTCGAGCCGGCGGTGCCGATGACGGTCGCGCCCAGCGCCCTGCCCCATTGGCACAGGATCAGCCCGGTGCCGCCGGCCGCTGCATGGACGAGGATCGTGTCGCCGGGGCCGACCTTGTAGGTCCGGTGCAGCAGGTATTCGGCCGTCATGCCCTTGAGCATCATGCTGGCCGCCGCCTCGAAGGAGACCGCCTCGGGCAGCGCCACGACGGAATTGACCGCGACGATGCGCTGCTCGGCGTAAGAACCGAGTGTCGCGACATAGGCGACGCGGTCGCCGGGCTTGAACTCCGTGACGTTGGGCCCGACGGCGACGACCTCGCCAGCACCCTCATTGCCCGGTACGAAAGGCATTTGGGGCGCCGGATAGAGCCCCGAGCGGAAATAGGTGTCGATGAAGTTCAGGCCGATGGCCCTGTTCTGGACGAGCACCTCGCCGGGGCCGGGCGCCGGCAGGGTAATATCCTCGACCTGCAGCACTTCGGGCCCGCCGACCTTGTGAACGCGGATGGCTTTGACCATGGACTTCGAACTCCCTGTTTGGATGGCGGACCATAGTGACTTGCTACCGTCGCAGGCAATGTCCCGGCTGCGCAGCGGGCCGGCGTGCGGCGCTGTCCGCTTCGTCTGTCCAAGGGCCATATTCGGCAGTGCCGGGCTGCGGCGAGTGGGCCGATGGTCAAGGTCCGCGTCTTCGGCTAGCCAGAGATCATGAACACGCCCGGTGCATCGCAGGTCGAGATCGCCATCGTCGGCGCCGGGGCCGTCGGCCTTGCCGCTGCGCTTGCGCTTGCCGGCGAAGGCAGGCGGGTCGCCGTGCTCGGGCCGATCGGCGCGGCACGCGACGGCCGCACCGTGGCGCTGCTCGACGGCTCCTGGCGGCTGCTTGGCGAACTGGGCCTCGGGGAAGCGCTGTTGGCTGTCGCCGCACCGCTTTCGGTGATGCGGTTGGTCGACGATACCGGCAGCCTGTTCCGCCAGCCACCGGTCGAGTTCCGCGCCTCCGAGGTCGGACTCGATGCCTTCGGCTGGAACGTCGAGAACGCCGTGCTGGTCGAGGCGCTGGCGGCGGAGGCGAAACGAAACCCGCTAATCAGTTTCATCCCTCATCTGGTTGCCGACATCGCCGCCGATGAAGAGGGGGTGACGCTGAGCGGCGAGGGTTTTACGCCCGTGCGGGCCAAACTCGTGGTCGGGGCCGACGGGCGGCGCTCGCAGGTGCGCGTGGCCGCCGGGATCGGCGCGCGCGAGTGGCGCTATCCGCAGGTGGCTTTGACAGGCCTGTTCTCGCATCGGCGCGAGCATGGCGAGGTCTCGACCGAATTCCATACTCGCAAGGGTCCGTGCACGCTGGTGCCCCTGCCCGGCCGGCGCTCTTCGCTGGTCTGGCTGCTCGATCCCGCCGAGGCGGATCAGGTGGCGGCGCTCGACGATGTCGCCTTTGCTCGCCGCGTCGAACGGCAAACGCATTCGCTGCTGGGCGCGATGACGCTCGACGGGCCGCGCGGCCGGGTGCCGATGGGGGGATTGTCGGTCGAGCGTTTCGCTGCTCCGCGCATGGCGCTGATCGGCGAAGCCGCGCATGTCTTTCCGCCGATCGGTGCGCAGGGGCTCAATCTCGGCCTGCGCGATGTCGTCGCCTTGCGCGAGGCGCTGCGGGAGATCGACGATCCCGGCGAAGAGGCGGCGATGAGCCGCTACGATTCAGCCCGCCACACCGATGTCCGGCTCCGCACCGGCGCCGTCGATGCGCTGAACCGCACCCTGCTTACGGATCTGCTGCCGGCCGATCTGCTGCGCGGCGCCGGCCTGCTGGCGCTGTCGCGGATCGGGCCGCTGCGTCGACTCGTGATGCGGCAGGGGCTGGCCGGCGGCACGGCGCGCTGATCTTGTCGCAGCATCGCCGTCATTCCGGGGCTTCGCGTAGCGAAGAGCCCGGAACCCATAGACATTGTCCGTTCCGAATGGGGCGATCGGCGTGACGCTACGTCCGGCACCATCCGAGTTTATGGGTTCCGGGCTCGCTGCTTTGCAGCGCCCCGGAATGACGGGGTTGGGTCACGTGGTCATCCGGCTCGGGTCGGGCTTCTCCTCGTCAGCGAGCCAATCCCGCGTATCGGCGCCGCTCGCCCTGACATCGCGCAGCGCCGCCGCCTGCTCGCGAAACACCGGCGCCAGCGGCAGCGGGGTCGAGACGAGGCGGCGCCCGCCGGGCTCCTGCGCCTGCGCGTCGAGCAGGCCGCGCGCGGTGAGGTGAGGATCGTTCATCGCCTCTGCGAGCGTCCGGACGACGGTGCAGCAGCAATCGCGCGGCTCCAGTTCGGCACGCCAGTCTGCGGAAGGCCGGCTGGCGATGATCTTCGTGATCGCAGCATGTGTCGAAGCGGCGTCGCGGCTGTCATCCCGCAGGCTTTCGTCGAGTGCGATCGTCTCGCAAAAAACCGTCCAGAACTTCTGCTCCAGCGCGCCGACGGCGAGGAACCAGCCGTCCTGTGTCGCATAGAGGCCGTAGCGTGGACTGCCGCCGGTCAACTGGCCCTGCCCGCCCGCCGGGTAGTGCCCGCCCGCCTGACCCTGCGCCAGCCCGTACCAGGCGAAAGCGGGCATGGCGTCGCTCATCGCGATGTCGAGATGGCAGCCCTGCCCGCTGCGCTCGCGCTGGCGCAGGGCGAGCAGGATGTTGAGCAAGGCGGGCATGGTGCCGCCGCCGATATCGGCGACCAGAGGCGGTGGCAGCGGCGGCGGTGCGCCGCGTGCAAGAGACTGCCCAAGTAGGCCGCCGATCGCCTGATAGTTGATGTCGTGGCCGGCCTCCTGGGCGCGCGGCCCGGTCTGGCCGTAGCCGCTGATCGAGCAGTAGATCAAACGTGGATTGAGTGCTTTCAGTGCGTCGTAGCCGAGGCCCAGCCTCTTCATCACGCCAGGCCGGAACTGCTCGATCAGGATATCGGCACGTGCGATCAGCGGGGTCAGGCGCGCGACGGCATCGGGCGCCTTCAGATCGAGTTCGATGCTGGCCTTGCCCCGGTTCAGCACCGCAAACGGTGCCGAGGTCTCGCCGAAGCGTGGCGGGAAGCGGCGCATGTCCTCGCCGCCGGGGCGCTCGATCTTGATCACCGTCGCGCCCGCCTCCGACAGGAACAGGCTCGCCAATGGGCCGGGCAGCAGCGTTGAGAAATCCAGGACCGAGAGGTCGTCCAGCGGCAGCATCGGCTTCTCGCGCTGTCAGGGAAACAGGTCGGCCGCCATCCTGCCCGTCTTCACCAGCCACAGGAAGCCCGTCAGCGTAGCCATCGAGACGATGGTGCCGACGAGGATGCAGGTCGAGGCGCGTTCGACGCCGACGCGGTACTGCGTTGCGATCACGAAGATGTTCAGCGCCGGCGGCAGCGCTGCCATGATGACGGCGGTGAAGATCCAGATATCGGGAAAATCGCCGATCGCCGAGAGCAGCGCCCAGACCAGCAGCGGATGCAGCACGAGCTTGATCGCGACCAGCACCGGCACTTCGGCGGGGACTGCCTTGATCGGCCGCAGCGCGACCGTGACACCGAGCAGGAAGAGCGCGCAGGGCGCCGCCGCCTGCGCCAGCCACAGCGTCATCTTGTCGAGCGCCGTCGGCAATTCGTAATGCGCATAAGCAGCGAGCACGCCGAGCAGCGTCGCGATATTGAAGGGATGCGTCAGAACTTGCCAGGCGACCTGACGGGCCGTGGCGAGCGGGCTTTTCTTCTCGACGCCGGCGATCGCCATCAGGAACGGGATCAGCGAGAACAGCAGCACGCTGTCGAAGACGAAGATCAGGACGAGCGGCGCGCTCGCGGCGGGACCGAGCGCCGCGAGCAGCAGGGGCGGCCCCATATAGCCCGTATTCGAATAGGAGCCGGCGACGCCCTGCATCACCGACTGCGGGATATCGCGGCCGGTCGCTCTCATTCCGATCGCGAAGGACAGCGCGAAGGCGAGGAATGTCGACAGCGTGGTCGCGAGAATGAAGCGGCCATTGGCAAGTTCGGTGACCGGCTTGTCGGCGATCAGCCGATAGAACAGCGGCGGCAAGGCGACATAGATCAGGAAGAACTGCAGCCATGCGAGCCCCGCCTCGGGCGCCTGGCGATAACGCCCGATCAGGTAGCCGAGCAGGATCAAGCCGAAGAAGGGCGCGACGAGGTTCAGGATGTTGGCGAGATCGGCCATGCGGGCGGAAACCTGAGACAGCGTCCAGCGCGTCAAGGAAGGCGACGGCCGCGATGCGAGCCATCTAGCCTGTAGGTCGAACGACGCAAAGGCTGCCGACGCCGGGTGGCCCATCACTCAGGACAGGACGTGGAGAATATGCCTAGGAATTATTACCTCAATTCATCATAGGTGTAATTTCCTAGGCATTTGGTCCGCCTGAGCAGCCCCGACCTCCGGCCTTTATCTCGCCGCCGCAATCGCCCATGGACGCCGGGCGAGGCATCCGGCAGATTTGTTGCGTTGCATCGTGGAGTTCGTCGATGACCGTCAAGACGCCGCGCCAGTTCTTTCGTCCGCTCGCCATCGGCGCGCCGGAGCCCTTTCGGGAGTTGCCACTTAAACTGGAGCGGATGATCCATTTCGTGCCGCCGCATCTGGAGAAGGTGCGAGCCAAGGTCGGGGAACTGGCGCCTCAGGTCGATATCGTGCTCGGCAATCTGGAGGATGCGATCCCGGTCGAGGCCAAGCAGGCGGCGCGCGACGGCTTCATCGCGATGGGCAAGGCCGTCGACTTCGGCAAGACCGGCCTGTGGACGCGGGTGAATGCGCTGAATTCGCCGTGGTTCCTCGACGACATCACGGAGATCATGGCGCAGATCGGCGGCAAGCTCGACGTTGTGATGGTGCCCAAGGTCGAGGGGCCGTGGGACATCCATTATGTCGACCAGCTGCTGGCGCAGTTCGAGGCGAAGCACGCCCTTCCCAAGCCGATCATGATCCACGCGATCCTGGAGACGGCCGAGGGCGTCAAGAACGTCGAGACGATCGCGACCGCCTCGCCGCGCATGCACGGGATGAGCCTGGGTCCGGCGGACCTCGCCGCCTCGCGGGCGATGAAGACGACGCGGGTCGGCGGCGGCCATCCCGAATACAAGGTCATCGCCGACGCCTCGCCCGATGGCGGGGCGCGGGCGGTCGCCCAGCAGGATCTCTGGCACTACACGCTGGCGAAGATGGTCGATGCGTGTGCCGCGGCCGGGATCAAGCCGTTCTATGGACCTTTCGGGGATTTCTCGGATGCGGAGGCCTGCGAGGCGCAGTTCCGTAACGCCTTCCTGCTCGGATGTTCCGGCGCCTGGACGTTGCATCCCTCGCAGATCGCGATCGCCAAGCGCGTCTTCAGCCCCGATCCCGGCGAGGTCGCCTTCGCGATACGCATTCTGGAGGCGATGCCGGACGGATCGGGCGCCGTGATGATCGACGGCAAGATGCAGGACGACGCGACCTGGAAACAGGCCAAGGTCATCGTCGATCTGGCGAAACAGGTGGCCGGCCGCGACCCGGCCTTGGCGGAACAGTATGGCCTGTGATGTTCGCCATGGCTCCAGCTGGTTGATTTCGACGCAATTGCGACGCAATCCTAACGCAAGCGCGAGGCAACATGATAGCCGGCGCTAAAACGCTCTCTGATGGACGATATCGACTATGGAATCACGTTCCGCAAAATTCAGGATCGGACAGGTGGTCAAGCACCGGGTTTATCCCTTCCGGGGCGTGATCTTCGACGTCGATCCGGTCTTCGCCAACACCGATGAGTGGTGGATGGCGATCCCCGAGCAATTGCGTCCCTCCAAGGACCAGCCCTTCTACCATCTCTTCGCCGAGAACGAGGAGACCGAGTATGTCGCTTACGTCTCCGAGCAGAATCTCGTGGTCGATGAGTCGGGCCGGGCGATACGGCATCCGCAGGCGAAGGAATTCTTCAGGCGCGACCGCAAGGGGCGCTACACGATCGACCGGGCCGGGCTGAACTGAAAGCGCTTACGAGATTCTACTCCATCGGCCGGAGCGAATTCGATACGGGCTCTGCGCCTTCTGGTTTCCCGATTAAAAAAGCCGGCCCCGCGAGGGGCCGGCCTTTTTGTTTGGCTGGGGTTGCCGCTAGGCGATCAGGGGCGCGGGGCCGGCGCCGCACCTGGAACGCCTGGAAGCGTGGGCGCGGGAGCCGGGGCAGCGCCAGGGGTCGCGTTGGCGCCGCTGCCGCCGAGACGCTGGCGCAGTTCGTCCTGGCGCTTGGCAAGCTCGTCCTGCAGCTGCTTCTGTTGGTCTTCGAGAACCTTCGGGTCGATCGGGGCGCCGTCGAAGCCCTTGGCGAAATCGGCCAGCGGGATCGAGAAGGAGACTTCGCGAGCGCCCTGGTTCTGGACGCTGACGCTTAGCGCCGTGCCCTTCTTCATGCTGTTGATGAAGTCGTCCTTGACCTGCGCCTCGGCGAAGCAGCCATTGGGGAAGCAGATCGCAAAACGGCCGGGGATCGGCTGGGCCGTATCGACGCCGAAGCGGATGCCCGGCTGAAGCAGCAGTCCGAGCGGCATCAGGAAGCGCACAATCTTGTTGGGGTCGCCCTTGACGTCGTAGATCGCGACCGCCAGCACCGGCTGGCCCTGATCGGAGACGAAATCGCGGGTCGTGTAGCAGATTTCCTTGTTGGCGGCCGGATCCTTGCCGCAAACCTTCGTCCAGCTTGTCTGAGACGGCTCGGGCTTGACCTGCACGACGGTCGGGCCGGTCGCGGCGGCGGCGCCTGCCGCGGGGGGCTGGGCCGGTTGTGCAGGCGTAGCCGGGCGCGGCGCGGCCGGACGCTGCTGTGGCTGCGCTTGGGCAAAGGCCGCCACGGGCGACAGAGCGAGCGTGGCGCTCAGGGCGACGCCGAGTGCGCGCGGCGACAGGCAAAACGAAGCGGACATTGATCTTTCCTTACTCTGCGAATTCGGGATCACGACTTCGCAAGCCGCGCGCGCCAGTCCCAACGTTTCGACCGCATCCGAACAACAGCCAATGGGATGGGCTGCACATCAAGTGCGATTGAGGCGTTTGAATGACAACTCGCGTTGCGTTTAGCGAGTTCCGTCGCGGGTTTCCAGCCCGAAGCGTCAGCGCAACCCGCTTCAAGTCATGTTATTCTTCTGCCTCAGAATCAGGGCGGATGATGGCTTGGTATCGAACGGCCCGTGCGGTAACCAGCGCGACGGGACAATTGCTGGTCGGTCTAGCGCTCACGCTTGCGGTGAGCGGGTCGTCCCACGCCGAATCCGCCAGCGGCGGAGTCCATCACGCCATCGCCATGCATGGATTACCGGCGCTGGAGGCGGGCTTTGCCCATCTGCCCTATTCAGACCCGAAAGCACCCAAGGGCGGTCGCATCGTTTTTGGGCTGCAGGGCACCTTCGACAGTCTCAACCCGCTGGTCGTGCTGGGCGTCGCGCCCGATGCGGTGCCGCGCTATGTCCAGCAGAGTTTGCTGTTCCGTTCGGCCGACGAGCCCTTCACGGCCTATGGGCTGCTGGCCTCGCGCGTGGAACTCGACGAGGCGCGCACCCGGCTCGCCTTCGAGATCGACCCGCGCGCCCGTTTTTCGGACGGCAGGCCCGTGACCTCCGAAGACGTCGTCTTCACCTTCGAGATGCTGAAAGCCAAGGGCAAGCCGTTCCACCGCTCCAGCCTGGGGCGGGTGACGAAGGTCGAGGCGCCCTCGCCGTCCCGCGTCGTCTTCGACCTCGGCGACGGTAGCAATCGCGAATTGCCGCTTGTCATCGGCGCGATGCCGATCTTCGCAAAACACGCGACCGATGCCGGGCGTTTCGGCGAGACCAGTTTCAGGCCGGCGCTGGGGTCGGGCCCCTATGTCGTGAGCGAGGTCAGGCCGGGCGAGGCGCTGACCTTGAAGCGCCGCGGCGATTTCTGGGCGGAGGACCACCCGCTGACGCGCGGGCTCTTCAATGCCGACGAGATCCGCTACGATTTCTACCGCGATGCCAATGCGCTGTTCGAGGCCTTCAAGGCCGGGCTCTACGATGTCCGTCTGGAAGGCGACCCGACCCGCTGGATAACCGGCTACGACGTGCCGGCCGTACGCGACGGGCGGATCGTGCGCGAGGCCCTGCGCTTCCAGTCGCCCAAGGGCATGACCGGCTTCGTCTTCAACACCCGCCGCGCCATCTTCGCGGATATCCGCGTGCGCGAGGCGTTGGGGATGATGTTCGACTTCGAATGGGTCAATCGCAACCTGTTCAACGGCGTCTATCGGCGGGCGGGAAGCTTCTTTTCCGATTCCGAGTTGTCGTCGCTGGGCGTCCCGGCCGATCCTCGCGAGGTCGCCTTGCTGGCTCCATTCGCCGGCAGCGTGCGCGAGGACATCCTCGCCGGAACCTGGGTGCCGTCGGCATCCGACGGGTCGGGCCGCGATCGCGATCAGGCGCGCAAGGCGCTCGACCTGCTCAAGGCGGCGGGATTTACGCTGCAGGACGGGACATTGCGCAAGGGAGCGGGCGGCGAGCCGCTGGCCTTCGAGATCACCGTGACGAGCCGGCCGCAGGAACGGCTGGCGCTGAACTTCGCCAGTACGCTCGGGCGTATCGGGGTCGGCGTCACCGTCCGGCTGATCGACGACGTGCAGTACTGGCGCCGGCTCGCAGGCTTCGATTTTGACATGGTCCAGTGGACCTGGCCGGCCTCGGCCTCGCCCGGCAACGAGCAGATCGGGCGCTGGGATTCCAGCAACGCCGACCGCAAGGGTGCGCTGAATTATGCCGGCGTGCGTTCGCCTGCGGTCGATGCCGTGCTGAAAGCGATGCTGGGCGCGCGGCAGCGCGAGGATTTCGTCGCCTCGGTACGGGCGCTCGACCGGCTGCTGATCTCGGGCTTCTACGTCGTGCCGCTCTACTACCTGTCCGAGACCTGGCTGGCGCATGGCCGAGACATCGTTCTGCCGGCGCGGCCGCCGGCCTATTTCCTGTCCAACGAAGTGCTGGCCCGCGCTCCCGCGTCGCCGGCCCCGGCGAATTGAGGGGCTGCGATGCAGGCTGACCAGGATGAGGCCGCGTCCGCCCTGCTCGACGGGCTCGACCTCGACACCCTGCTCGCAGCACTGGTGCGCGGGCGCGGCTACGAGACGGCATTGCGCGATCCTCCTGGCCGGCGCAGCTGGAGCGACGAAGCCCCCGGCTCGCTGAGCTTTTCCGAACTCGACATCCGGATCGACAGGCTGGCTTCGCTCCTGACGATCAACCGGGCGCAGCCCGGCGCCAGCGTCGCGATCCTAGCGCCGCTCGGCGTCGAGGCGATCGTCTGCGTGCTGGCTTGCCTGCGCGCCGGCCTGTCGCCGCTGATGTTGCCGTTGCATGGCGACGAGGCCGAGCTTCTGCGCCTGTTGGAGGCGTCGGAGGCGGTGATGGCGCTGGGCGTCGGCCGGATCGGCGAGATGCGGCCCCTGTTGGTGCTGCGCGATCTTGCCGTGCGCTCGTTCGGGACGCGCTTCGTCGGCGGTTTCGGCAGCGACATTCCCGACGGCGTGGCGCCGCTCGACAGGCTGATGGAAAGTCCGGCCTCGCATCCTCTACCCGCGGACGTGGTTCGTCCGATGCTTCAGGTCGTCGACGCGGGCACGCTGGCCGGACCTCTGCGCATCTCCGAGCGCGACGTGCTGGGCAAGGCGCTTGAGATTTCACGGCTGCTCAAGCCGCTCTCATCCTCGCGCATCGTGACGACGCTGGTCGGCGGCGATCTCGCCGCGCTAGCCAGCGGTCCCGGCATGGCGATGCTGACCGGTATCGAACTGCTGCCGCTCGGCCTGTTCAGCCTGGGCGAGCTGCAGGCCTGCGTCAGTGGCGGGCGCCCGGTGCATCTGGTGCTGCCAGGTGCGATGGAGCCCGCGCTGGCGCGGTCTAGACTGGCGAGCCATGCCGCGATTTCCAGTCTCGTCTTCGTACAGCGCCGGGGCGAGGAGCGCGCCCTGCCCGCGATCGACCGGCCGGACGTCGCGATCGTCGATATCATGGTGCGCTCGGCCGCGGAGATCGAGGTCAGCCGGCGGTGACCAGCATGCTCAGGCCGCCTTCTTCCGCTCCGCGATCCGCGCTAAATCCGTGAGCAGGCGGCGGGTGCCGGTCAGGCGCTGCTCTGCCGTGTCGTAATTGTCGATGAAGACGACGCGCATGTCCGGGCGCACCTTCGCCAGCGTGCCGATCTTTGCAACGTATGAGACGAGGCCTTCTGGATTGGCGAACTCGTTGTCGCGGAAGGCGACGATGATGCCCTTGGGGCCGGCCTCGACCCTCTCGACATTGGCGCGCTTGCACAAAGCCTTGATCGCGACGATCTCCAGAAGCTGCTGGACCTCCTCGGGCAGCGGCCCGAAGCGATCGATGAGTTCGGCGCCGAAAGATTGGATGTCGCCGTCGTCGTCGAGCGTCGACAGGCGCTTGTAAAGCGTCAGCCGCAGCGTCAGGTCGGTGACGTAATGTTCCGGGATCATCACCGGCGCACCGATCTGGATCGCCGGCGACCATTGGGCATCGGTCTCGAAATCGACGCCCGACTTCAGAGCCGCGACTGCCTCCTCCAGCATCTGCTGGTAGAGTTCGTAGCCGACCTCCTTGATATGACCGGACTGCTCGTCGCCGAGCAGGTTGCCGGCGCCGCGGATATCGAGGTCGTGGCTGGCGAGCTGGAAGCCCGCGCCCAGCGTATCGAGCGATTGCAGGACTTTCAGCCGGCGCTCAGCCTGGTCGGTCAGCTTGCGGTTCACGGGCATGGTGAAGAGCGCATAGGCACGGATCTTCGAGCGGCCGACACGGCCCCTGAGCTGGTAGAGCTGCGCGAGGCCGAACATGTCGGCGCGGTGGACGATCAGCGTGTTGGCGTTGGGGATGTCGAGGCCCGATTCGACGATCGTGGTCGAGAGCAGCACGTCGTACTGTCCCTCATAGAAGGCCGTCATCACGTCCTCGAGCTGGCCTGCCGCCATCTGGCCATGAGCGATGCCGACCTTGGCCTCGGGCACCTGCTTATCGAGGAAGTCCTTGACGTCGGAGATGTCTTCGATGCGGGGCACGACATAGAAGGACCGTCCTCCTCTGTAGCGTTCGCGCAGCAGCGCCTCGCGGACGATCAGCGGATCGAAGGGCGTCACGAAGGTGCGGACCGCCAGGCGGTCGACCGGCGGCGTCGCGATGATCGAGAGTTCGCGCACGCCGGTCATGGCGAGCTGGAGCGTGCGCGGGATCGGCGTCGCGGTCAGCGTCAGCATGTGGACCTCGGCGCGGAACTCCTTCAGCCGTTCCTTGTGGTTGACGCCGAAATGCTGCTCCTCATCGACGATGACGAGGCCGAGATCCTTGAACTCGATCGCCTTGCCGAGCAGCGCATGGGTGCCGACGACGATGTCCATCGTGCCGTCCTTGATGCCCGTCTTGACGGCCTTAAGGTCCTGCGCGCCGACGAAGCGCGAGGCTTGGCCGACATGGACGGGCAGACCTTTGAAGCGCTCGGAGAAGTTGCGATAGTGCTGACGGGCGAGAAGCGTCGTCGGCACCACCACAGCGACCTGCTTGCCGTTGAGCGCGCAGGCGAAGGCAGCGCGGAGCGCAACTTCGGTCTTGCCGAAGCCGACATCGCCGCAGACCAGCCGGTCCATCGGGCGGCCGGCCGCCATGTCGTCGAGCACGGCGTCGATCGTCGCCTGCTGGTCTTCCGTCTCCTCGAACGGGAAGCGGGCGCAGAACTCGTCGTAGAGCCCTTCCTGCGGGATCAGGCGCGGAGCCTCCTTGAGCGCGCGGGCGGCGGCGATCGCGATCAGCTTGCCCGCCATCTCGCGGATGCGCTGCTTGAGCTTGGCCTTGCGCGCCTGCCAGCCGCCGCCGCCCAGCCGGTCGAGCGGGACGTCGGTGTCCTCCGAGCCGTAGCGCGAGAGCAGTTCGATGTTCTCGACCGGCAGGAAGAGCTTCGAATCGGCCGCGTAGTGGATTTCCAGGCAGTCATGCGGCGCGCCGACTGCCGTGATCGTGCGCAGGCCGATGAAGCGGCCGATGCCGTGATCGACATGGACGACGAGATCGCCGGGGCTGAGCGAGGACAGCTCGTTGATGAAATCCTGCGGCCGGCGCGACTTCTTGCGCGGACGCACCAGCCGGTCGCCGAGGATGTCCTGCTCGCCGATGACCGCGAGCTTGCCGGCCTCGAAGCCGGTTTCGAAACCCCAGACGGCCAGCGCCGTCGTGCCGGGCTTGAGATCGAAGGCGGCGCGCAGCGAGCCGGTCGTCTGGACCGTCTTGAGGCCGTGATCGGCCAGCACATGCGCCAGGCGCTCGCGCGAGCCTTCCGACCAGGCCGACAGGATGACGCGGCGCCCATCGGCCTGCAGCGCCTTCACATGGGCGACAGCCGCATCGAAGACGCTGCCGGCATTGTCGGCGCGCTCGGCGGCGAAGTTGCGGCCCTGACGGGCGCCGAGATCGACGATCAGCTTGCCGTCGCTGTCGGGAAGCTGGAACGGCGTCAGAGCCGCGACGCCGGCCTGATCGACGATGCCGCGCCATTCGGACGGGGAGAGATAGAGCGCGTCGGGCTTGAGCGGCTTGTAGGGGATGCCGCCGGCGCTGGGCTGGTCGAGCGCGGCCCTGCGGGCGTCGTAATAGTCCTTGATCAGGCTGATGCGCTCGCCGACCGCAT
Organism: Bosea sp. PAMC 26642; assembly: GCF_001562255.1. NCBI lineage: Bacteria > Pseudomonadati > Pseudomonadota > Alphaproteobacteria > Hyphomicrobiales > Alloboseaceae > Allobosea > Allobosea sp. PAMC 26642. Next base: position 1,559,036 of record NZ_CP014301.1, on the reverse strand, counting down.
CGTCGGCCTGATGGTCGAGCACCAGCGGCACGTCGGGCAGATAGGTGAATAGCGTGTCGAGCTTTTCGGCCAGCAGCGGCAGCCAGTGTTCGAGGCCCGCCGGCCTGCGGCCCTCGCTGACCGCCTCGTAGAGCGTGTCGTCGCGGCCGGGCGTGCCGAAGTTGGCGATATAGCTCTGGCGAAAGCGCCTGATGCTCTCGCTCGTCATCTGCGCCTCGGACATCGGCACGAGGTCGAGCCCGCGCATCTGCCCCGTCGTGCGCTGCGTCTCGGGATCGAAGGTGCGGATCGACTCCAGCGTATCGCCGAAGAAATCGAGCCGGATCGGGGCCGGCATGCCCGGCGGATAGAGATCGACGATGCCGCCGCGCACCGCGAATTCGCCGGTCTCGCGCACGGTCGAGGTGCGCAGATAACCGTTCATATCGAGCCAGCGCGCGAGCTGCTCGGTGTCGACCATGTTGCCCGGCGCGGCCGAGAAGCTTTCCGAGGCGACCTTGGAAAAGGCCGGCACGCGCTGGAGCGCGGCGTTGACGGTGGTCAGCAGCAGACGCGGCTTGTCGCCGGATTTGGTCTTGGCCAGCCGCGACAGCGTCGTCATGCGGTGGGCGACGATGGACGGCGCGGGCGAGACGCGGTCATAGGGCTGGCAGTCCCAGGCCGGGAAGGACATCACCTCGAGATCGGGCGCGATGAATTGCAGTGCGTTCTCCAGCACCTGCAGGCGCTGGCCGTCGCGGGCGACGAAGACGAGCATAGCCGCGCCTTCGGCCTTTTTTGCGCGTGCGCGGGTCAGGTCGGCGAGAATGACGGCGTCGAACCCGTCCGGCACGCTGGCCAGCGTCGGCTTGTCGCCGCGGTTCAGCGCGTCGAGGATGCGGTCGCTCTGGAGTTTGGCGAGCTGGGCGGGAGGCGGGATGCTCATGCTGTGTTGCTAATGTCCTGATCGATTTCGCGCCGTCATTCCGGACAAGCCGCGCAGCGGCGCCGATCCGGAATCCATCTAAGGGCACTGAGCTCTACGATGGATTCCGGGTCTTCGCTTCGCTGCGCCCGGAATGACGGCGCGCGGAATGATCCAGAACGTCACACATGAATCGGCTTGCCGTGGTGGTGAAAGGCCTTCAGCCGCCGGAACACGTCGGTGTCGTAGTTCTCCGGCACCGGTGCCTCCCCCGTGATCCAGGAGATCAGATCGCGGTCGAGCACTTCGATCAGGCGCTCGAACTCGTCGAGATCAGCCTCGCTCAGATTGCCGATCTCGGCATCGGCGAAGCGCCCCATGATTAGGTCGTTCTCCCTCATGCCGCGATGCCAGGAGCGGAACAGGATTTTTCGCCGGCGCGGGTCGAGATCGGCGCTTGAACGGGTCGAGCCGGACATTCCTGAACCTCGGGACTATGCAATGGAAACAGGGCCGGCCCCGTCGCGGAGCCTGCCGTCGCGGGTTATATAGCGTTGCCACCCGGCGAAGTCAGCGGCGAAACGCCCGCGATCTTCGCACTCCTGACAACAGCCTGAGAGCCATCCTTTGCGCCCGTCCTTGCTCGATCCGCTGTTTGCTCCCGCCACGACACTGTCGGGCGTCGGCCCCAAGCTCGGCAAGCTGCTGGACCGGTTTCTAGGCGACGAGACGAGGCCGGCGCGGGTCGTCGATTTGCTGTTTCATCTGCCGAGCGGGGCCATCGACCGGCGCCCCAGCCAAAGCATCGCCGACGCACCTATCGGTGATATCGCGACCTTCAACGCACAGGTAACCGAGCACCGGCCGCCGCAGCCAGGCAAGGCGAAGGCGCCCTATCGCATCCTGGTCGAAGACGAGACCGGCGACGTCACGCTCGTCTTCTTCCATGCCGATGTCCGCCATCTGCTGCAGACCATGCCGATCGGCGCCTATCGCATCATCTCCGGAAAACTCGAACTCTGGGACGGGATGCGCCAGATGGTGCATCCCGACCGCCTGCTCGATCCGGAGCTCGCCGCCACCCTGCCCGCGATCGAGCCGGTCTATGGCCTGACCGAAGGCATCGGCCCGCGTGTGATGACGCGGATCGCGGCGGCGGCTGCCGAGAAATGCCCGGATCTGGCGGAGTGGCAGGATCCCGGCTTTCTGGCGAAGAGCGGATTTCCTTCCTTCGCGCAGGCGATGCAGGCGTTGCATCACCCGCCCGATCTCAGGGCGATCGAGGGCGACACGGTCGCGCGCCGCCGCGTCGCCTATGACGAATTGCTGGCGAGCCAGATCGCGCTTGCGCTGGTACGCCGCCAGCAGAAGAAGGCGGCCGGGCGCGCCACCGCCGGCGATGGCGCGATCAGGCGCGCGATCGAGACCGCCCTGCCCTTCACGCTGACGGATGGCCAGCGCCAGGCGCTCGTGGATATCCATGACGACATGGAAAAGCCCGAGCGCATGCTGCGGCTGCTGCAGGGCGATGTCGGCTCGGGCAAGACCGTGGTCGCGCTGCTGGCGATGGCGGCAGCGGCCGAAGCAGGCCGGCAATCGGTGCTGATGGCGCCGACCGAGATCCTGGCGCGGCAGCATGCCGAGCGGCTGCTGCCGCTGGCGGAGGCTGCGGGCCTGAAGCTCGCCTTGCTGACCGGCCGCGACAAGGGTCCGGGGCGCGCCCGCGTTCTGGAGGGGCTGGCGAGCGGCGAGATCGCCATCGCGGTGGGGACGCACGCGCTGTTCCAGGAGGGCGTCGCCTTCCGCGATCTCGCGCTCGCCATCGTCGACGAGCAGCATCGCTTCGGCGTGCATCAGCGCCTGCTGCTCGGGTCGAAGGGCGAAGCGGTCGATATCCTCGTCATGACCGCAACCCCGATCCCGCGCACGCTTTCGCTGACCTGGTTCGGCGACATGGATATTTCCGTGCTGGCGGAGAAGCCGGCAGGCCGCAAGCCGATCGCGACCAAGGCGCTGTCACTGGACCGCTATGACGAAGTCGTCGGCGGCATCGGCCGTGCGATCGAGACGGGCGCACAGGTCTACTGGGTCTGTCCGCTGGTGCAGGAATCGGATTTGCTCGATGTCGCAGCGGCACAGGAGCGCTTCGAGGCCCTGCGGGAATTTTTCGGCGATCAGGTCGGTCTGCTGCACGGCCAGATGCCCGGCCGTGATAAGGATGCAGCCATGGCGGCCTTCGTCGCAGGGCAGACGCGCATCCTCATATCCACCACCGTGATCGAAGTCGGCGTCGATGTGCCCAATGCCAGCGTGATGGTGATCGAGCATGCCGAGCGCTTCGGCCTTGCCCAGCTTCACCAGCTGCGCGGGCGCATCGGGCGCGGCTCTGCCGCCTCGACCTGCCTGTTGCTCTACAAGGGGCCGCTTGGCCCCGTTGCCGAGGCGCGGCTGACGATCATGCGTGAGACCGAGGACGGCTTCCGCATCGCCGAGGAGGATCTGCGCCTGCGCGGCGAGGGCGAGGTCCTCGGGACCAAGCAATCGGGCTCGCCCGACTGGCGGATCGCGAGACCCGAGACCGATGGCGACCTGCTGGCGGCGGCGCGCGACGACGCGCGACTCCTGATCGAGCGCGACCCGCATCTGGAAGGTCCGCGCGGTGAGGCCGTCAGGACATTGCTCTATCTGTTCGAGCGCGACGTCGCGATCAGGCTGCTGCGGGCGGGATGACCGTCCCCGGCATAAGTTTCGAAACAGCCTCGCCGGGCTGAATCAGCCCGGCCGACATCACGAGCTTGGCTCCGTCCTCGACGGTGATATCAAGCTCCACCACCTCCCTGCGCGGCAGATAGAAGAAGAAGCCGGTCGTCGGGTTCGGCGTGCAGGGCAGGAAGACGCCGATCTGCTCATGCCCTGGCTCTTGGCCGTCGGGCAGCTTGCCGGCGATCTCGGGTGCCGCCTCCTGAGCGATGAAGACGATCGACCACATGCCCGGCTGCGGAAACTGCACCATGCCGACCTTGCGGAACGACGTGCCGCTTTGCGAGAAGATCGTCTCGAAGACCTGCTTGATGCCCTTGTAGAGGCTGCGGACCACCGGCATCCGGTTCAGGATCGCCTCGCCAGCATCGAGCAGCGTGCGGCCGACGAGGTTCGCCGTCATGAAACCGAGCAGTGTCAGGCCGATCAACCCAATCACGAGGCCAAAGCCTGGAATCGGGAACGGCAGATAGCTGTCGGGCAGATAGGAGTTGGGGATGAGCGGCTTGACCAGCCCGTCGATGAAATTGATGAACCACCATGTCACGGACGCCGTAATCGCCAACGGTGCGGCGATGACCAGCCCGGTCAGGAAATAGCGCCGCAGCCGCGTGCCGAAGGTCGGGCGCAGCAGATCGGTCTGGATCACGAGGCGGGGATCAAGCGGCGCGGGCGTCATGCAGGGTCCGATCGAACGCGAATCTGGCCTTGATGCGCCAGCAAGCGACAGACGTGCCAACAGGCTCAGCGGATTTCAAGGACCGCTACGTCTCCGACTGCGAAGGCGAGTTCGATCTTGTCCCGTCGCTGCGTCAGTTCGGCGATGATCCGAGCATTCGTGCAATTGCCAAGCTTAAGCCAGATCACGCCCGGCGGGGCTCCTTCCAGCGCACTGATGTCGGCGAAGTCGGCGTCGTGAGTGACGAGGATGTAGCCCTGATCGCGGGCGAGGTGCCAGATCGCACGGTCGTCGGATCTTCTGGACGCTTGGAATTGCGAGATATGCGCGCTTCCCGGAAAATCGTGAGCAAGAAAGCGTAGAAGCGAGACAGGTTCTCGTCGAGCAACAGCTTGGCCATTCAGATGATTCTCGTCATACGTTCGCGCGCTGCGGCATAAGCTAGGCAGGCCCGTATGTCGTCGGGTTCGAGATCAGGAAAGTCCTCGATGATCTCCGCCTCGCTCATTCCTGAAGCCAGCCAGCCGAGTACGTCGCCGACCGTAATGCGAAGCCCGCGTATGCAGGGGCGGCCGCCCCGTTTCCCTGGCTCGATCGTGATACGCTGGGTGAGACCATCGACCTCGTCATGCATCTCGGTCTCCTCGCCAGTGATCGGGCACATGCCTTCGCCAAACAGGAGAAGTCATGCCGCATAATAGCAGCGGGCGCCTTCGACGTCTGATCTTTCTCGCCGCCGGCTGGGTCTTCACCGCGCTGGGCGTGGTCGGGCTGATCCTGCCGGTGATGCCGGGAACCGTGTTCCTGATCCTTGCCGCCTGGTGCTTCTCGCAGTCGTCGCCGCGCTTTGAGCTATGGCTGCTCGACCATCCTCGCCTCGGTCCGTATGTGCGGCGCTGGCGCGATACCAGGAGCATCGGCCGCAAGGCGAAGTATCTCGCCTGCGGCTCGATGGCGGCAAGCTTCGCCCTGCTGGCGATCACGGACGCGCCCCCGATCGCCTTGTGGGTCAGCGGCGCAGGGCTGGTCGCGGCCGGCGCCTATGTGGCGAGCCGGCCGGAAACGGGCACCTGATGCCTCACTCCACCGTGACGGATTTCGCCAGGTTGCGCGGCTGATCGGCGTCCTTGCCCATGAAAACTGCCGTCTGGTAGGCGATCATCTGGATCGGCAGCGCGTAGACGATCGCGGCGAAGGTCGGATCCACGTCCGGCATGATGATCGTGGTCTCCGGCTCGATGCCGCATTCGGCCGCGCCCTTCGCGTTGGTGATCAGGATGATCCGACCACCGCGCGCGGCGACCTCCTGCATGTTCGAGGCGGTCTTCTCGAACAGCGCGTCGTGCGGCGCGACGACGATGACCGGCATGGCCTCGTCGATGAGCGCGATCGGGCCGTGCTTGAGTTCGCCAGCCGGATAGCCCTCGGCGTGGATGTAGCTGATTTCCTTGAGCTTCAGCGCGCCTTCGAGCGCCAGCGGAAAGCTCGTGCCGCGGCCGAGATAGAGCACGTCCTTGGCCTTCGAGAGTTCGCGAGCCAGCTTTTCGATCTGGGGTTCCAGAGCCAGCGCATTCGCCATCAGACCAGGCAACGCAATCAGGTTCTGGACGTGGCGGGCCTCGTCCTCGGCCGACAGATGCCCTCGCGCCCTGGCGGCGGCAAGCGCAAGGCAGGCCAACGCGGCCAGTTGGCAGGTGAATCCCTTGGTCGAGGCGACGCCGATCTCGGGGCCGGCGAGCGTCGGAGCGACGACGTCGCTCTCGCGTGCCATCGTCGATGTCGCGACATTGACGATCGCGCTGATCACCTGCCTTTCCTGCCTAGCATAGCGCAGGCAGGCCAACGTATCGGCGGTCTCACCCGACTGCGAGATGAAGAGGGCAAGCCCGTTGTCCGGAAGCGGTGCTTCGCGATAGCGGAACTCGGAGGCGACATCGATCTCGACCGGCAGGCGGGCGAGCCTCTCGAACCAGTATTTCGCGATCAGCCCAGCATAATAGGATGTGCCGCAGGCCGCGATCGAAAGCCGGGACAGCGAGGTCCAGTCGATCTTGTCGGCGAAAGGCAAGCGCACGCGGCCCGCCGCCATGTCGAGATACTGCGTCAGCGTATGGCCGACGACCTCGGGCTGCTCGTAGATCTCCTTCGCCATGAAATGGCGGTGGTTGCCCTTCTCGACCAGAAGCGCGCCGGCTGCAACGCGCTGGGCGCGCCGCTCGACCGGGTTGTTGGCCTTGTCGTAGAAGGTCGCGCTTTTGCGATGAAGCACGACCCAATCGCCCTCTTCAAGATAGGCGATGAGATTGGTGAAGGGCGCCAGCGCCAGCGCATCCGAGCCGAGATACATCTCGCCGTCGCCGATGCCGACTGCCAGCGGTGAGCCCTTCCGGGCGCCGATCAGGAGGTCTTCCTCACCCTGGAACAGAAATGCCAGCGCGAATGCACCACGCAGGCGTGGCAGAGACGCGGCGACCGCATCGGTCGGGCTCTTGCCACGATCGAGCTCGCGGGTGACGAGATGGGCGACTATCTCGGTGTCGGTCTCGGTCGCAAAGACGTAGCCGTCGGACTGCAGTTCGGCCCGCAGCTCGCGAAAATTTTCGATGATGCCGTTATGGACGACCGCCAGCTTTGCGGTGGCATGGGGATGAGCGTTGGTCTCGTTGGGCTTGCCATGCGTCGCCCAGCGGGTATGGCCGATGCCGATCAGGCCTTCGAGCGGCTCGTTGGACAGACGGATTTCCAGGTTCCGGAGCTTGCCCTCGGCGCGGCGGCGGGTGAGCAGGCCGTTCTCCAGCGTGGCGACGCCGGCAGAATCGTAGCCGCGATATTCAAGCCGCCGCAGAGCCTCGACGACCTGAGTCGCGACCGCTTCCTTGCCCAGAATCCCGACGATGCCGCACATGCCCCACCTCTTCCGCAATGGCCGTTGCAACCCCGCATAGCGGGCAACGGCACACATGCCCAATCACTATGGATGTCGAACTATGAATGCAGGCTTGCCGGAAACGCCGTGTTTCAGTCCGATTTGGCGGCCTGCTTGCGGGCGGCGGCTGTTTCGCGGAAGGCCTTGGCCCAGCCTCCCTTGACGGTCTGCCGGCCGCGCGCGATCGCCAGAGCGTCGGGGGCGACATCGTCGGTCACCACGGAGCCGGAGCCGACGAAGGCCCCGTCGCCGATCGTGACAGGTGCGACCAGCGACGAGTTCGAGCCGACGAAGGCGCCGGCCCCGATCGTCGTCCGGTATTTGAAGAAGCCGTCGTAATTGCAGGTGATCGTGCCCGCACCGATATTGGCGTTCGCGCCGACGCTGGCATCGCCGATATAGCTGAGATGGCTGACCTTGGCGCCTTCACCGATGTCGGCCGCCTTGACCTCGACGAAGTTGCCGACCTTCGCGTTGGCGCCGATTTTGGCGCCCGGACGGAGACGGGCATAGGGACCGACATTGGCGCCCTCGCCCACCGTGGCGCCTTCGAGATGCGAGAAGGCGTGGATCACCGCGCCGTCGGCGATGCTGACGCGCGGGCCGAAGACGACATGGGGCTCGATCAGCACATCGCGGCCGATGATGGTGTCGTGGCTGAAGAAGACGGTCTCTGGCGCCGTCAGCGAGGCGCCAGCTGCCATGACCTCCAGCCGCTTGCGGCGCTGGAACTCCGCTTCCGCCATAGAGAGTTGCACACGGTCATTGATGCCCTGAACCTCACTCTCAGCGGCGTTATGCGCAACCGTCCTGAGCGCGCGCGCGCGCGCCACCGCAACGGCTTCGGTCAGATAGAATTCTCCCTGGGCGTTGTCGTCGCCGATCGCCTTTAAGATCGAGAGTGCGTGCTGTCCGTCGAGCGCCATCAATCCGGCGAAACATAAGCTGATCGCGCGCTGCAGGTCACTGGCGTCCTTATGTTCGACGATCGCCTCAAGTGCGCCGTCCCTGGTGATGAGCCGACCGTAGCCCGTTGGATCGCGCGCCTCGAAGCCGAGCGCCGCGATGGCCGCGCCGTTCGCAAGGGCGGCGCGCATCGCGGTAAAGGTCTGCGGCCGCACGAGCGGCGTATCGGCGAAAGCAACGATGATGTCGTCGAAGCCGAGCGCCAGCGTCTCGCGTGCCGCCAGCACGGCATGGGCCGTGCCGAGACGCTCGCGCTGCACCACGATCTGGGCTTCCGGACGCTGCTCGTGCACGGCTGCGGCGACGTCGTCGCGATCCGGGCCGATCACGACGACGATCTTGTCAGCTCCGGCGCCAGAGACGGCCTCGAGCGCGTGGCCGAGCAGACTGCGGCCGGCGACCTCATGCAGCACCTTGGGCCGGCGCGACTTCATCCGCGTGCCCTCGCCGGCCGCCAGGATGATCGCGAGACAGCTCCGGCTCGACGGCGTTTGGGTCATGATGCTCTCTCTCTTTGGAAATTCCCGGCCGACTGGCAACGTCGCCACGCCACCGTCGCCGCTGTCTCATGCATGACGATGTTGCGGACGCGTTGGATAGCCGATCCCGCGGGCTTTTGCCAAAACGCCGATATCCTTCGATTGGTGTCTCGCAGTGGCAGGCCAAACCGCGAAAGCTCGCCTCACCAAGAGCACAACCGCCAAATAGAACGACGCGATCTGCATTTTCCGCGCGCAACCGCTTTTCAGCTTGCGTAAAAATGCTCTAGAAGCGCGAGAGGGTGAGAGTACAGCCCGTCTATGTTGGACCTGATGTCGAAACCATTGAATCGCCGACAGTTTATCGAAGGTGCGGCGGGCGCGCTGGCATCGGTTCCCCTCATAGGCGCGACGGCGGCGAGTGCGCAGAGCAACCCGGCAGCCGTGGTCCAGTCGGTCCTCGCCGAAGGCCAGCGTTTCGATCCCGCGCTCGTCGTCGAAACCGCGCGGACATTAGCCCGGAAGCCGCTCGTTCCGGTGGTCGCGACCGACCTGCCCGACGGCTATGCCAACCTGCCCTTCGACCAGTATTCAGGCATCCGCGCCCAGCCGAGCGGGATGATCTGGGCGGGCGAAAATCGCGGCTTCACGATCGAGCCGCTGCATCGCGGCTATGTCTTCTCGAATCCGGTCAGCCTGTTCACGGTCGAGGACGAGATCGTACGCAAGGTCGCTTTCGACCGTGGCAAGTTCGACTACGGCCGCGTGCCGCCGCCGCCTGCCAATGTCGATCTGCAGTTTTCGGGAATGCGGATCGCAACGGGCCTGGAGCGCCCTTACGAGGTTGCGACCTTCCAAGGGGCGACCTTCTTCCGCTCGCTGGCGCGGGGCCAGAACTACGGCTCGATGGCACGGGCCTTGATCCTGCGTCCCGGCGAGACTCGCGGCGAGGAAATCCCGTTCTTCCGCGCCTTCTGGATCGAGCGGCCGAGCCCGGCTCTCGGCGTGCTCGTCATCCATGCGCTGCTCGATTCCGAAAGTCTCACCGGCGCCGTCAGGATGACGCTGCGGCCCGGCGACATGACGCTAATCGATGTCGAAATGACGCTGTTTGCCCGGCAGGCGCTCGATCATGTCGGCCTCGGCTGTACCATGGGCACGTTCCTGTCGGGTCCGCAGAGCCGGCGGACATTCGACGATCTGCGGCCGGCTGTGCATGAGATCTCCGGCGTGCAGATGCTCACCGGCGGCGGCGAATGGATCTACCGACCGGTCAACAACCCTGCGACGCTGCAGGTTTCGTCCTTCATGGATTCCAACCCGCGCGGTTTCGGCCTGGTGCAGCGGGAACGCGATCCCGCCGCCTTCCAGGACGACGACCAGCGTTACGAACTCAGGCCGAGTGTCTGGATGGAGCCGCTCGGCGAATGGGGTGCAGGCTCGGTCCAGCTGATCGAGATCCCCAGCGATTCCGACCTCAACGACAATGTCATCATGTACTGGCGTCCGCGCCAGCCGATCGCGGCAGGCAGCGAGACCGCCTTCGCCTATCGCCAGGCGTGGTGCTGGCAGCCGCCGGAGCGGCCTGTCCTCGCGCTTGCCAGCCGGGTCCGGCAGGGCCGCGGCTCGCAGGGACGGCGGCGACGCTTCATCGTCGATTTCACCGGCGACAGGCTAGCCGATGCAGGCGTGGTCACCTCGACGCGCGCCAATCTGACGGCAACGCCGGGCGCCATCCATAACCTCAGAATCTGGCCTTATCCGGAGCGCAAGCTGATGCGCGTCGGTTTCGAGGTCGATCCCGGGCCTGACTCGCTTTGCGAACTCAGACTCGTGCTGGAGTCCGGCGGTCAGCCGGTCTCGGAAACATGGCTGGATCGATGGACGTGGTGACCGAAACCCGGCCCGAGGATCAGGCTGCGCCGCCGGCGCCGCCGATTCGGCGAGGCGCCGAGGCCGCGACGCCGCCGGAGAAGCGGCTGGTGATGCCGGTCCAGTCGTTCCGGCGCTGGAACGCGTCCGACCGCCGCAAGCCGGCCGCGCCGTCGCGTTGGACGACGCCCTGGCTGAAGCGGCTGTTCGTCTTCGGCGGCGGCATGGCGCTGACCGCCTATGGCGCGTGGGAGATGTACAGCGTCGTGTCGGTCAGCCGGACGACGTCGCTGCAGTATGCCTTGCTCGTGCTGTTCACGGTGAATTTCTCCTGGATCGCGCTCGCCTTCACCAGCGCGATCCTCGGATTTTTCGGCGTGCTGTTCGGTTCTGGGCGCTTCGGCCGGGTCGAGAGCCTGCAGCACCGCACGGTCGTGGTGATGCCGATCTACAATGAATCGACGGCGCGGACTTTCGCGGCCTTGGCGGCGATCAGGGAATCGGTCGAGGCCACGGGCCTTGGAGCCCATTTCGACTATTTCATCGTGTCCGACACGACCAATCCCGATGTCTGGGTCGCCGAGGAGCGGGCGTTCCTCGCCCTGCGCGAGCGTCTCGGACCGGAGGCGCGGGTGTATTATCGGCACCGGCCCAAGAACCATCATCGCAAGGCCGGCAATATTTCCGACTTCGTGACACGCTGGGGCGGCTATTACGAGCACATGGTCGTGCTCGACGCCGACAGCCTGATGACCGGCAGCTGCATCGTCCATCTGGCCGCCGCGATGGAAGCCGATCCCGATTCCGGCATCATCCAGTCGCTGCCCCTGATCATCAACCGCAACACCTTCTTCGCCCGGCTCCAGCAATTCGCTGCCCGCGTCTACGGTCCGGTGATCGCGACCGGTCTGGCGATGTGGTCGGGCCGCGACGGCAACTACTGGGGCCACAACGCGATCATCCGGACGAAGGCCTTCGCCGACCATTGCGGCCTGCCCGACCTGAAGGGACGGCCGCCCTTCGGCGGGCATGTCCTCAGCCACGACTTCGTCGAGGCGGCGCTGATGCGTCGCGCCGGCTGGTCGGTCTACATGCTGCCGGACCTGACGGGCTCCTATGAGGAAAGTCCGCCATCGCTGATCGACATCTCGGTCCGCGACCGGCGCTGGTGCCAGGGCAATCTGCAGCATTCGCGCATCATCGGCGCGAAAGGCTTCGTCTGGTCGACCCGGCAGCATTTCTCCACCGGCATCATGGGCTATCTCGCCTCGCCGTTCTGGCTGATGCAGCTCGTCGTCGGCATCATGATCGTGCTGCAGGTCAATTACGCCAGGCCGGAGTATTTCACGCAGGAGTTCACCCTGTTCCCGATCTGGCCGCGCTTCGATCCCGAGCGCGCCTTGAACCTGTTCGCGTTGACCATGGCGATCCTGCTGGCGCCGAAGGGGTTTGGGCTGATCCTGACCCTGTTCAACGGCAAGCTGCGGCGGGCCGGCGGCGGCGCGATCCGGCTCGTGATCTCCGCTTTGATCGAGGTGCTGTTCTCGGCGGTCTTCGCGCCGATCATGATGCTGATCCAGTCGGGCTCCGTCTTCCAGATCCTGCTCGGACGCGACACCGGCTGGAATCCCCAGCGTCGCGACGACGGTTCGATCCCGCTCAAGGACATCGTCCGGCGCCATCGTATGCACAGCGCGCTCGGCCTGATCGCCGGCATTTCGGCTTTCATGATCGCGACCTCGCTGTTCGCCTGGATGTCGCCGACGATCCTCGGGCTGCTGCTGGCGATTCCGCTGTCCTGGGCGTCCGGGCAGCTTGCGCTTGGGCTTTGGCTCAAGCGCCACAAGCTCCTGCTGACGCCGGAAGAAGGCGATCCGCCGTCGATCGCGCTGCGCGCCAACGCATTGCAGGCCGAGTTCGCGGAGGCAGGTTTCGACGACGCCGACGGCATCAAGGCGCTCCATGCCGACCCGGTGCTGCGCGAGGCCCATGAGGCGATGCTACCCGAGGCCCATCCGCGCCGGCGCGGCGAGATCGAGCCCGACCGTGCGGTGGCACAGGCCAAGCTCGTCGATGCCGAGACCGTCGAGGATGCGGCGATCTGGCTGAAGCCGAAGGAGCGCATGGTCGTGCTGCACGACCGCGCTCTGGTCGGCCTGCTCGCCTCGCTGCCAAAAGAGCGCGCGGAGGCCTGAGACCTCCGCTCAGGCCTGCTCGAATGCGATGACGCATCCCAGCGCGGCTTCGGCCGGCACGATGAGCCGCTCTTCGCCTTGCGCGAAGGGAACGCCGGCGGCGCGCAGCCGCTCGGCGACCGGTTCGAGCGCCGGCACGGTGACGCAGAAGCCCAGGAAGCGTGCGGGCGTCGGCTCCGGCGAGGTCTGGTAGATCGCGCTCGCAGCTTCGGCGTCCAGCACGTCGACGCGGCCGCGCGGCAGATCGACGACGAAATCCTCATTGCCTTCGAAAATCTCGGCGCTACCTGTGAAGGCGGTCAGGAAAGCGCGGTGCTTTTCGGGATCGTCCGTCACCATGATCGCAGCCGTCAGCGCCGTGGTGCCGTTTTCGTGCTGCTGAAAGGTGGGATTCCAGAAATTCTGGGGCTCATGCTGCTCGCAGACGAAGAAGCCGCATTCGGGCGCCTCCGGATCGTCGGCGAAGGCGAGCGAGAAGGCGACGCGGACCTCCTCGCCGCTCGGGCGACGGGCCTGACGCTCGAAGGAGAACGGCTCGAAGGCGCCGATTCCGGCGGCGGCGAAGGCGAGATTGTCGGCCTTCGCGTCGCGGCTCTCCAGCACCAGCATCGACATGCCTTCGCCGCGTGCCAGCGCATCGCGCACGAAAGCGCCGAACGAGAAGCGGCCGGGCCTGGGCTCCTCGATCGCGCCTGCGTCACCGATCGCGATGAGTTCGAGGAACGAGCCGGGGAACTGGACGATCCGGTTCTCCGTGCCCCAGGGGTGGCGGTTCCGGGCGCCGACGCGGAAGCCGAGGCGCTCGTAGAGCGCGCCGGCTGCGTCGAGATCGCGGACGCCGATGACGAGATGGTCGAGGCCGCGGGCTTGAGTCGGGTTTTCCATCCCTCCTGTGTAGCGCCGATTCACGACGCCGTCATGGCGAGCCCGATCACGGCGCGATGTAATGCGGCACGAAGCGCGAGGTGTTTTTGGTGATCGGCGTCACATCCTCGCGGACGCACAGCCCGCAGGCCTGCGAGGCGACGAGCCAAGAACCCAGCACGGCGTAATTGCCGTCCGCCGAAAACAGGTTGGTCGCCGCATCCTGCAGGATGTAGCCTTCGGCGCCATAGGGGCCGTCGTCGCTGTCGAGCACGGTTCCACGCTCGATCAGGCTGATATTGGCGCCCTCGCGTGAATAAAGCGGCTTGCGCACCCGGCGCGGCGACAGGGTCTCGCAGCGTGGATCGCACTCGAAGAAGGCAGGCAGCAGGTTGGGGTGGCCCGGCTCCATCTCCCAGAGACAGGCGAGCAAGCCCTTGTTGGAGAGCAGCGCCTTCCAGGGCGGCTCGACGAACTGGCAGCGTGAGCCGGCGAGCGCATCGGCATAGCGCTCGCGGAAGAGCCATTCCCAGGGATAGAGCTTGAACAGGGTCTCGATCGGCTGGTTGGCGCCGTCGCAGAAGCGGCCGTCCGAGAGCAGGCCGATCTCCTCGATGTAGCTGAAGCGCGCATCGAGCCAGGCCTGCCTTGCGCAGTCCTGCAGGTAATCGACCGTGCCCTTGTCCTCCTGGCTGTTCTGGACGCAGGCCAGATGCAGCCGGTAGGGCGAGGGCTCGCGCAGGGCCCCGAAGGCCGCGATCAGGCGTTCATGCAGCGAGTTGAACTGGTCGCAGCCCTTCGGCAGCAGGCGCTGCGCCATCGCCTGTTCGAGCCAGTCCCATTGCACCACGGCCGATTCGAACAAAGCGGTGGGCGTGTCGGCGTTGTATTCCAGCAGTTTCGCCGGGCCCTTGCCGTCATAGGCGAGGTCGAGCCGACCGTAGAGATTGCGGTCGCCGCGCCGCCAGGATTCTGCGACGAAGGACCAGTGCGCCTCCGGAATGGCCAGTTTGGTCAGAGTTGCCTCGTCGCCGATCGCCTTCTCGATGAAGGCGAAGCAGAGCTGCTCGATCGCCTCGGTCGGGGCCTCTATGTCGCGTTCGATCTCGTCGAGCGTGAACTCGTATGCCACGCTCTCGTCCCAATAGGTCGCGCCGTCGATCGTGTGGAAGGCGAAGCCGAGGCGCTCGACCTCGGCCTGCCAATTCGGGCGCGCGGGCAATCGGATGCGGCGCATGTCAGGACGAGGACGAGGAGGAGAAGGAACGCGAGGTCGAGCCGAAGCCGCCCCGCGAGGCGACGGTCGCAACCCCGGCCGTGGTGCCTCCGCGCGCCACCACGGCAGTCCCGCTCGTCGTCGAGTAGGCGCGGGACGAACTGCTGTGGCGCGAGCCGCTGCTGCCCGATGAGGACGAGGACGACGAGGATGTGGACGAGCGTGCCTGCTGGCATTCCTGCGCAGGGCTGCCGGGCGGGCAGGCCTCGCGCGTCGGCGGCAGCAGCGGCTGCGCTGCGCCGCCGCCCTGCGACAGGCTGCGCGCCAGCATGATGCCGGCCAGCGCGGGGATGACGACCTGCGCGCCGTTCCAGACTGCGCTGCGACATGAGCCGGAACCATATTCCGCCTCGCAGGCACCGGTATTGTTGAACTTCTTCGCGTCACGGAGATGGTCGGCGGAGGCCTCGTTGAAGCGGGCTTCGCATTGGCTGCCGCTGAGCTGGCCGGCGGTTCGGCAGTCTGCGAGCGTGTTGTAGACGAGGCTCTCGTCCGGCTCGTCGCCGGACATCGACCAGACCGTCGCGACGAGGACGACACCCGCTGCGGCAAGGCCGATCTGGGTCGAGCGCTTCATGGAGACCTCCCTCAGACAGTCATGCTGGCTGCCGCCAGCGTGCCGGAAATCACGGCGATGACCGCCAGCATCGCGGCCGAGGGCAGCCGGTCCTCCTCGATTTTGCGCGAGAGATCGGGGATCAGGACGCGGGCGAGCCCGTAGGCCGCGAACTGAACCAGCATGGCTGCGAGCGCCCAGAGCACGCAGTCGGGGATGCTGCTCGCCTGCGCGATCGCCTTTTCCAGCGGAATCGAGAAACCGGTCAGGTTGCCGCCGAGCGCAACGGCCGCCGAGAGGTTGCCGGCGCGGATCAGCGCAATCTCGTCATGGGCGGTGAGCTTCAGATAGACCGCCGCAAAACCGGCGATCAGCGCCGCCCCAAGGCAAAAATACAGCAGGAACGCGGGCAGGCCCGCCATCGAGATCGCCATGCCGCCCGCCCCCAAGCCGCCCATTATTGGTGCTCCGACTATACGCGACGGTCGGATCGACGCCAGTGGGCACGTGATTCGATGGCCGACCGCGCTTTTGCGCATCGGCTTCAATGAGGGGCGAGCGGAGCGCCGCGAGGCGCGGGGGTATAATAGCCGCTTCGTTGAGCCAGAAGCGGCGCGGAGGGATTTAGCCACCCTCCGCACGCCCCGTGGCGCTCCGCTCATCGGCGATTTGACGACTCCGGGCCGCGCTTATTCGGATTTCGGGAGTTCGATCTGGAAGCTTAGGTGCCAGTTCGCCTGAGGCTCGTCGCGACCGTCGCCGTCAGTCCGTCGTCCCGTCACCCTTCCAGCGAGCTCCTCGCACAGGGATCGTAGTATCCTCAGGGCGGTGCCCCGAAGCCTCCCGGAGATGGATCGTGACTCCACCCGCAGGCGCCGCCCCCACCCCCACCAACGGCACACCTCCGGATGGCTGCCCCTCGGGGATGAGGTGGTGGGAGGATAGGGGAGGTGTGGAGGGGCGGGGATTAGTTTTTTGGGAAGCGCCGCCGCCTCTTCGCGCCCTCCGCGGATGGCGCGGAAGCCCGATGGAGAGCCCTCTCCCGGAGAGAGGGCAGGGTGAGGGGTCGGACGCTGACCGCTTGAGGCGAGACCTCGCCGGTGCTGCGCTGGCTCAGCGTTTCGCTGGTCTAAGGGCCCTCACCTCTCCCCTGCCCCTCTCCTTACAGGAGGGGTTCCCCGCGCTTGATTCTGGCGAGACTTGCCGCGTCGTCCAAGTTTAAACCAACCGGCTCTGCACCATCGCCGCCTCGACGAAGCTCGCAAATAGCGGGTGGGGCTCGAACGGACGCGACTTCAGCTCGGGGTGGTATTGCACGCCGATGAACCAGGGGTGGTCGGGGTATTCGACCGTTTCGGGCAGAAGGCCGTCCGGCGAGAGACCGCAGAAGCTCAGGCCTTGCGCCTCCAGCCGCTGGCGATAGCCCATATTGACCTCGTAACGGTGGCGATGGCGCTCCGAGATTTCGGTGGTGCCGTAGATTTTCGCGATCTTCGAGCCTTCGGCGAGCGTCGAGGCATAGGCGCCCAGCCGCATCGTGCCGCCGAGATTGCCATTGGCGGCGCGCTGTTCGAGTTCGTTGCCGCGCAGCCACTCGGTCATCAGGCCGACGACCGGCTCGCTGGTCGGACCGAACTCCGAGGAATTGGCCTCGGGGATGCCGGCAAGCGAGCGGGCTGCCTCGATCACGGCCATCTGCATACCGAAGCAAATGCCGAAATAGGGCACCTTGCGCTGCCTTGCGAAGGTCGCCGCCCGGATCTTGCCCTCGGCCCCGCGATGGCCGAAGCCGCCTGGCACCAGGATGCCGTGGACATGCTCCAGGAACGGTGTCGGATCCTCCTTCTCGAAGACCTCCGACTCGATCCAGTCGAGATTGACCTTGACCCGGTTGGCGATGCCGCCATGCATCAGGGCCTCGATCAGGGACTTATAGGCGTCCTTCATGCCGGTGTACTTGCCGACGATGGCGATGGTGACTTCGCCCTCGGGGTTCTTCACCCGCTCGGAGATGCGGCGCCAGTTCGAGATGTCGGGCTCATGCGAGTGGTCCATGCCGAAGGCGGCCAGGACCTCGTTGTCGAGCCCCTCGGCGTGATAGGACAGCGGCACGTCGTAGATCGAAGAGACGTCGCGGGCCTCGATCACGGCCGTCTCGCGGACATTGCAGAACAGCGCCAGCTTGCGGCGCTCCTCGCGCGGAATCTCGCGGTCGGTGCGGCAGAGCAGGATGTCGGGCTGGATGCCGATCGAGCGCAGTTCCGCGACCGAATGCTGCGTCGGCTTGGTCTTGAGCTCGCCGGCTGTGGGGATATAGGGCAGCAGCGTCAGGTGGATGAAGATGCACTGGCCGCGCGGCAATTGCTGGCCGGTCTGGCGGATCGCCTCCAGGAAGGGCAGGCTCTCGATGTCGCCGACTGTGCCGCCCACTTCGATCAGAACAAAATCATAGCCCTCATTGCCGTCGAGGATGAACTCCTTGATGGCATTGGTGACGTGCGGGACGACCTGGATCGTGGCGCCGAGATAATCGCCGCGACGCTCCTTGGTCAGGATGTCCATGTAGATGCGGCCGGTGGTAATGTTGTCGCCCCGGTTGCAGGGCCGGCCGGTGAAGCGCTCGTAATGGCCGAGGTCGAGGTCGGTCTCGGCCCCGTCATCGGTGACGAAGACCTCGCCATGCTGATACGGGCTCATCGTGCCCGGATCGACATTGAGATAGGGGTCGAGCTTGCGCAGGCGCACCGTGTGTCCACGGGCCTGCAAGAGGGCGGCCAGTGCCGCCGACGCCAGGCCTTTGCCCAGCGAAGACACCACGCCGCCGGTGATGAAAACATACCGCGTCATGGGGGCTCACCTCTAACGGCAGGGTTGCGATTCGCTAAGCACATCCTTGCAGGGCGACCCCGCGTGGCGCGCTTGTCCACATAAGAAGAACGCCGGTTGCCCGGCGTCTCCCGTCAAAAGAGAAGGGCCGGTTTCCCGGCCCCTGCCCTTCATCTCATTGCTGCGGCGCCGCGGGCGGCGTCGGCGGCTGCGCGCCGCCGGCCGGGGCCTGCATCTGGCGCAACTGGTCGAGCACGCCGCCGGCGTTGGGGGCGCTCGGGCCGGTCGGTGCCGCAGGCGCGGTCGATCCGGGAGCGCCGTCGATGATCGAGCGCTGCACGCGGCCCTGCGTGGCGAGCACCGCCAGCACGATCGAGGTCAGGAAGAAGGCGCCGGCCAGGATCGCGGTGGCCCGGGTCAGGGCGTTCGCCTGGCCGCGGCCGGTCATGAAGCCGCCTGCCCCGCCGCCGCCCGAGCCCATGCCGAGCCCGCCGCCTTCGGAGCGCTGCAGCAGGACGACGCCGACGAGCGCGACCACGATGATCAGATGGATGACGATGAGGACGTTCTGCATGGTCTCACGAAAATGGGTATGGAGCGCGACGCCGCCAAGGGCCTCCTGCTCCGACTGCTCGCCGACATGCGAACCCGGCGGGCACATAGCATGCGTGTGTTGGGTATGCCACCCGACAATTAGCGGCCGGGCAAGCAGTCCTCAGGCGCAGGCGCGAGCGATGCCCAGGAAATCCTCGGCCTTGAGGCTCGCGCCGCCGACGAGCGCGCCGTCGACATTCGCGACGTTCATCAGTTCGGCCGCATTGGAGGGCTTGACCGAGCCGCCATAGAGCAGGCGGACGCCCGCCGCCGTGACCTTGCCGAGAAGCCGCCCGAGTTCGTTGCGGATCGCCTCGTGCATCTCGGCGACATCGGCAGCCGTGGGTGTAAGCCCGGTGCCGATCGCCCAGACCGGCTCATAGGCGACGACGAGCGTCGCCGCGGTCGAGCCGTCGGGGATCGAGCCGCGCAACTGCTTCTTGACGATGGCGACGGCCTTGCCGGCCTCTCGCTCGTCGCGGGTTTCGCCGACGCAGACGATCGGCACGAGCAGCGCCTTCTGTGCGGCCTGCGCCTTGTCCTTGACCGTAGCGCTCGTCTCGCCATGGAGGGTGCGGCGCTCGGAATGGCCGACGATGGCGAAGGTCGCACCCGTATCGGCCAGCATCACGGCGGATGTCTCGCCGGTGAAGGCGCCCGAATCTTGCGTGCTGCAATCCTGGCCGCCGGTTGCGATGCGTGAGCCGAGCAATGCCGCAGATGCGAGATAGAGCAGGGTCGCGGGCGGGCAGATCGCGAGATCGACCGCCGCCTTCATTCCCGTGTCATAGCCCTTGGCAACCTCGGTCGCGATGGCGAGATCGGCCTTCAGCCCGTTCATCTTCCAATTGCCGGCCACGAGCGGCCTGATGGTGCGCGTCACGTCTTCGCCTCCGATTTGCTTCGCCGGCTCTAGCAATGCCTGACCGCCGCCGCAATCGCCGGGCATGGGCTCGAGCGCGATCCCGCGGGAACGATTGCGACTTGCGTCGCCGGTTCCTATAAGCAGCGCCGACAAAAACCGGCGGCGCGCCCCTTTGCGCCGCATCCGGACAGGGAAAGACCGTTTCAATGATGATGCAAGGCATTCGCAAGGCGGGGCAGAGCTTCGTTGGCAAGCTGATCATCTTCGTGCTGTTCGGATTCCTGATCTTTTCCTTCGCGATCTGGGGCATCGGCGACATCTTCCAGGGCTATGGCCGCAATTCGGTCGCGAGGGTCGGCAAGTCCGAAATCGGGCTGGAACAGATGCGCACCGCCTATCAGAACGAAGTGCAGCTGCTGACCCGTCAGCAGCGCCGCCAGATCACGCCCGAGATGGCGCGCGCGCTCGGCCTCGACCGGCAGGTGCTGTCGCGGCTGGTGACCGAGGCCGTGCTCGACCAGACGACGCGCAGCATGAAACTCGGCGTCTCGGACGAGACTATCCGCGACCTGATCCTGCAGGATGCGACGTTCCGCGACGGGTCCGGCCAGTTCTCGGCGGCGCGATTCAACGAATTGCTGCGCTCGAACGGCTTTACCGAGCAGCTTTACGTGCGCGAACAGCGCGCCACGATCCTGCGCCAGCAGATCGCGGAGATGGTCGTCGGCGCGGTCGGAGCGCCGGGCGCGTTGCAGCAACTCGGACATCGCCTGCGCAACGAGCGGCGCGCCGTCACCTTCGCCCGGGTGCCGGCCACCGCTGCGGGCGAGATCGCGGCACCGAGCGAGGCCCAGCTGAAGACTTTCTTCGACGAGCGCAAGGCGAGCTTCCGGGCGCCGGAATTCCGCAGCGCCAACCTGCTCTCGATCTCGGCCGAGACGCTGGCCGATCCGAGCAAGGTCGGCGACGACGAGGCCAAGGCGCGCTACGAGCAGATCAAGGCGCAGCGCTTCACGACGCAGGAGACGCGTACCATCCAGCAGATCGTGTTCCCCAACGCCGAGGAGGCGCAGGCCGCCAAGGCGCGGATCGATGCCGGCGAGACCTTCGACGCCATCGCTGCGGCGCGCAACGTCGCGGCGAGCGACCTGACTCTGGGCACCGTGACGCGGGCGCAGGTCTTCGACGCGGCCGTGCGCGACGCCGCCTTCGCGCTGGTGCAGGACGCGGTCGGGGGACCGGTCGCGGGTGGGTTTGGGCCGGTGCTGCTGCGCGTCACGGCGATCGTGCCCGAGAACGTCCGGCCCTTCGAGGCGGTCGCGGCCGAACTCAAGACCGAGATCGCGCGAAGCAAAGCCGCCGGCCAGATCACCGATCTGCACGACAAGATCGAGGACCAGCGCGCCTCTGCCAAGCCGCTGACGGACATCGCGCGCGAGTTCGGCCTGCCGCTGATCGCCTTCGGACCGGTCGACTCCGGTTTGCGCAAGCCCGACGGCTCGCAGCAGCCGGCTCCGGTCGGCGGCGACCCCACCGTGCAGGCGATCTTCCGCTCGGATACCGGGGTCGACAACGAGGCGATTCGTCTGCCGCGCGACACCGGCTATGTCTGGTTCGACGTGACCAAGATCGACGCGGCGCGTGAGCGTGGCTTCGACGAGGTCAAGACCGAGGTCGAGGCGCAATGGCGTGCCGACGAGGTGGCGAGCAGGCTTTCCGCCAAGACCCGCGACTTCGTGCAGAACCTCGACAAGGGCGAGACTTTCGATGCTGTCGCTTCCGCCGCCGGACTGACGAGCGAGACCGCCGAGGGCCTGGGTCGCCAGGACCAGCGCCCCGATTTGCCGGTCAATGTGGTGAGCCTGATCTTCGGCACCGTCGTCGGCAAAGCCGGCTCGGCGGCACTGGCCGATGGCAGCCGCATCCTGTTCAGGGTCGATGCCGCCACCGTCCCCCCTTATGTCCGCACGACGCAGGAGGCCGAGAACTTCGCCACACGGCTGGGCGCAAGCGTCAGCGAGGACATCCTGTCGCAATATGTCGGCAAGCTGCAGGCGGATCTCGGCGTCTCGATCAACGAGACGGCTTTCCGCAATGCCACCGGCGGCGCGACGAACTGACCATGGAGCCGTCGCAGGATTTCGAGCGGTTCGCGCAGCGCTACGAGGCAGGCGAGCCGCAACTGCTGCGGCAAATTCTCGTCGGGGACTGCGAAACGCCCGTCGCCGCCTTCATGAAGCTGCGCCACGCCACGGCGGGGCCGGCCTTCCTGCTCGAATCGGTCGAGGGCGGCGCGGTGCGCGGACGCTATTCGATGATCGGTCTGGCGCCCGACCTGATCTGGCGCTGCCATCGCGGCGAGGCAGCCTCGTGCCGGCCGGCGCTCGGCGAGGAATTCCTGCCCGATCCGCGCCCGGCCTTCGAGAGCCTGCGCGCGCTGCTCGACGAGAGCGCGATCCCGGAAGCCGATGGCCTGCCGCCGATGTCGGCCGGCGTCTTCGGCTATCTCGGTTACGACATGGTGCGGCTGATGGAGCGGCTGCCGGCGGCCAAGGAGAGCGGGACCGGCGTGCCCGACGCCATCCTGGTCCGGCCGACGCTGATGGTGGTGTTCGATTCGGTGCGCGACGAGATCCATGTCGTGACCCCGGTGCGCCACCAGCCCGGCGTCACGGCGCGCGCCGCCCATGAGCGGGCGCTGGAGCGGCTCGACGCGGTGATCCTGGCGCTGGAGGGGCCCCTGCCCCCGGATGCGGCGATCGACATCGCCAACCTGCCGGAGCCGGCGATCGTCTCCAATACGAGCGAGGACGAATTCCACGCGATGGTCGCCACCGCGCAGGACTATATCCGCGCCGGTGACATCTTCCAGGTCGTGCTGTCGCAGCGCTTCGAGGCGCCCTTCGCGCTGCCGCCCTTTGCGCTCTACCGGGCGCTGCGGCGGGTCAATCCAGCGCCCTTTCTCTGCTACCTCGACTTCCGCGATTTCCAGATCGTCTGTTCCAGCCCCGAGATCCTGGTGCGGCTGCGCGACGAGACCGTCACGATCCGGCCGATCGCCGGGACGCGCCGGCGCGGCGCCACGACCGTCGAGGACGAGGCGCTGGCGCTGGAGCTGCTGGCCGACCCGAAAGAGCGTGCCGAGCACCTGATGCTGCTCGATCTCGGCCGCAACGATGTCGGCCGCGTCGCGCAGATCGGCACCGTCAAGGTCACGGACTCCTTCTTCGTCGAGCGCTACAGCCAGGTTATGCACATCGTCTCGAATGTCGAGGGGACGATCGACCCGCAGCATGACGCGCTCGCTGCTCTTTCGGCAGGCTTCCCGGCAGGCACGGTCTCCGGCGCGCCCAAGGTGCGGGCGATGGAAATCATCGACGAGCTGGAGCGCGATGCGCGCGGCGCCTATGGCGGCTGCATCGGCTATTTCGGCGCGAACGGCGAGATGGATACCTGCATCGTGCTGCGCACCGCCGTGGTCAAGGACGGGCGCATGCATGTCCAGGCCGGCGCCGGCATCGTCTACGATTCCAACCCGGCCTCCGAGCAGGCCGAATGCGTCAACAAGGCCAAGGCGCTGTTCAAGGCGGCGGAAGAGGCGATCCGGTTCGCGGCGAGGGTCGGGCGGGGGCAGTGACAGGTCACCCTTGGCCCTCCTCCTGAGGATCCGCGAAGCGGCGTCTCGACGGATGGCTCCAGAAGTCGCTGCCATCGCGAACTGGAGCATCCTTCGAGACACGCCTGCGGCGCTCCTCAGGATGAGGGCTGTGGGTGGAACTTGACCGCGCCGCCCCCAACCGTGCATGACCGGAGCCCAAAATCACGGCTCAGTCCATGCGCATCCTGCTGATCGACAATTACGACAGCTTCACCTGGAACCTCGTCCACCTGATCGGTGGGCTGGGGGCGCAGGTCGTCGTGCGCCGCAACGATGCGATCTCCGTCGACGAGGCGCTTGGCGACGCGCATGATGCGATCGTGCTGTCGCCCGGCCCCTGCACGCCCAACGAGGCCGGCATCTGCCTCGATGTCGTGCGCGAGGGCGCAAGCCAGGTGCCGATCTTCGGCGTCTGCCTCGGCCTGCAAGCCATCGGCCAGGCCTTCGGCGGCAATGTGGTGCGTGCGCCTGTGCCGATGCACGGCAAGGTCTCGGCCATCGGCCACCAGTCGCGTGGGCTGTTTTTCGGCATCAACGGGCCGATCCAGGCGACGCGCTATCATTCGCTCGTCGTCGCGCGCGAGACCTGCCCGACCGATCTCGAGATCGAAGCCTCGACCGAAGACGGGCTGATCATGGCGCTGTCGCACCGCCATCTGCCGGTGCATGGCGTGCAGTTCCACCCCGAAAGCATCGCTTCGGAGCATGGCGCGACGATCCTGCGCAATTTCCTCGACATGGCGGAGCGATGGCCGCGCCAGCGCGCAAACTCCGACGCCGCCCTGATCCAGACAGCCTGATCGACAGAGTTCCCATGGACGATTTCAAACCCTTCATCGCCAAGGTCGCGACCGGCGCCACGCTGTCGCGCGACGAGGCCCGCGGCGCTTTCGATGCCATGCTGTCGGGCGAGGTCACCAACGCCCAGGCGGCAGCCTTCCTGATGGCGCTGCGCGTGCGCGGCGAAACCGTCGAGGAGATCACCGGCGCGGTCAGCGCCATGCGCGGCAAGATGCTGAGGGTGTCGGCCCCAGCCGAGGCCATCGACATCGTCGGGACCGGCGGGGATGCCTCGGGCTCCTATAATGTCTCGACGCTGGCGGCGATCATCACGGCCGCGTGCGGCGTGCCGGTGGCCAAGCACGGCAACCGGGCCGCCTCCTCGCGCTCGGGTGCGGCCGACGTGCTGACGGCGCTCGGGGTCAAGGTTGGACTCGCGCCGGCCGCGACCGAGCACTGTATCGCCGAGGCCGGCGTCGGCTTCATGTTCGCGCCGACGCACCATGCCTCGATGCGCCATGTCGCGCCGGTGCGCACCGAACTCGGCACGCGCACGATCTTCAACCTGCTCGGCCCACTCTCCAACCCGGCCGGTGTGAAGACGCAGCTCGTCGGCGCCTTCTCCGAGACCTGGCTGGAGCCGATGGTCAAGGTGCTGGCCTCGCTCGGCTCGACGCGGATCTGGGCCGTGCACGGCTCCGATGGGCTCGACGAGATCACCACGACCGGGCCGACGCGCGTCGTTTCGCTCGACAGCGGCAAGATCGAGAGCTTTTCGATCAGCCCCGACGATGTCGGGTTGATGCGGGCGAAGCCCGAGGATCTGCGGGGCGGCGAGCCGGAGCAGAATGCGGCAGCGCTGCGCGCCGTGCTCGATGGGCAGAAAACGCCGTTCCGCGACATCGCCGCGTTCAATGCGGCTGCGGCGCTCGTCGTCGCCGGGCGGGCGGGCGATCTGCGCGACGGGCTGAGGCAGGCCGAGAGCGCGATCGATTCCGGCAAGGCGAAGGCGACGCTCTCGGCCCTCGTCGCAAGCTCGAACGCGTGAGGCGGCGATGACCGACATCCTCGCGAAGATTGAGGCCTATAAGCGCCAGGAGATCGCGGCTGCGAAGTTTGCGGTCCCGCAGGCGCAGATCGAACGGCTTGCCCGCGACGCCTCGCCGCCGCGCGGCTTCACGGACGCGCTGACCGCCAAACACGCGCGAGGCAAGCCGGCCTTGATCGCCGAGATCAAGAAGGCGAGCCCGTCCAAGGGCTTGATTCGCTCCGATTTTGATCCGCCAGCGCTGGCGAAAGCCTATGCCAAGGGCGGGGCGGCCTGCCTCTCCGTGCTGACCGACGCACCCTCCTTCCAGGGGCGGCCGGAATTCCTGATGCAGGCGCGCGAGGCCTCGGGCCTGCCGGTGCTGCGCAAGGATTTTCTCTACGATCCCTATCAGGTCTTCGAGGCGCGGGCCTGGGAAGCAGACTGCATCCTGATCATCATGGCAGGTGTCGACGATGCCACCGCGCGGGCGCTGGCCGAGACGGCGGCGGCGCTGGGCATGGACGTGCTGGTCGAGGTCCATGACGAAGCCGAGCTGGAGCGCGCGCTGCCGCTCGGCTGCCGCCTGCTCGGCATCAACAACCGCGATCTACGCAGCTTTGCCGTCGATCTCGCGGTGACAGAACGGCTGGCGCCACGCGTGCCGGCCGACCGGATCATCGTCGGCGAAAGCGGTATCTTCGAGCCGACGGATGTGACCCGACTGAAGCGCTGCGGCGTCGAGACGATCCTGGTGGGTGAAAGCCTGATGCGCCAGGCCGATGTCGCGGCGGCAACGCGCGTTCTTCTGGGCGCACCCGGCACGGAGGCCGCGGCGTGAGCCGGCTCAGCCATCTCGACGCCCAGGGACAGGCGCATATGGTCGATGTCGGCGACAAGGCCGAGACCACGCGCATCGCGGTGGCCGAGGGCTGCGTCGTGATGCAGCCGGAGACGCTGGCGATCGTGCGGGCCGGCGACGCGAAGAAGGGCGACGTGCTCGGCACGGCGCGGCTCGCGGGCATCATGGCGGCCAAGCGGACGCATGAGCTGATCCCGCTCTGCCACCCGCTGCTGATCAGCAAGATCGCGGTGGATCTCGCGATCGACGAGGCGCTTCCCGGCGTCCGCGTGAAGGCCGAGGTCAAGATGCGGGGCCAGACCGGGGTCGAGATGGAGGCGCTGACGGCTGTGAGCGTCGCCTGCCTGACGGTCTACGACATGGTCAAGGCGGTCGATCGCGGGATGCGGATCGAGGACATCCGGGTGCTGCACAAATCAGGCGGGGCATCGGGGATCTACGAAGCGGAGACGACGGCGTGAGCCTGACCCCGGTCCCGGTCGCGCTGAAGGCGCTGCTCGACAGCGTACCGGGAACGACGGTGGCGGAAACGCTGCCGCTTGCCCAATGCGCCGGCCGCGTTCTGGCAGGCGATGTCGCGGCGCTGCGGACACAGCCGCCCTTTGCCAATTCGGCGATGGACGGATACGCAGTGCGTGCCGACGATCTGTCGTCGGCAAAAGAGTTGCGGGTCATCGGCGAATCGGCGGCCGGGCGGGCATTTGCGGGGAGCCTCGCTGCAGGCCAGGCCGTACGGATTTTCACGGGCGCGCCGATGCCCGATGGTGCGGATACGATCCTGATCCAGGAGAATGCCGGGGGTGTCGGCGGCCCGGTCATCCGGGTGCTGGAGGCTGCCGCGAAGGGCCGCTTCGTGCGGCCGGCGGGGCTGGATTTCAGCGAAGGCGAGGTTCTGCTCAAGGCCGGACGCCGGCTCGACAGCGCCTCGCTGGGGCTGGCGGCTGCAATGGGGCATCCGTCGTTGTCGGTGCGGCGCCGTCCGCTTGTGGCTATCCTGGCGACCGGGGACGAGCTCGTCTTGCCGGGCGAGCCCGTTGGGCCCGACCAGATCGTCGCTTCGAACAGTTTTTCGCTCGCGGCGATCGTCGAGCAGGCCGGTGGCCAGGCGCTCGATCTCGGCATCGCGCGCGACGACCATGACGATCTCGCTGCGAAGATCGGCAAGGCGAAGACTGCCGGCGCCGATGTGGTGATCACGCTGGGCGGAGCCTCCGTCGGCGCGCATGATCTCGTGCAGGAGGCGCTGAAGCGCCAGGGCATGGCGCTCGGCTTCTGGAAGATCGCGATGCGGCCCGGCAAGCCGATGATGATGGGCCGGCTCGGCCAGATGGTGGCCGTCGGCCTGCCCGGCAACCCGGTGTCCTCGATCGTCTGCGGGCATCTTTTCGTCACCCCGCTGATCGAGGCGCTGCTTGGGATACCTGATCCAGCCAGAGACCGCAGCGAGCCGGGGATTCTCGAAATTGATATGCCGGCTAACGATGAGCGTGAGGACTATCTTCGCGCCGAACTGGCGCTGACTATCGACGGCTGGCAGGTCACGCCGTTTGCTAAGCAGGATTCATCCATGCTGGGCATTCTCGCCCGCGCCGACGCGCTGGCGATCAGGCCTGTCTTTGCTGAGCCGGCAAATAAGGGCGAGCGCTGCCGCTTTATCCGTCTGCGCTGAGGATTGCCGGAGAGCGGATCGGTAAGACATGCCAGCAATTCGCCGTCCGTTGCTTGCGGAACACAACGCGAACCTGTATGGTGTTCGTGATTTGTTTCGATTCTGCGCCGTTGGGCGCCGGCGGGGACCATGCTGACACGCAAACAGTTCGAACTGCTTCGCTTCATCCAGGAACGCCTGCGCGAAAGCGGCGTGCCTCCCTCCTTCGACGAGATGAAGGACGCGCTCGATCTCAAGTCTAAATCCGGTATCCACCGCCTGATCATAGCGCTGGAGGAACGGGGCTTCATCAGACGGCTTCCGAACCGGGCGCGAGCTTTGGAGGTGATCAAGCTGCCCGACGGTGTGGGTGGGGCACCGGCCCCACGCGGCCGTTTCAGCCCCTCGATCGTTCAGGGCGGGCTCGGCAAGGGCCGGCCGGTGACGGCGCAGGCAGATGACGACGCACGCGGCACGATTACGATTCCCGTCATGGGCAGGATCGCCGCCGGCACGCCGATCTCGGCGATCCAGAGCCGCAGCCACAATGTCGCGATGCCGGCCGACATGCTGGGCGCCGGCGAGCATTACGCTCTGGAAGTGCGCGGCGATTCGATGGTCGAGGCCGGAATTCTGGACGGCGACACGGTCGTCATCCGCAGGCAGGACACCGCGAATACGGGCGACATCATCGTCGCCCTGATCGACGACGAGGAAGCGACGCTGAAGCGGCTGCGCAAGCGCGGGTCCTCGATCGCGCTGGAGGCGGCCAATCCCGCCTATGAGACGCGCGTGCTGGGTCCCGACCGGGTCAAGATCCAGGGCCGGCTCGTCAACCTGATGCGGCGCTACTGATGCGGATCGAGGTCCGCTGCGTCGGCCATGTCCGTTGCCGGACGTAGCGGAGGCGAGTCTGTAAGTGCAGGGGCTGCTGCTGGCGGTGGTCTTCGATTCCAGGGACGCTGGCTGTCGTTGCGCTCCGCGGTCAGGGTGCGCCAGCCGTCGCCTGAGCTGACGAGAGCGGTCGCGCCATTGCGGCCGAGCGCAAGCCGGTCGATCAGCCTGGCCTGGCATGGCGCCGACCAGGGGATGGGCGTGATCACAAGATCGGCCCGGCGGCAATCCTCGACGATCGCCAGCCGGTCGCGGGCATAGGCGATCTTGCGGCCGGCGGCGGTCGTGACGACGCAACCGAGGCCGTCGCAGTCCGCGCCCTGTCGCAGGCTTTCGTCCTGCGGTAGGCGGCCGTCGCCATCGGCAGTGAGCCATTGCTGCAGGACGAAGGCGCTGGGCTTGCCGGCCAGCACGAGCCGGCCCTCGGTGCCGCGCACCAAGACGCCGGAGCCGTCGCGTTCGATCAGGATGTCGGGCCTGTCTGGTTTGGCCGCGGCCGCTACGCCGATGAACAAGGGTATGACGGCCAGAAGCCGCAGTTTCGTTGTCCAGAGCGTGGCCCAAAGCAGTGCCACGGCGAAGCCAATCAGAGCCGCTTGCCCGAAGGCCGGCATCACCAGCGTCGAGTGGTCGATCGTCGCGACCCAGTGCGCGAGCCTCAGGACCCAGTCGGAGGCGATGCCCATCAGCCGCCAGGCCGGCCAGTCGAGCCCGAACGGATAGGCCAGCACGCCGAAAACAGCAGCCGGCATCACGATCAGCGAGACGAAGGGCAAGGCGAGCGCGTTGCCGAGCAGCCCGAAGGGGTTGAAGGTCTGGAAGTGATAGGCACTGAGGGGCGCGGTTGCCGCCGTCGCGAGCAAGGTCGTGATGATGATGCCGGAACTGGCGATCCAGAGCGGCTGGAGCGGCCATGGGAGTCGGATCGGAGGCTCGGCTCGTCCGCGTGCTTCCCAGCGTTCGGCGAAGGCGATCAGGGCGGCGACCGCGCCGAAGGACATCTGGAAGCTGGGTCCGAGCAGGGCCTCGGGCTCGCGCAGCAATACGATCACGGCGGCGATCGCCAGGTTGCGCATACTGAGCGCGGGGCGATCGACGAGGATCGCGCCGAGCATGACGAGCGTCATGATCAGCGAGCGCACGGTCGCCACCTCCGCTCCCGAGAACACGCAGTAGGCGGTCGCGCCGGCCATGGCGACGAGGGCGGCGAGTTTCTTGACCGGAAGATGCAAGGCCAGCGTCTGCGACAGGGCCAGCGAGGCGCGCACGAGCCAGAAGATCGTGCCAGCAGCAAGCACCATGTGCAGCCCGGAGATCGAGACGATGTGGTAGATGCCGGCGGCACGCAGATCGGCGTTGGTCGTCTCGGTGATCAGTCCGCGCTTGCCGGTGACGAGGGCCGCGGCCATGGCGCCCGCCTGTCCCTCGCCCACGCTTGCGATGCGTTGCGTCAGGGCGTTTCGGGCCTTGTCGATCAGGACAGCCGTGGCAAGGCCCTGCGGCGGCGGGTGCGGTGCCGGCGTAAGCGAGATCTTGCCCGGGATATTGCCGACGGCGCCAATCCCGCGAAAGAAGGCGTCACGGCCGAAATCATAGCCTCCTGGCCGCGCCGGACCGGGCGGCGGCAGGAGACGTGCCGTCGCAGCGATATGGTCGCCGGGCGCGATCGCGCCGGACTTCACATTGACCCGGACGCGGCGCGGCTGCAGCGCAGGGTCGAGCCCGGCGATGCCGGTAACCAGAATCACGAGCCGGGCGCCGGCATCGCGCGCCTCGATCGATTCGACGAAGCCGGTGACCTGCCCGATGCGCGGCCGATCCAGGATTGGCGCGGCGATATCGGCAGTGCGCCAGGCGGCCGCAAGAAATCCTGCCAGGATGGCGGCAACGGCTACGCAGGCGGCGAATACAATAGGCCGGTTGCGTAAAGCGAGCGCAATCCCGCCTGCAAGCACAAGGCCCGTGCCCGGAGCCCAGAGAGCCGGCTCCCGGTCGGCGATGAAGTAGAGAAGGATGCCGACGCCCATCATGACGGGGAGCCAGAGGAACAGCCGCCTGCGCTCGATCTCGGCGGCGATGCCGCGCTGCGCGCGCTTGTTCCAGTCCGACAGAACCATCGCCGTCGTGGCGCCGCCGAGAGTCAAAGCAGGCAGCCGCGCCGGGAGGACGCCGGCCTGCGAGCCGCGCTGCGTCCGGTGCTGTGGCGGCAGCGACGACATCGGCCGGTCCCCTGCTCCAGCCGGACGCGAGGTTGCGCTTAACGCGGGCGGCAGAGCCATGTTACAGGGGCCGCGCCGGATGTCATGTCGTCGGCTCTTTTATGTTCTTTGCTCCGGACTTTTCCTCTGCCGTCCGGTTGGAGCCTGCCTTCTATGACCGATGCCGTCGTCACGCGCTTTGCCCCCTCGCCCACCGGTTTCCTGCATATCGGCGGCGGGCGGACGGCGCTGTTCAACTGGCTCTATGCTCGCCGTCATGGCGGCAAGATGCTGCTACGCATCGAGGATACCGACCGCGAGCGTTCGACGGAGCCCGCGATCGCGGCGATCCTCGATGGGCTGAACTGGCTCGGTCTCGATTGGGACGGGGATACGGTCTACCAATTTTCCCGCGCCGAGCGGCATCGCGAGGTGGCACAGCAGATGCTCGCAGCCGGCAATGCCTATCATTGCTATGCGACGCCGGCCGAGCTCGACGAGATGCGAGAGCAGGCCAAGGCCGCCGGCAAGCCGATGCGCTATGACGGGCGCTGGCGCGATCGCGATCCGGCGACCGCGCCGGCCGGCGTCAAGCCGGTGATCCGACTGCGCGCACCGCAGACTGGGGAGACCGTGGTCGAGGACGAGGTCCAGGGTCGGGTCGTCTGGCAGAACGAGAATCTCGACGATCTCGTGCTGCTGCGCTCTGACGGCAACCCGACCTATATGCTCGCCGTCGTGGTCGACGACCACGACATGGGGGTGACCCATGTCATCCGTGGCGACGACCACCTGACCAATGCCGCGCGGCAGACGCAGATCTACCAGGCGATGGGCTGGAGCGTGCCGAGCATGTCGCATATCCCGCTGATCCATGGCGCCGACGGCGCAAAGCTCTCCAAGCGCCATGGCGCGCTCGGCGTCGACGCCTATCGTTCGATGGGCTACCTGCCGGCGGCCGTGCGCAATTACCTGCTGCGGCTGGGCTGGAGCCATGGCGACCAGGAGATCTTTTCTACCGAGGAGATGATCTCGCTGTTCAACCTCTCCTCGATCGGGCGCTCTGCCGCGCGCTTCGATTATGCCAAGCTCGAGAGCCTCAACGGCCTTTATATGCGCCAGTCGGAAGCTCGCGACCTGCTCGAGGCATTGAAGGTAATCCTGCCCGAGATCGGACCGGCGCGCGGCTTGGCCGGAACACTTTCGTCCGAGCTGGAGGCACGGTTCCTGGCGGCGATGCCGGGACTGAAAGATCGTGCCAAGACGCTGATCGAGCTGCTCGACAGCGCCTATTATCTCTATGCCAAGCGCCCCCTGCAGCTCGACGCGAAAGCCGCCGCCCTGCTTGACGACGCCGCAAAACAGCGTCTGCCGGGATTGACCGAGAAGCTGGAGGCCGTGAACGACTGGTCCACGGAAGCATTGGAGGCGGCCGTGCGCGGTTACGCGGAAGAGAACAACTTGAAGCTCGGCCAGGCGGCGCAGCCGCTGCGGGCGGCGCTGACGGGGCGTGCGATGTCGCCTGGCCTGTTCGACGTGATGGCGGTGCTTGGCCGCGAGGAGACGCTGGCGCGACTGGGCGATCAGGCATGACGCGGGGGAGTTGCGGACCGTCTTTCGGCTTGGTTGAACCGCTTATGCAAATGGTCTAGTGACGCGGCACGTGTCCGGTCCGCCGCGTGGTGGGGCGGGCACAAATATTGCTTGAATATCAGTTGGATGAACCGCCTTCCTGCCTCGTATCCGCATTTGCTTTCCGTCACCGTGCCGTCACGTCCAGGCCTTCGGATGACTGAGATGTCTCGTGCGCCACAATCGGGTGTCGGGCCTGACGGAAAAGCGATTGATCAGCAACGAGCCTGAAAGGATCGGTATCGATGAGCGGAAACAACGGACAGCTCCAGGTCGGCGACAAGACGGTCGACATGGCGATCAAGAAGGGTTCGATAGGGCCCTCCGTCATCGACATCGCCAAGCTCTACTCGCAGACCGGGATGTTCACCTATGATCCCGGCTTCACCTCGACGGCGAGCTGCGAGTCGCAGATCACCTATATCGACGGCGACGAGGGTGTGCTGCTCTATCGCGGCTACCCGATCGAGCAGCTCGCCGAACATGGCGACTTTCTCGAGACCTGCTACCTGCTGCTCGAAGGCGAACTGCCGACCGCGGCGCAGAAGGCCGATTTCGACTATCGCGTGACGCGCCACACCATGGTGCACGAGCAGATGGCCCGCTTCTTCCAGGGCTTCCGCCGCGACGCGCATCCGATGGCGGTCATGGTCGGCTCGATCGGCGCGATGTCGGCTTTCTATCACGACTCGACCGACATCTCCGATCCGTATCAGCGCATGGTCGCGTCGATGCGGATGATTGCCAAGATGCCGACGCTGGCGGCGATGGCGTTCAAATACACGGTCGGCCAGCCCTTCGTGTATCCGCTGAACTCGCTCGACTACACCTCGAACTTCCTGCGCATGTGCTTTGCTGTGCCGGCCGAGGAGTACAAGGTCAACCCGGTGCTGTCGCGGGCGCTGGATCGCATCTTCATCCTGCACGCCGACCACGAGCAGAACGCCTCGACTTCGACAGTCAGGCTTGCCGGCTCGTCGGGCGCCAATCCCTTCGCCTGTATCGCGGCCGGCGCGGCCTGCCTCTGGGGTCCGGCCCATGGCGGCGCCAACGAGGCGGCGCTGAAAATGCTGGAGGAGATCGGGACGGTCGACAACATCCCGAAATTCATCGCCAAGGCGAAGGACAAGAACGACCCCTTCCGCCTGATGGGCTTCGGCCACCGCGTCTACAAGAACTACGATCCGCGCGCCAAGATCATGCAGAAGACGACGCATGAGGTTCTGGCCGAGCTCGGCATCAAGGACGACCCGCTGCTCGACGTGGCGATCGAGCTCGAGCGGATCGCGCTGTCGGACAGCTACTTCATCGAGAAGAAGCTTTATCCGAACATCGATTTCTATTCGGGCATCACGCTGAAGGCGATGGGTTTCCCGACCTCGATGTTCACGGCGCTGTTCGCGCTGGCGCGCACCGTCGGCTGGATCGCGCAGTGGAAGGAGATGATCGAGGATCCGTCACAGAAGATCGGCCGTCCGCGCCAGCTCTATACGGGCTCGCCGCAGCGGGAGTATTCGCCGATCGGTCGCCGCTGAGGCCCTCGACTTTCATCGATATCCGGCCGTGACGGGAGACCGTCGCGGCCGTTTTCGTTTCCGCGACCTTGTGATGGCTTTTTTGCCGGCGATCCTGCGCTATAGTCCGCCCAACTCTTTGGGAGGTCTCATGTCAGAATACCACGCCGTCAATCGCAGAATATTCCTGGCCGGTGCATCGGCGCTGTCCGTCGCGGGGCCTTCCGGCCTCGCCCAGGCCCAGGCCAATTTTCCCAGCAAGCCGATCACGCTGATCGTGCCCTTCGCCGCCGGCGGCTCGACCGATATCGTCGCGCGGCTCGTCGGGCAGAAGATGGGCGAGTTGCTCGGCCAGAACGTCGTGATCGAGAACCGGGCCGGTGCCGGGGGCAATATCGGCTCGACGGCGGTCGCCCGGGCTGCGCCTGACGGCTACACGATCCTAATGGGCACGATCTCGACCCATGCGCTCAATCCCGCGATCCTCAAGACGGTGACCTTCGATCCGGTCAAGGATTTCACACCGATCTCGCTGCTGGCAATCGTTCCGAACGTCATGGTCGTTCACCCGGACTTCCCGGCCAAGACGGTGCAGGAGGTGATCAAGATCCTGAAGGACAATCCCGGCAAGTACTCCTACGCCTCGTCGGGTGTCGGCACGCCGCTGCATCTGTCGGGCGAGCTGTTCAAGTCGATCGGCGGCGTGCAGATGAACCATGTGCCCTATCGCGGCGCGGGGCCGGCGCTGAACGATGTGGTCGCGGGCGCGGTGCCGATCATGTTCGACAATTTGCCCTCGTCGGACCAGTTCATCCGCAGCGGGCAGCTTCGCGCGATCGGCGTCACCACCAAGGCGCGGGTCGCCTCATTCCCGGACCTGCCGACGATCGCCGAGGGCGGGCTTGCCGGCTACGAGACCTATACCTGGAACGCATTGTTCGGCCCGGCGAACATGCCCAAGGCCGTCATCGACAAGCTCAATGCCGCAGCCAACAAGGCGTTGACCGACCCCACCGTGAAGCAGCGCCTCACCGACGTCAGTGCCGACATCGTCGGCTCCACGCCGGAAGCGCTCGGCGAGCATGTCAAGGTCGAGGTGGCGAGGTGGTTCCCGATCGCCAAGGCGTCGGGCGCCGCGCTCGAGTGATCTAGCCGCGCCGAGCTGCCACCAGGGCCAGCGCGGCGTCCACTGCATTGGCGGCCGGGCTCCTGCCGGCCGCACTCATGATCGTCTCGACCTCGGTGAAGCCGGCAAGCTGGTTCGCGCGCGAAGGGCCGTCAGCGAGTGCGTCGAGCAGATGCCGGCTCAGCGTTTCAGGCGAGGCATCGTTCTGTATGAACTCCGGTACGACGCGTCGGCCGAGGATGAGATTGGGCAGGATCACGCTCGGCAGTTTGATCAGGCGCCGGGCAATGGCAGCTTCCCAGCCGGCGCCGCGATAGGCGGCAACCGTCGGCACCTGCGACAGCGCGAGTTCGAGCGTCACCGTGCCCGACGCCGCCAGCGCGGCCCGCGCCGAACGGAAGGCGGCCTGCTTGGCGGGCTCGCCTTCGACGATCTCGGGCCGGACTTTCCATTCCGATGTGATTTCGCGGATCGCGTCTGCCAGATGAGCGACGGCGGGCAGAACGAAGCGGGTGCCCGGCAGCGCTGCCGCGACCTGCTCGATGGCGCGACCGAAGACCGGCATCAGGTGGTGGATTTCGGAGCGGCGACTGCCCGGCAGAACGAGGATGACAGGGTTCTTGCCATCGACCCGATGGGCCGCTTCAGTGGCGTTCGGCCGCAGATCGCCGAGGCGCTCCATCAGGGGATGGCCGACATAGACTGTCCTGGGGCCGTGCAATCGTTCGAGCGCAGCCGGCTCGAACGGCAGCAAGGCCAGGATGGAGTCGATATGGGGCGCCATCCGGCGAGCGCGGCCCGAGCGCCAGGCCCAGACGCTCGGACAGACCCAGTGCACGATCGGGATGGCAGGTGCTCGGCTGCGGACTTTCTTCGCAACCCGGAGCGAAAAGTCGGGGCTGTCGATGGTCAAAAGCAGGTCGGGCTTGAACGCAACGACGCCTCTGGCGGCATCCTCCATGCGACGCAGCAGCAACGGGAGGCGTGCGACCACGGGCCCGAAGCCCATCACGGCGATGTCGGCCTGAGGGAAGAACGCTTCCAGCCCCTGCTCGATCAGGCGATGGCCGCCGACGCCGGCGAGAGCGAGCGGCCTGTCGCCCAGCCGTTCCCGCAGACTTGCGATGAACGGAACGGCGAGCGCGTCCCCTGACGTTTCGCCGGCAATGATGGCAAGACGGAACGGCTCGCTCACGCGATGCCCTCGACGAACAGGGCGTGCCTGTCCGCAAGTCGCCCAAGTTCTGCGGTGTCTCCCAACAGCACGCTGCCGGCTTTGACGGCAACGCCCGCCAGCCCGGCATTCGCGAGGCCGCGCAACGTCTCGGCGCCGATAGCCGGCATGTCGACGCGCAGATCCTGCCCTCGCTTGGGCGCCTTGACCATGACGCCGTCGCCTTTCGCGAGCTTCAGCCGACCAGCCGCTGTCAGATCGGCAACACGGCGGAGCATCGCGTCCGTACCTTCGGCGGCTTCGACTGCGATGACGCGATGATCCGCCAATATGGCGGCCTGGCCGATATCGAAGGGCGAGAGCGCTTCCAGCAGGGCAAAGCCGCGCGTGATCGTGGCCTGCATCACTGCCGATGGGCGGGTCCGGCCACAGGGGCCCAGCGGGGCGGTCAATTCGGGGGCGATATCGGCCGGGCCGAGAACCCTGAAGCCCTGCGTCTCGAAGAACTGCACCACGCCCCTGAGCAGATGATCGTCGCCGCCCTGGAAGGCGCGGGCGAAATGCGGCAGGTATTTCAGCGTCGAGGCCTCCGGCATCAGTGCACTGAAGCTGGGGCGCGGCAGCCCGCCGATCAAAACAAGGTCGCCGATCTCGCGCCGGCGCAACTCATCCAGCAGGCGGCCGAGCTGGCCCAGGCGGTAGCTCCGAACATCGGAATCGGCAAAGGCGGACGGGTTCGCGACGCCGTCGAGTGCCGCTATGAAGACCTCGCGCCCCTGCTGAGCCGCCAGGCGTGCGAGGCGCGGCGGGTAGTCGCCGCCGCCTGCGATGATGCCGAGAGGTCGTGTCGGTGCCATCCCGGCCGGATCGCCGCTCACCGATCCAGCGCGTTGACGTCGTGCGGAACGCAGATGGCGCGCTCGCCGCCGACACGGATAAAGTCCAGAATCTCGTGGATCAGCGGATGCGAGGCGAATTCGCTGCCGACATCCTCGACGCGCTCGGCAAGTGTGCCCTCGTCGGCAAAGAGCAGCCGGTAGGCGCGGCGGAGTTCATGGATATGCTCGCGCGAAAAGCCGCGGCGGCGCAGGCCGACGAGGTTGAGCCCGGCGAGATGGGCCGGGTTGTCGCGCACCATGCCGAAGGGGATGACATCATGCATCACCCCTGCCCCGCCACCGATGAAGGCATGGTCGCCGACGCGGATGAACTGGTGCAGGCCGGTGCCGCCGCCGACGATGACGAAGTTGCCGACCTTCACATGGCCGGCGCACATCACATTGTTTGAGAAGATGACGCTGTCGCCGATCTGCGTGTCATGCGCGACATGGGAGTTGGCCAGAAAGAAGCATTTGTCGCCGATGATGGTCTTCATGCCGCCGCCCTCGGTACCGGGATTCATGGTCACGCCTTCGCGGATAATGCAATCGGCTCCGATCGTCAGCGTCGAGGGCTCGCCATGGTATTTCAGGTCCTGAGGCGGATGGCCGATCGAGGCGAAGGGATAGATTTTTGTGCGGGCGCCGATCGCGGTGCGTCCGGCTACGGCGACATGGCTGACGAGTTCGACGCCCTCGCCCAGCACGACATCGGCGCCGACGGTGCAGAACGGGCCGACCATGACGCCATCACCGAGGCGCGCATTCGGGTCGACGATCGACATCGGGTGGATGGTGACGCTCATGGAATCATTTGTCCTTATGTCGACGCTTTGGCTCAGACGACCATGGCCGAAAGGTCGGCCTCGGCCACCAGCACGCCATCGACCCTGGCCTCGCCACGGTAGAACCAGATGTTGCGCTTGCGCGCGACTTTGGTCAGGTGAAAGCGCAACGTGTCGCCCGGCACGACCGGCTTGCGGAACTTGGCCTTGTCGATCGTCGTGAACAGCACGCTGCTGACCGCCGGGTCGGCCTCGCCGCGCGAACTGACGACGAGCACGCCGGCCGTCTGCGCCATCGCCTCGATCATCAGCACGCCTGGAAAGACCGGCCGGCCCGGGAAGTGACCGGTGAACTGGGGCTCGTTGATGGTGACGTTCTTGATGCCAACGCCGGACTCGTCGCCGTTGATTTCGACGACCTTGTCGACGAGCAGGAAAGGATAGCGGTGCGGAATGCAGGCCATGATCTTCTGGATGTCGGCCACACCCAGCGCCGTCGTCGCCTCGGTCATCGTTTCTTCTCTCCCGTGCGAGCCGTCCGAGCGGCCGCATCATCGATCCGTTCTAGCCGCGTCAACGCGCGACGCCAACATCTCTGGCAGGCCAATTGCTGCCAGCCTCGTGCTCATGAACCGGGATGCACCGGAGCATCCCAACGTAGGATCGCGACAGGCGTGGCGCTGGCCGATCAGCTCGGGGTCCGGCCTTTGCCACGGTTTGCGACCAGCGACTTCAGCAGCGCGCTCTCGCGCGCCCAGCTCAGCGCCGGCTGCGCCGGAGAGCCGCCATAACGTGCACCACGCGGAACGTCGCCCGCGACGCCGCTTTGTGCCGCGACCTGCGCGCCCATGCCGACGGTCAGATGGCCTGCAAGACCGACCTGGCCACCGAGGACGACGAAATCCTCGAGCGTCGTGGAACCGGCGATGCCGACCTGCGCAACGATGACGCAATGGCGACCGATGACGACGTTATGGCCGATCTGGACCAAGTTATCGATCTTGGTGCCCTCGCCGATCACCGTGTCACGGCTGGCGCCGCGATCGATGCAGGTGTTGGCGCCGATCTCGACATCGTCCTGAATGATGACGCGCCCGATTTGCGGCACCTTCATGTGCCCCTTGGGGCTCATGGCGAAGCCGAAGCCGTCCTGGCCGATGCGCACGCCCGGATGAATGATGACGCGGTTGCCGATCAGCGTGGATTGCAGCGTGCTGCCGGGGCCGATCGAGCAATCGCGCCCGATCCGGACCTGGGGGCCGATGACCGCGTGGGCCGAGATCACCGTGCCGGCACCGATCTCCGCGCCGGGACCGACAACGGCGCCGGGATCGACGGTGACCCCGGCTTCGAGCCGGGCCGTCGCGTGGACAAAGGCGCCGGGCGCCACACCCTGCGCGCCGAACATCGATCCGGGCTTCAGTGCAGCGGGAAACAACCGGGCCAGGACCTGGGCAAAAGCATGGTAGGGGGCCGGCGAAACCAGAGCCGTCGTGCCGACCGGGACACGGGCGGCGAAACGAGCCGAAACCAGGCACAAGCCCGCACCGGTCACGGCCAGTGCTTCGGTGTATTTCGGGTTGTCCATATAGGCGAGATCGGAAGAACCCGCCGCTTCGAGCGCGGCGACGCCGGTGATCGGCCGTGCCGCATCGACGCCTTCCGGCAAGGAGAGGCCGGACATGGAAGCGACCTCGCCGAAATCGAGCGAGGTCGCGACCGGAAAGAACTGGGGTTCTGCCATCGACTGGATCCGAAGCGGGGCGCGAACGCCCCACTGCGTCAGAAGCGCGTGCCGCCGGAGAAGCGGAACGCCTGGAGGCGGTCGCCGCCGAACTTGCGGCCCGCAACCGGGTCGAACTGGCCGTCATCCTTCGACAGGGCATAGGCATAGTCGAAGCGGATCGGGCCGAGCGGCGACTGCCAGAGCAGGCTGACGCCGACAGACGAGCGGATCATGTTCTTGTCGCGTACGCAGGCCACGTTGGTCTGGTATTGCGATGTCGTCGCGACATTGAACTGGCGCGCCTCGGAGCCGGCCGGGCAAGCCGTCGGCGTGGTGATCGTCTTCGAACCGCCGTCATAGTCGAACAGCGTGCCGGCATCGGCGAAGACCGCACCGCGCAGGCCGAGATCGCGGGGCAGACCGAAGATCGGAAACTGCAGTTCCACGGAGCCGCCGAAATAGGTCGTGCCGCCCAGCGCGTTGGCCGTCGGATCGTTCAGGACGTCGCGCGGACCAATGCCCGAGGGAGCAAAACCACGGACCAGCGTCGGTCCGAGGAAATAGTGGTCGATCATGCGCAGATCGCCGCTGGTAGCCTGGACGTGGCCGCCCTGCACCCGCAGGAAGCCGACGACATCGTCGAAGACTTCGCGATAATATCGGGCATCCGCCGAGACGCGCAGGAACTTCGAGTCGCCGCCGACACCGGCAAATTCTGGCTTCAGTTCCGCGATGAAACCATTGCGCGGGCTCTGGACGC
The DNA here is from genome assembly GCF_001562255.1 of Bosea sp. PAMC 26642. Classification (NCBI taxonomy): domain Bacteria; kingdom Pseudomonadati; phylum Pseudomonadota; class Alphaproteobacteria; order Hyphomicrobiales; family Alloboseaceae; genus Allobosea; species Allobosea sp. PAMC 26642. The sequence continues at coordinate 1,518,612 of NZ_CP014301.1, read as the reverse complement.
TGTCGAGCGAGTTGTAGTTGAAGTTCAAGCCGACGAGCGAAGTCAAGGTCGTTCCGGCCGCCTCCTTAACCGCGATCGTCGCCTCGCCGTTGGTCAGGCAGTTGATGGCGGTGGTGGCGACCGGGTAAATGGACCCGGCCGTTCCCGGCGTCACGCCTGCAAGCGGAACGCTACAATCGTTATAGGGCCGCTCGGCCGTATTCGGGATCTCGATTTCGGTCTGATAGAGCGAATAGCGCGGCGTGATCGAGAGTTCTTCCGTGATCGGGAAGGTCAGGCGAACCTGACCGCCCGTCACGCGGCTCTCGAAGCGGCCGGTGTTGTAGTTATCGCTGAACTTGGAAAACAGGTCGAAGCCCGCTGCGATGCGGCGATCGAGGAAATAGGGCTCCGTGAAGGAGAAATCGATGCCCTGGGTGCGCTGGCCGAGCGTACCGGCGATCCGGACGAACTGGCCGCGGCCGAGGAAGTTCGATTCCGAGAGCGACACCTCGCCGATGATGCCGTCCGAGGTCGAATAACCGCCGGCAACCGAGAAGGAGCCGGTTGCCTTGTCCTCGACGTCGATGTTGACGACGACGCGATCGGGCGCGCTGCCAGGCTCGTTGGTGACGCGGACCTTGTTGAAGAAGCCGAGATTGTTCAGGCGACGCTCGGCGCGGTCGATCTGAACCTTGTTATAGGCATCGCCCTCACCGAGATCGAGTTCGCGGCGAACGACATAGTCGCGGGTGCGGGTGTTGCCGCGCACATTGATGCGCTCGACATAGACGCGCGGGCCTTCGTCGACGACATAGGTAATGCCGATCAGGCGGCCCGCCGCATCACGGTCGCCGCGCGGGCGAACCTGCGCGAAGGCATAGCCGCGACGCGACACTTCGTTGGTCAGGTTGAGGAGCGACTTCTCGACCGCCTCGGCATTGTAGGTATCGCCGGCCGATGTCGAAAGGTAGCGCTGGAGCGTCGCAGGATCGATATCGCGCAGACGCGAGTCTACGGCGACATTGCCGACCTTGTACTGCGGCCCCTCGTTGACGACGATGTCGAGGATCCAGCCGCCTTGCGCGTCATCGAAACGCGCCGTGTTGGAGACGATCTGGAAGTCGGCATAGCCGTTCTTCAGGTAAAAGCGCCGGACCAGTTCGAGGTCGGCGGTGATGCGGTCGGCGTCATAGACGTCGGAGGTCTTGATGAAGCTGAGGAAATTCGACTCGGTCGAGCTCATCAGGCCGCGAAGACGACCGGCCGAATACTCGTTATTGCCCGAGAAATTGATCGTCTTGATGCCGGTCTTGCCACTCTCGACGACGGTGAAGACGACGTCCGAGCGACCATTCGGCAGCGGCGCGATGCGGCCGGTGATCGCGGTCGTGCCATAGCCGGAGCGGCGATAGATCTCGCGCAGGCGCTGGGCGTCGGCGTCGATCAAAGCCTGGCTGAGCGGGCCATTGGCCTTGGATTCGACCTGCTGCATCAGGATTTCGCTCTTGACGCGGCGGTTGCCTTCGAAAGCGACGCGATTGATCGTGTCGTTTTCCTGAACCGAGATCACGGTCTGCGCGCCACGGCGGCTGACCTGCACGTTGGAGAACATGCCGGTCGCGAGCAAAGTCTGGCGGATCTCCTGCGGGCCGCCCTGCCCTGTCGCATAGGAGCGGATGGTCTCCGCATCCACACGACGATTGCCCTGGACTATCACGGCCTGCGCAAACGCAACGCCACCGCTTACGGCCAACATGAAGGCCGAAAGTCCGACGGATCGAGAGAGCCGCATTCTCGAAGACCGGCTCTTTAGAGTCGACGTCATCAGGTCGCCTATTCCATTTTCTAAGGTCGCCATCCCGACTTGGGAGCATCCGCTTCGCAGCAGTCGCACGACGACATTGCAGTCCAATCGCTTCTACAAAGTTTCACGATGGGTGCAAACCGGCATTGTCGTTAACAAAGTGTTTTTCGCCCCGTCGTTGCCATGAGGCCACGCCACGCGCCGTCGTTTTGCCTCAATTCGGCACAGAAAAACTGCCTTCGAGCGGGCTGCGACGCGATTTCACAACAACGAGCGAACATGGACCAGATCGTTCCAGGTCACGAAAAGCATTAACATCAGGACGAGACCCAGACCGACGCGCAGGCCAATTTCCTGAGCCCGTTCGCTGAGAGGGCGGCCGCGCAAGGCCTCGATCGCGTAGAACATGAGGTGTCCGCCATCGAGCATCGGAATCGGGAACAGGTTCATCAGGCCGATCGAAACCGAGAGGATCGCGGCCAGGTTGATCAGGCCCAACAGGCCGCCGCTCGATGCGACCATGCCGGAGACCTGCGCGATCCGGATCGGACCGGAGAGCTGGTCGGTCGATTCCCGGCCGACGACGAGCTTGGACAGGTAGTCATAGGTTCGCTCGACGACGAACCAGCTTTCGGTGACGCCGAGCCTGGCGGATTCCAGCAGGCCGAATCGTTGCGTCGACCAGTCCTGCGGATTGCGCGAGGCGCGCACGCCGATGATGCCGATACGCTGCTTGCCGAGAGGAGAACTGGTCTCGACCAGATCGGGCGTGACCGGGAGGGTCAGCGCGCTGCCGGCGCGGTCGACGACGAGCGAGAGCGTTTCGTTCGGCCTGATGGAGACGGCGCGCTGCATGTCGCCGAAGCTGCCGATCGGACTGCCGTCGATCGACAGGACGAGATCGCCCGACTTCAACCCGGCGCGTTCGGCCGCGCTGCCGGCAACGATTTCGTCGACGCGCGGGATCAGCACCTGCTTGCCGAAAATGAACGATGTGGCACCGAAGATAAGGATGGCGAGCAGGAAATTGGCAATCGGGCCGGCTGCGACGATCGCGGCGCGCTCGCCGATCGACTGGGCCGGAAACGAGCGTTCGCGCTCGCGCTGCGACATCTGCGCAACTTCGGCATGGTCGGGCGCACTCGAGGCGTCGGCATCGCCGGAGAATTTCACATAGCCGCCGAGCGGGATCATGGCGATGCGCCAGCGCGTGCCGTGCTTGTCGTTGAAGCCGACGATCTCGCGGCCAAAGCCGATCGAGAACACCTTCACGTCCACGCCGCACCAGCGTCCGACGAGGAAATGGCCGAGTTCGTGGACGAAGATCACGGTCGTCAGGACGAACAGGAAGGGCAGCAGGTAGCTCAACAGGAAATGACCCGCATTCCAGATCGTTGTCACGAATTCCATCAAACTCTCCCGCTTCCTACCCCTTAGGTGACAGCGAAGGCGGCTTGCGACAAGAGCGCTTGCGCGCGCTTTCTCGCGTCTTGGTCAATGGCGAGGGCTTCCTCGACATCCAGTGGCGCAGTCAGCCCGGACGCGGTTTGCGCGCAGACGGCCTCGACCAGGCCGGCTATCCCCGGGAACGGGATATGGCCTGCCAGGAAGGCCGCGACCGCGATCTCGTTGGCGGCGTTCAGAACTGCCGGCATCGCCCCGCCGCCGGCCAGTGCCGCAATGGCGAGGCCGAGCGCGGGGAAGCGCGCCAGATCAGGGCGCTCGAAGGACAAGGGGGCTGTCGTTGCCAGATCGAGAAAGCGCGCGGGCGGTGCGTCCAGGCGGCCATCGACGCCGAGGCAATGGGCGGCGGCGACCCGCATGTCGGGCAAAGCGAGGCCCGCACTGACCGAGCCGTCGCGGAAGGTGACGAGCCCATGGACGATCTGCTGCGGATGGACCAGCACGTCGAGCTGGTCCGGCGTCAGGCCGAAGAGGAAGCAGGCCTCGATCAGTTCGAGACCCTTGTTCATCATGCTGGCCGAGTCGATCGTGATCTTGGCGCCCATGGCATAGTTGGGATGGGCCAGTGCCTGCTCGGGTTTCGCTCCCGCGATCTGCTCCGCGCTCCAGGTCCGGAAAGGCCCTCCCGAGGCGGTCAGCGTCATCTTGCTGATCGCAGAAATCGGCTCGTGGCCCAGCACTTGGAAGAGGGCGTTATGCTCGGAATCGAGCGGCAAGATGCGGGCGCCGACGGCGGCGGCGCGGCCCATCACCGCAGCACCGGCACAGACCAGGCTCTCCTTGTTGGCGAGCGCGATGACCCTGCCGGGCGTCAGGGCGGCAAAAGTCGCCTCCAGCCCCGCTGCGCCGGAGATGGCGCTTACGACGATGTCGCTCGGCCGTGCCACGGCGTCGAGCACGGCCGAGCGCCCTGCCCCGCTGGCGATGCCGGTTCCCGCGAGCGCCCGTCCCAGTTCGCCGCCAGCGCTCGCATCGGCGAGCGCGGCGAAACTTGCGCCGGTTTCGATCGCGACGCGCGCCAGCGCCTGCGCGTCGCGGCCACCGACGACAGTGGCGATGCGCAGGCGCTCCGGGTTCTCGGCCACGACGTCGCGGGTCGAGCGGCCGATGGAGCCGGTGGCGCCGAGAAGAGTGACTGTACGGAGCATCGGCCGGTCAGATGTCCAGTTGCGTCGCGAACAACGCCAGCCCAGCGAAGACGAGCACGGCCCAGTAGCCGTCGAGCCGGTCGAGGAAACCGCCATGGCCGGGAATCAGATGGCTTGAATCCTTGGCGCCGAAGCGGCGCTTGATCGCCGATTCGAACAGATCGCCCGCCTGGCTTGCAATGGAGGCGAAGAGTGAGGCCGCGATGACCGCAAGCGGTCCAATCAGGCCTTTGGCCGCAGGCGATAGTGCCCAGACGGCATAGCCGCAGGCCGTGCCGGTCACCGCACCGCCGATGGCACCAGACCATGTCTTCTTGGGACTGAAGCGCGGCATAAGCTTCGGGCCACCGAGCCGGCGTCCCGTGAAATAGGCGGCGATGTCGGTGAACCAGACGACCGCGAAACTCCAGAAGATCAGCACGATTCCGACATCGGGGACGGCGCGCAAGGCCGGCGCGATCAAAGCGAAGGCCAGTGCATAGGCGATGCCGCAGGCCTCCAGCGCGTGCCGATCCTCGACATGCGGCGTCGCGATGGCGCCGGTCACCGCGGCTATCGCGGCGACGCCGGCAAGCGCCGCAGGGCTGACGGGGAGCAGTCCCAGTGCGATGCCCGCAGCGACAACACCCAGCCCGGCGGCAACGGCATGGCGCCGGCTGACGATCGAGAGCCATTCATAGGCGACGAGCCCCGCAACCAACGTCCAGACCAGGCGGAAGGGCCAGCCGCCCCAGGCGGTCGCGGCCAGGATGCCTGCCGACAGGACGAGGGCCGAGACGACCCTCAGCTTCAACTCGCCGGAGCCGGCCTTCGACGTGCCGGGCGGGGTTTCATTCACGCCGCGCCGACTTTTCGGTCGGCCGGCTCGGCGAGCCCGCCGAAGCGGCGCTCGCGGCGGCGATACTCGGCCAGTGCCTCTTCGAGGGCGGCGCGGTCGAAATCCGGCCAGAGCACGGGCGTGAAGACGAATTCGGCATAGGCCGCCTGCCAGAGCAGGAAATTCGAGATGCGGGTCTCGCCGGAGGTTCGGATCACCAGTTCGGGATCGGGCAGGTCGTGCGTGTCGAGCCGGCTCGACAACATTGCCTCGTCGATCGTGGCGGCAGCGATCCGGCCTGCCGCGACATCCGCTGCAAGGCCGCGTGCCGCACGGGCGATCTCGTCGCGGGCGCCATAGTTGAAGGCGACCACCAGGGTCATCCCCGTATTGCCGCGGGTCACGGTCTCGGCGTGTTCGACGAGGCCGCGCAGGTCCGGCGTCAGGTCGTCGCGACCGCCGATGATGCGCACGCGCACGCCGGAGCCATGGAGTTCTTCGAGGTCCTTCTCGACGAAGCGCCTGAGCAGTCCCATCAGGAATGACACCTCGGCCTGCGGCCTGCGCCAGTTCTCGGTCGAAAAGCTATAGAGCGTCAGCACCTTGATGCCGAGCTCATCGGCATTGCGGACGGTCCGGCGCAAGGCCTCGAGGCCCCGGCGGTGGCCTTCCTGGCGCGGCAGGTTGCGCATCTTCGCCCAGCGGCCGTTGCCATCCATGATGATGGCGACGTGGACGGGGCCTTGCGCGTTGTCTCCCTGCCGCTGGCCTGTTGACATTTTATGCCTCGTTCGGCCTTGCGCCGGTTGCTCGCAGTATTGAAAACGGCCGCGGCGGCTCAGACGCTCAGGATTTCCTTTTCCTTCACCGCCAGCGCCTGGTCGATCTCGGCGATGTGCTGATCGGTCGCCTTCTGGACGAGGTCGGACTGGCGGGTGACGTCGTCCTTGGTGTAGTCGCCGTCCTTCTCGACCTTCTTGATGATGTCGATCGCGTCGCGGCGGACATGGCGCACGGCGATCTTCGATTCCTCGGCGTATTTATGGGCGACCTTGACCATTTCCTTGCGGCGCTGCTCGTTCAGCTCCGGCACTCGGATGCGCAGCACCTGGCCCTCCGTCTGGGGATTGAGGCCGAGATCGGATTCGCGGATCGCCTTCTCGACGGGGCCGACCATGCTGCGATCCCAGACCTGGACGCTGAGCAGGCGCGCCTCGGGCACGCTGACGGTGGCGAGCTGGCTCAATGGCGAGCGGGCGCCATAGGCCTCGACCTGGATCGGATCCAGCATGTTGGCCGACGCCCGCCCGCTGCGCAGCGAGGCGAGGTCGCTCTTGAAGGAGGTGAGCGCGCCCTGCATGCGGCGCTTCACGTCGGCGAGATCGAAAGTTGTCTGGGCCATCGTCTTCAAGACCTTGCAGATCATACGGAACCGGGCGCGACCATGGCGGGGAGGCCCCGAAGGGTCAAGGAATTCCGCAAGGTCAGGAATGTCTCATACTTCGTGGCGTCACGGCGTCACATAAGTCGCCCTGCCCTCGCCGCGCAAGACCGCAGCCAGTGCACCGGTCTCCGCGATGGAAAAGACGACGATGGTGAGTCCGGCATCGCGCGCCAGCGCGAAGGCGGCCGTGTCCATCACCTTGAGGTCCTTACGGATCGCCTCGGCATGGGTCAGCGTGTCATAGCGCGTCGCGCTCGGATCCTTCTTGGGATCGGCGGTATAGACCCCGTCGACCTGCGTTGCCTTGAGAAGGTGACTGCAGCCGAGTTCGGCCGCGCGCAGGGCGGCGCCTGTGTCGGTGGTGAAATACGGGTTTCCGGTGCCGCCGCCGAGCACGACGACCTTGCCGTTGGTC